>NZ_JZEY01000054.1:1527904-1833485 GCF_000969445.1 Devosia chinhatensis | reverse complement strand
CCAAGCTCGACGGCGATGACGGACAGATCAACCATGTGCATCTGGCGACCGAGGCCGGTGACCTTTCGATCCCGGCGACGCGCCTGCTGCCGTTCTTCGGCCTCACCATGAAGCTCGGTCCGGTGGCCGATTGGGGGCTGGAGCTCAACGACAATACGATCGTGGTCGATACCGAGAAGTTCGAGACCTCGGTGCCTGGCATCTTCGCCATCGGCGACATCAACTACTACCCCGGCAAGCTCAAGCTGATCCTCTCCGGCTTCCATGAAGCCGCGCTGATGGCGCAGGCGGCCAAGGCCATCATCTCGCCGGGCGAACGAGTGGTGTTCCAGTACACGACCAGTTCGACAAAGCTGCAGAAGAAGCTGGGCGTGGCGTAAGGCACTATCCGCGCCTCCCGGGTCATTGGCGGACTTGTCCTGGCAGTACAGCTCAGCGGGAGCATGGACCACCCGGTAAAGCCGGGTGGTGCCGCAGGAAGGATAGCCTTGCGGGTGGCCCCTCAACCCGCTATCCCCATCGCGCTGTTGAGGAGCGCTTTTTCATGAAGATCATCGTTACCGACCAGGCTGGCGACGTGCACGAGCTCGAAGGGCTCGAGGGCTGGCGCGTCATGGAAGTGATCCGTGACTGGGGCCTCAATATCAAAGCCGAGTGCGGCGGGGCGCTGAGCTGCGCCACCTGCCACTGCTATGTGGATTCGGAGTGGCTCGACGCGGTTGGCGCGCCGAGCGACGAGGAAGAGGATATGCTCGACAGCGTCGGCGATGTGAAGACGAACTCGCGCCTCTCCTGCCAGATCCTGTGCTCAGACGCCCTGGACGGACTGAAGCTGACGCTGGCACCGAGCGCGGCCAAGGACTGATCACAAGTCATCGTCATTGGCGATGCGTTAAGGCCTGTTGCTGCAGGATGAGGAAAATTCCTTATTCTATAGTAACATAGGTTATCAAATGGGCACAGGTTGCCAGGGCTGCCGTGACGGCGAAGAATTTCCGTTGCCCTTTACAATGGCCTTTCACCCCATTGTCGACATGGGTGCCCAGCGCATCTGGGGCTATGAGGCTCTTGTGCGCGGGATGGACGGCCAGGGGGCGGCGTCGGTCCTCTCCGCCGTGACGGATGCCAACCGCTACGTTTTCGACCAGGCCTGCCGGGTCAAGGCCATCGAGCTGGCGGGCCAATTCCTGCCCGAAGCATCGGATGCGCGGCTCTCGATCAACTTCATGCCCAATGCCGTTTACGAGCCGCGCGCCTGTATTCGCGCCACGCTTGCCGCCGCCGCCCGCACCCGCTTCAATCCCACGCGGCTGATGTTCGAATTCACGGAGAACGAGCACATGGCCGATGCGGCCCATGTGGCCAATATCGTGGCCGAATACAAACGCATGGGCTTCATAACGGCGCTGGATGATTTCGGTGCCGGTTATGCGGGCCTTGGGCTGCTGGCCAAGTTCCAGCCCGATCTCATCAAGATCGACATGGACCTGCTGCGTGGCGTGGACACTTCGCCCGCCCGACAGGTTATCGTTGCCGGGATCGTCAGCATTGCGCGCCAGCTCGATATCGAGGTGCTGGCCGAGGGCGTGGAAACGGAAGCCGAACTGCTCACATTGCGGGGCGCCGGGATCAACCTCTTTCAGGGCTATTACTTCGCCAAGCCGCAGATCGAGGCCTTCGCCTCGTCCGAACAGCTGGCGCTAGCCGCCTGAGCCCTTGCCGGCATCCTGGGTAACCTTGACCAGTTCGGGAATAAAATCCCGGACCATGGGTTGGGGCAGGGCGTCGAAGGGCAGGGGGCGGACGACGCGCATGGCGGCGATGCCGACACGCACGGTCATGAGGCCATTGACGACGCCTTCGCCCAGCCGGGCGGCGAGCTTGGCGGCAAGCCCTTGGCCGACCAGTTGCTCCACGACGCCATCGGTGAGCACGAGGCCGCCGGTGACGGCGAGGTGGGCAAGCACGGAGCCTGCCAGCCGCCAGAAGCCGAAAAAGCCGGGGCGCGCGCCATAGAGCGCGGCGATGGCACCGGCGAGGCGGATGCTTTCATAGATGACGAAGGCGATGTCGATCAGCGCACGGGGCGAAACGGCGGTGACCAAGGCCACGCGCCGCGCGGAGGCGGCGGTCAGCGCCTTGGCGCGCGCATCGAGCGGGGCCATGAGGCTGCGTTCGGCCAGGGTAATGACTTCTTGGCCGTCGAAGAGATTGGGAAGATTGGTTATTACGGTTTCGCGGGCGCGGGCGAGATCGGGACGGGCGGCATAGACGCCCTCGAGGTGGTCGATGACTACCCCTGCGCGCTTTCGGTCGTTGTCGGCGGCGGCGCGGGTGGCGTCGGCCTTGAGCGCGTCGAGCACGCGGAGACGGCGCAGAGCGAGGACTTCGCGCAGCACCAGGGCCGCGATGGCGACGAGGAATGCGCCCAGCAGGCCGAGCCCGACATAGCCGAGATATTGGTTGCTGGCGAAAAGGTCGCGGATCAGCCGGTCGGCGGCAAGGCCGAGGCCGGCGGAAACGAGAATGCCGCCCGTGGTCCAGGCGACGCGCCCGATCCAGCCCATGCGGCGAGGCGGGGGCGTGATCAGCTCGGGATCCGGCGCGGGATCGAAGGCCACCTCGACGATTTCGGCGCGGTCGGGCGTGAAGGCGCGCGGGGCGCGGCTGGCACCGGCAGCATCCTCGGGGCGGGTGATCGTGTGGGCGACGGGGCGCTTCATGCCATCCAGTCTCCAATGAGGTAGTCGAGCGCCCGGTCGAGGCGGATATGGGGCAGGACGGGTTCGCCATCGGCATTGCGCTCGAGCCGCTGGGGCGGGGCGAAGCGCAGGAAATTCAGCCCGACCGGATTGCCGTTCTCGAACAATGAATCCGGACGCTCCGGCAGGTCACCGGGAAATAGAGCAATTTCGGTTTTGCCATCATAGCTGGTGCCGTCCAGCACTTCGCCATTGAGCGGGGTGCCGATCAGCGTGGGCAGGGTTTCGCCATTCTCGCGGATCGTGCCCTCGCTGGTGGAGCGAATGCCGGCCATGGCGATGGAGCGGGTTTCGGCGCCTGCGAAACGCGCGCGGTTTCGCGCCATGCCGACCAGGCGATTGAGGATGGCTTCGAGCCGGTCGTGACTGGTGTGATGGACATGGTCGGCCTTGGTCGCGGCAAAGAGAATGCGATCGACGCGGCGATTGAAGGGGCGCAGCAGCAGGTTGGACTCGCCCTGGCGGAAGCAGGCGAGAACCTCGGTGAGGGCGACTTCGAGGTCGTTGACGGCGGCCGGGCCGGCATTGAGGGCGCGTAGCGTATCGACCAGCACGATCTGGCGGTCGAGACGGGCGAAATGATCGCGGAAGAAGGGGCGGACGATGCGGTCCTTGTAGGATTCATAGCGGTTTTCCAGCATGGCATAGAGGCTGGAATTGCGGTGTGTGCCAACGGGCCGGGGCAGGGGCGCAAAGGTCAGCGCGGGAGAACCTTCGAGATCGCCGGGCAGCAGGAAGCGACCGGGCGGGAGGGTCGAGAGCGCGCCATGTTCGCGCGAGCGGCGCAGATAGGTGGTGAAGGCAGAAGCGAGGCGTTCCGCATCGATATCGTTGGCGTCCCTGGAGATATCGGTGCTGTCGAGCTCGCGGAGGAATTCGGTGGCCTCGGCTTCATGGCCCGGTTGGCGGGCCCGATCCAGCGCCTGGGCGCTCCATTCGGCAAAGGACAGGCCCAGCAAAGGCAGGTCGAGCAGCCATTCGCCGGGATAATCGACGATATCGAGATTGAGCGTGGCGGGGCCGCGCATGCCGGACCACCATTTGGCCGACTGATATTTGATGACAATGCGCAGCTGGGAAATCCGCCGCGTGCTTTCCGGCCAGAATGGGGGATTGGCCGTCAGCGCCGCCAGATGCTGCTCATAGGCAAAGCGGGGAATGGTGGCGTCGGGATATTCGGCCAGCTTGGCGCCGATGAAGCGGCCATCGGCCAGCGGGGCAAAGCCGGGCAGTCGCCCCTGGGTCAGCAGGTTATGCACGAGGGCAGTGATGAAAATGGTCTTGCCGGCGCGGCTGAGGCCGGTGACGCCGAGGCGAAGGGTGGGCGTGAAGACGCCCGTCGCGCTATCGGCCAGATTGGAGAGGGCTATGCCCAGTTCGTCGGTCAGTGTGGTCGGCGGCTGCGGCAAGGCGGAATCCCTCTTGTTCATGCAAGGTAGGGGCTCGTCCCGGCAATGCAAGAGCGGCGCGCCGTCATCCAATTGTCATTGCGTTGTTACCGGGACGTCAGGCGCAGCGCTTAAGCCCTCCCGGTCCGCCCCGACAGGCGGTTGCTGTGAGGAGCACCCGATGAACGACCAAACCCCGATCTTCAAGACGTCCCAGCTGGAGGCTGCCGATGCGGCGCCGCGGAATACGTCCGGCAATCCCACGATGGGCGAGCTGATCAGCGCCCGCTTTTCCCGCCGCGGTTTTCTCAAGGGCTCGCTGGCCGTTTCGGCCATCGCCGCCACGGTCAGCCCGCTGGCGATCCTGACCGCAGGCGACGCCAAGGCTGCCGGCAATTCGGCTTTCTCCTTCAATGAAGTCGAAGCCGGCGTGGATGAAACCCATCACGTCGCCGAAGGCTATGACGCCGATGTGCTGCTGCGCTGGGGCGATGGCCTCTTCCCCGATGCGCCCGAATTCGACCCGGCCAACCAGAGCGCGGCCGCCCAGGCGCGCCAGTTCGGCTACAATAACGACTATGTCGGCTATATCCCGCTCGATGGCTCGGACGAACACGGCCTGCTCGTGGTCAACCACGAATATACCAATCCGCACCTGATGTTTCCGGGCCTGGTGACCCTTGCCGAAGGCGAGATCACCATGAATGCGCTCACCAAGGAGCAGGTCGATATCGAGCTGATGGCCCATGGCGGCACGATCGTTGAGATCGAGAAGGTCGACGGCAAGTGGCAGGTGGTCAAGGACGGCCAGTACAATCGCCGCATCACCGCGGAAACCGAGATGCAGCTGACCGGCCCGGCCGCCGGCCATGACCGGCTCAAGACCAATGCCGATGCGACCGGAACCAAGGTATTCGGCACGATCAACAATTGCGCCGGCGGCGTCACGCCCTGGGGCACCTACATCATGGCCGAGGAAAACATCCACGGCTATTTCGGCGGCGAGTTGCCGTCCGATCATCCCGAGGCTGCCAACTATGACCGCCTGGGCATTCCGGAAGGCTCCTATGAATGGGCCGCGCATTACGATCGCTTCGACGTCTCCAAGGAGCCCAACGAGCCCAACCGCTTCGGCTATATCGTCGAAGTCGACCCGATGGACCCGAACTCGGTGCCCAAGAAGCGCACGGCGCTGGGCCGCTTCAAGCATGAAGGCGCGGAATCCATCGTCAGCAAGGATGGCCGCGTCGTCTTCTATCTCGGCGACGACGAGCGCTTCGACTATGTTTATAAGTTCGTGACGTCGGGCACCTACAATCCCGATGATCGTGCGGCCAATATGGACCTGCTGGACGAGGGCACGCTCTATGTCGCCCGCTTCGCAGAAGACGGCTCCATGGAGTGGATGCCGCTGGTTCACGGCCAGGGTCCGCTGACGGAAGATAACGGCTTTGCCAGCCAGGCCGACGTCGTCATTGAAACGCGCCGCGCCGCCGACCTGCTCGGCGCCACCAAGATGGATCGCCCCGAGGACATCGAACCCAATGCCAGCAATGGCAAGGTCTATGTCATGCTGACCAACAATACCCGCCGCGAGGCGGACCAGGTCGATGCCGCCAACCCGACGGCCAAGAATGCCTTCGGTCATATCATCGAAATCGCCGAGGCGGATGGCGACTTCGCTGCCGAGACCGGCAGCTGGGAAATCCTGCTTAAATGCGGTGACCCGTCCATCGCTGAAGTCGGCGCCACCTTCTCGACCGACACCACCGCCAATGGCTGGTTCGGCATGCCGGACAATTGCGCCGTGGACAGCGATGGGCGCCTGTGGGTGTCCACCGATGGCAACAGCCCGTCCGGCACGGGTCGTACCGATGGCCTTTGGGCCGTGGATACCGAGGGCGATGCCCGCGCGACGTCCAAGCTCTTCTTCCGCGTGCCGGTGGGCGCTGAAATGTGCGGCCCGGTCTTTACTGAGGATGGCGAAACGCTGTTCCTCGCCGTGCAGCACCCGGCCGATGGCGGCGACGACTGGGAAGGCTTCGGCCGTCCGTCCTACTACGAGGACCTCTCCACCCGCTGGCCTGATTTCGACGATGCCATGCCGACCCGCCCGTCGGTAGTCGTCGTCACCAAGCAGGGTGGCGGCAAGATCGCCGTCTGATCCGGTGGAATGCCAATAGGAAGGGGCCCAGCAGGGCCCCTTTTTTAGTTTCCGATCTCGTCCAGTCTATAGGGCGTGGTCTGGTAGATCTCGTTGATCCAGTTCTGGAACAGCAGATGGGCGTGGCTGCGCCAGCGGTTTTCCGGCTCCTGGCTGGTGTCGCCATCGGGGAAGAGATTGGCGGGCGGCGGCGTGTCGAGGCCAGCGGCGATGTCGCGCTCATATTCGTCGGCCAGCGAGCGGTTGTCATATTCCAGGTGATTGAGGAAATAGACCGCGCGTCCATCCTTGCGTTCGAGCATGCAGAGCCCGAGATCGGCATTGTCGATCAGCACGTCGAGATCGTCGCCGATGCTGGCGCGGTCGATGTCATTGTAGCGCGAGACCGGGATCATCGGGCTGTCGGACAGGCCGCGCAGCCAGGGCGAGCCGGGCTTGACGATCTGGTGCCGGAAGACGCCGAAAGCCTTGTTGTCCATGCGGTAGCGGCGCGCGCCGTGGAAATGGTGCAACGCGGCCTGTGCCCCCCAGCAGATGAACATGGTGTGGTGCACATTGGTGCGCGTCCACTCCATGATTTCGAGCATTTCGGGCCAATAGCGCACATCCTCGAAGGGGATATTGGCGATGGGGGCGCCGGTGACGATGAAGCCGTCGAACTTGCGCTCCTTCACCTCTTCCCAGGTCTGGTAGAAGGAGGTGAGGTATTCCTCGGACGTGTGCTTGGACTGGTGTTCGGTGATGCGCACGAGGCTGAGATTGATCTGCAGCGGGGTGGCGCCGATCAGGCGAGTGAACTGTGTCTCGGTGCGCTCCTTGTTCGGCATCAGGTTGAGCAGGCCAAACTCGAGCGGGCGGATGTCCTGCCGCGCGGCGCGGCTGGAATCCATGACATAGACGCCCTCGGCTTCAAGGGTTTTTCTGGCGGGCAGGTTATCGGGAATTCGGATAGGCATGACAGCCTCTTAGCTGGGTGCAATGAGAAAGCGATTCAAGCGTGGCGCGTACTCCGGGTGTTCCCGTAGAACGCGCTAGCGCATTCGCTTCTCGATGGCGGCGGCAACCAGATCGACGAATTCGTCGCCATCGCGGACGATGGCAAGATCGGAGGCTTCCACCACATAGCCGAAATTGTCGGCCAGCGCCTGATAGCGAGGCAGGCGGTCGCGCAGGAGGGCTTCGAAGCCCCAGGCGCCGAAGCCGGCAGGGTCCACGTCATCGTCGTCGTGGATGCCATGGATCAGTTTGTACTCGGCCCATTTCTGCACAAGAAATTCGGGGCGGTAATACATCGGTTTTGGCGACTTTCTGAACCGCTTGACCAGATCGACGGCATTATCCTCGGTGCCGCGGATATAGATGAGGGCCGTGTGATCGGTCAGCGTTTTGACCACCGCATCCTGCGGATCGGTGGGATCGATCACCTCGATCAGCGAGCCGCCGGTATCGGCGATGAAATCGTCATAGCCATAGAGTGTCTTGGCGCGGTCGATGAAATAGGGAAGGTCGCCCAGGGCGGCGATTTCGGCCACCCGGTGCTGCTCCTGACGACGCTGGTATTCCGCAAGCGGCAGGCCGCCGCGATTGGGATCGCCGGGCGTGCCCAGATAGGTCGAGAGCGGGTCGAGGTTATCGAAGGTGATATTGGATGAGATATAGATTGAGTCCGTGCGCAGCAGCTGCGCAAGGAACGGCACCTTCATCGCCTCGTGCTTGAAATTGTCGACAATGAACTCGCCCATGTAGCGCGTGCCGATGCGGTAGTCGGCCGAGTAGTGAAACCAGTGATTTTCGCGCAGCATGTTGGACAGGCGGGTCTTGCCGACACCGGCCATGCCAAAGACGGTGACCGCGCGGCGTGGGGCTTTGACAAATTCATCGACGCTGGAAAACAGCATATGCACCGCTCCGCAGGGCTGGCCGCCCAAATTGCAGCCGGGGCAGGGCGCCCCGTTTGGCGAAGGCAATAACCCAACGAGCCCTGCATCACAAGCGCACGGCAAATTCTGCCGCCCACCCGGATTCTTCTGCCGCCTTATCGCCGTATTCTGCCGCGTTCAGACGAAAAACCCTCAATGAATCAAGGGCCGAGCACTTTGGCATTTCCCTTGCATTGCTGGGTGGGAAAAGCGTCCAGGGGCGCGATCGGGTTTACGGAGTGACAGATGGGTATCTATGGGGCTCTTTCCAGCGCGGTGACCGGCCTGCGGGCGCAGGCGCATTCGCTGGAGAACATTTCGGGCAATATCGCCAATTCTCAGACCATCGGCTACAAGCGCATGGAGACGAGTTTTGTCGATCTGATCCCCGATGCGCCGCTGAAAGCCCAGGTGCCAGGCGCCGTCCTGGCGCAATCCCGAGCGACCAATAACCTTCAGGGCGATATCCAGACCAGTTCGAACGAGACGTTCATTGCGCTCAATACCAACGGCTTCTTCGTGGTGGAGCCCAAGGTCGGGCAGTCTGACGGTAATTCGGTCTTCGCCGGTTCGAACTACTTTACCCGCCGCGGCGATTTCGAAATCGACAAGGACGGTCTGCTGGTCAACGGTGCCGGCTATTATCTCAAGGGGCTGCCGATTGACCCGGCGACCGGCAATATCTCGGGTTCCGTTCCGGAGGTGATCCGGCTCTCCAACGCCTTCCTGCCCGCCAATGTGACGCGCACGGTCAATTACCAGGCCAACCTGCCGCAGATGCCCAAGCCGGCAGCCTACAATGCGACCACGCCAAACAGCGAGCTGCTCAAGCCCTGGACCTATTCCAACGTGCAAGGCGCGCCGGTCATTCCGCATACCAGCGGTGGGGCGCTGAACAGTTTTGCCTCGATGATTCCGGCCCGTGCGACCGGTGGCGAATATCTCGGCAATGCCGCTGCTTCCACGGTCATCAACGACCGTGACGTGATGCGCATGTCCGTGGGTGGCACGACCTACAATTTCCGCTTCAATACGGGTGGCGGTGTCGACCCCATGGTCAGCGCCGTCAGCGCCACGGCTGGCGACGGTATCACTGCCGGCACGACGAACCTGCGCATCTCGCAGGACGATCTGGCGGCCCTGCATGCCATAGGCACGTTCGATGTGGGCGGCGTCACGGTCAATTTCGGTGCGCAGACCGCCGATAGTGCCGGGCTGCAGGCTGCTACTCAGGCAGCCTTCGCCGGCTCCACAACGACCTATGATCCTGCCACAGGTGACCTAGCCATTACCCATGGTCTCGGCGTTCATCCGGCCTACAACACGGCCAGCGCCGGTGAAATCACCATAGACGCCACTGGCGATATCGATGCCACCCTGGCAAGCCTGCAGACCGCCCTCCAGGGCATCGATCCGACCATGACCGCCAAGATGCGCAATGGGAAGGTGGAGATCAGCGGTGGGGCCACCAGTACCGCTGCCCTGCAATTTGCTACATATCGCGCCGTCGGTGGGGCCACGACCGGCAACATGCTGGGTATTGGCGCCGGCCCGCACGTGCATGTGGTGGGAAGCGCGATGACTGCGGCCAACATGCCGGCAGACCTGGTCGTTTCCAACGGACAGACCATGAGCGTGACGGTTGGCAACATCACCCGCACCTATGTCTTCGATACCGATGGCACCGTAACGCCGACCGCCGGACAGACCGAGATCAATGCCGGCCAGTCCCTCGAGCAGATGCTGGCCGCAATCCAGGCCGATCTGCGCGCCAATGGAGGCGCAGGTGCTGCGGCGGTCGAAGTGGGCTATTCCAATGGCGCCGTGCAGGTGAACTTTGCCGGCAACTACCATTACGACGTGACTATCTCGGGCAATGGCGCCGTCGCCCTTGGCGTCGATGGCACCATGCCCGCAGCAACGGGTTCGCTCGACTACATCACGGCCGCCAACGAGGACCAGTTCATCGCCCAGTCGATCGAGGGCGGCGCGATCACAGTCTATGCCAGCAATGGCGCACCGGCGAACGTGCAACTGCGCTGGGCCAAGGTGGACAGTGCAGCGGCAGGCGGGGTGGATACCTGGAACCTGTTCTATCTCACCGACAGCAACGCAGTAGGCGGCGCGCCGGCCTGGCGTAATGTCGGCGAAACCTATCAGTTCGGCGCCAATGGCTCGCTGATGGGCAGCGGAACGCCGACAGTGATGATCAACAACCTGACCGTCAACGGTATCCAGATCGGCAATGTGGAGCTGCGGCACGAAGCCAACGGCGTTTCCCAGTTCGCTGACGTCAACGGTACGGTGTCGGTCTCGCGGCTCAATCAGAACGGCTACGGCGCCGGCGAATTCCTGTCGGTGGCGATCACGGATTCGGGTCGCGTCGTGGCTACCTATTCCAATGGTGAGCGCATCGACATGGCGCAGGTGGTGACCGCCCAGTTCAACGGCGTCAATTCGCTCAAGCGTCTCGATGGCGGCGTCTACCAATCGACCTCGGAATCGGGCGAGCCGATCTTCGATCTGTCAGGTTCCGGGATTCTGGGTGGAGCGCTGGAAGCCTCCAATACCGATATCTCGGACGAGTTCACCAAGCTGATCATCACCCAGCAGGCCTATTCGGCAGCGACCCGCATCGTCTCGACTGCCGACGAGATGCTGCAGGAAGCCCTGAACATGGTCCGCTGAGACGCGGTTCGAACATTCGGTTCGGGGCAGGACCCCGAACCGACGTCCTGGGGTTGAGGGCCGCCTAGATGGGTCTGATTTCGTCGCTTTCCAATGCCGTTTCGGGTCTGCGGACCAGCCAGGACTCGATTTCGGTCCTGAGCCGCAACGTGGCCAATGCCGGCACGCCCGGCTATCACAAGCAGTCGCTGAACGTTGTCGACTACAATTCGGTCAACTCGTCCTATGCCCGCACCACGGGCATCAATCGCGCCTTCAACCAGAGCCTGCAGACCTATTACAATCGCCAGGTGTCCGACACGGCCTCGGCCTCCGTCGCCGGCGACTATCTCAACAAGCTCCAGGCTCTTCTGGGCAAACCCGGTGCCAGCGGCTCGCTGGACACCATGTTCGGCTCATTCAAGAACTCACTCCAGGCGCTGGCAACCAGCCCCGATGATTATCCGGCTCGCGCCAATGTCGTCGCCGAGGCCCAAGGCATGGCCCAGCGGCTCAACATGCTTTCGGGCATGGTGCAGGAAATGCGCCAGGAAACCGAAACGCAGATCGCCAATAACGTCACCAACGTCAACGCAATGCTCGTCTCGCTCAACGAGGTGAACAATCGCATGCTCGATCTGGGCATGACGGATACCGCCAGAGCGTCGCTGCTCGACCAGCGCGACCGGCTCGTGGCAGGCATTGCCGGCGTGATCGACGTCCAGGCCGATTATCGGGCCAATGGTACGGTGGCCCTGATGACCCGGTCGGGCGTCGGTCTTATCGACAATGGCGCCAGCACCTTCAAATTCACCTCTGCCGGCGCTCTGTCTCCCGGTGCACTGGCAACATCCGAAGCCACCGACAGCCGCGTCGGTACCCTGCAATTGGTGACGCCATCGGGCCTTACCATCGACTTGATCCGGCAGGGCGTGCTGCAGGGTGGCGAGCTTGCGGGCCTGGTGCAGCTGCGCGACAAGACTCTCGTGGAAGCGCAGAACCAGCTCGATGAGATTGCCGGCGCGCTGGCGAAGTCGTTCTCGACCATCACCACTCCTGGCAGCTCTGCAAATGATGGGGCAGGGCGCACCGGGCTCGTCGCCGACATTTCGCACCTGCAGCCCGGCAATGACGTCTCCCTCACCTATACGGTGAACGGGGCGGAGCAGCGGGTGCGCATCGTCCACAGCACCAATGGCCAGGACTTTGTCGATGCCAGCGGCCAGCGCGTCATCTCGGTGGATCTGTCCAATGCCGGCGCGGCCGCAGCGATACTCCAGACCAAGCTGCCGGGCATCGCCATAACCAGCCCTGCCGCCGGCAAGTTGCAAGCACTCGACGACGGCGCCAACGGCACCCGGGACATTACCGGTCTGACCACCCGCGGCACGGCCAATGGCATGCAGACGGGCGAGCTCGGCATGGCCTTGTTCGTCGATCAGGGCGGGTCCGCCTTTACCGGCAATCTCAATACCGATCCGCCGCAGATCCTGGGCTTTGCCGCGCGCATCAGCATCAACCCGGCGGTCGTGGCCGACAACAGGCTTCTTGTGCAGTTTGATGTCGATCACACGCTGGGTGACGCCTCACGCCCCGAATATGTGCTCAAGCAGCTCAATTCTATGAGCTTCGTTTCCGGCACGACGCCGGCCCAGAATGCGGGGCGCCATCAGTTGAATGGCAATGTGGAGCAATTGATCGGGCAGGTACTCAACTATCAGGGCACCATGATCGGTGCGGCCCTGTCCCAGCGCGATGACCGGGTGCTGACCCTCGATACCATCACCAGCCAGATGGAAACCGAATATGGGGTCAACATGGACGAGGAGATGGCGCGGCTGACCCAGTTACAGAGCGCCTATGCTGCCAATGCCCGCATTGTATCGGTGGTCAAGGAACTGCTCGATACCCTGTTCCGGTCGACTTGAAGGAGTAGCGCGCCATGATCGTCAACAAGTCGATGTTTCCGCTGCAGACCGGCTTTGGGGTCATCTCCAAAATGCAGGACAAGTTCGCCACGCTGCAGATGCAGTTGGGGACGGGCGTGAAAGCGCAAACGCTTGCCGATATGGGCCGCGACCTGCCGGTCTCGCTGTCCGTTCGCTCCCGGCTCAGCACAATTTCAGGCTACAATGCCAGTATCGAGCAGGTGTCGTTGCGCCTCAGCTTCTACGACAATGCGCTCAGCCGCATGGACAAGATCGAGGGCGAGGCGCGCAACTCGGCGCAGCTGGGCCAGTACGGCACCAACAATATCAACATGGCTACCATCTCGGCGCAGTCGCGGGCACGGCTGGACGAAATGGTCACCATGCTCAATTCCGATGTCGGAGGCCGCTACCTGTTCGGTGGCTCGGTAACCGACAAGCCGCCGCTGCCGGATACCGATGTGCTCATGAATGGTGCTGGTGGCCGGGCCGGATACCAGACTGTGCTGACCGAGCGCCGCGCCGCCGATGCCGGTGTGAACGGAATGGGTCGCGTGGGCGCGAGCATCGATCCGCTCTCTCCCAACGTGGTCACGGTGAGCGAGGACGGTGTCCACCCCTTCGGGTTCAAGCTCTCCACCCTGTCGAGCACGGGCGGGGGCGTTACGCTGTCGGAGCCCAAGGCTGGTCCCGCGCCTTTGGGCGACCAGGTTTCGATCAGCTTCCACAATCCGCCGGCCGACACGGTCAAGCCAGGCCAGACCATTACCTTGGGGCTGACCTTGCCCGATGGCACGGAAACCCAGATCACCCTCACGGCGACCGATGCGGCCAATGCTACGGGCAAGCCGGGCGAGTTCATCATCGGTGCCGACGCCGATCCGGCGATCGCCGTCGGTCAGACAGCCAGTAATTTCATGGATGCCATGCACGCCAAGCTGGCCCAGACCGCGCCCGGTGAACTTGCTGCAGCCTCGGCTTTTGCTGCGGCTGAGAATTTCTTCAACGCGGCCGGCGAACCTGTCTTGCGCGTGAGCGGCAATCCGGCGACGGCGACAGCCCTGCGCGTGGCCAGCCCCAATGACACGGTGATGTGGTATGGTGGCCAGACGGCTGCCGTATCTGCCGTCGGAATGGGGCGACTGGAAGCGAGCCAGAGCTACGATGCCGATGCTGCGGGTGTGCCTCCCAGCCCGACGGGTCGCGTGTCGCTGACGGAAAACTCGCCGGTATCGCCGGCCCATGGGTTCCGCATCACCAGCGCGGTGACGGGGCAGTCGACGTCCGGTACCAGCCCGGCAACAACCTATTCGCCCGGCGTTTCCGGCGGTCCCGCCTCGATGAACGTGGTGTTCGACGGCACAGAGCAGCCCGGCGACAGCGTAACGCTGACCCTCAAGGAGCCGGCGCCGAGCAATCGCATGCGCGAAGTTACCCTGACTGCTGTTTCAGGCAAGGCCGGTCCCGGCCAGTTCTCTATCGGTGCATCGATCGAGGAGACCTCGAAGAATTTCGAGAAGGCCATGCTGCGCTCTGTCACCGAGGCAGCGGCCGACGCCGAAGGCAATCCGCGCCAATCCGTCTCGGCGTCGGTAGAAGATGCGGGCCGGGTCAATTACGGCATGCAGGCCAATGAAAGTGGCTATCTGCGCATGATGCGCTCGTTCGCGGCCATGTCGGCGGAGACCTATCCCGAGGTCCTCAACGCTACCGATCCCAGCGCCGCATCACTGGATCCCGCCAAGCAGCGTTTCGACGCCATGGCGCGCCGCCAGCAGCTGCAATTGTCCGAGGCGCGCAATGTCGAGCGCGGCTCTATCGAGCTGGTGGCCATGGAGATCGGCGTCGCCTGGTCGACCATGAATGCAGCCAGCCAGCGTCATACCAATTACAAGGCTCAGCTCGACAATCTGCTCAGTGATGTCGAGACGGTCAGCAAGGAAGACGTGGCCATGGAAATCATGGCCCTGCAGACTCGGCTGACGGCCAGCTACCAGGTGACCGCCATGGTGAGCAAGCTGAGCCTCGTCAACTTCCTCTAGCCCGCCAAAGCAAAAGGCCCCGCTTGCGCGAGGCCTTCCGGCATTTGCTGCTTTGGACCGTCTACATGCCGCGCAAGCCGGCAGCGATCTGGCGATTGAGGCGGACGAGAACCTCGAGTTTCTGAGCCCGTGGCTCCATCATCATCTCGCGGGTCTGGTTCATCACGAAAAGACCCAGATTGGCGATGTTCTGGCGGATTTCCTGGGGGAGGGGGTTATCTTCCTTGGTCACTGCAACCATGAAGATGGACCAGAGCTTGCGGTTGAAGGCCAGGGCCTGCTCCAGATCATCAAAGCTGTTGGGCCATTCGTCCTTTACCTTCTGCAAACTGGCCGCCGCGCGCATCAGCAGGGCCGATTCCCGCTCGCGTGGGGATTCAACGACTTTGGTCGTCTGAAGGTAGGCGTTGGCGCCCTGTTGATACATGGGAAAGGACTTCCTGTTCGTACTCGATCAGCTTCTGGCCAGCTTTTAGGGCTTTGTATAACTGCCCGGTTAATATCTCGTTGTTTATTTGCGTCACTATCTCGGTGGCCGATGGAACCGCCTGCACAAAGTCGTCCACGAGGCCAAAATATTCCTCGCGCGTCGTGCTGATATCGTCCTCGATATACATGAGCTGCACGGCCAGATAGATGCGCTTGGCGGGCGTGTCTGCGGTCTCTGCGGTCAGAATGTCCTTCTCGCGCAGGATGGGGGCGCGGCCTTCGATGAACAGGCGCGTCCGCTGATCGGAATTGGTGATGATGCAATTGCCGACGAGCAGTTTCTCGCCTGGTTTCAGTTCGACCTTCAGGGCCATTGTTTCGCCTCATGGACGTCCGGAATGGAAGTAGCTTACGCGCTGGAGGGAGCCAAAACAACAAAGGCGGGCACCTGAGCCCGCCCTGCTGGAATGGCGACGTCGATGGCGCCTTAGCGGAGCAGCTGGAGCACTGACTGGTCGGCCTGGCTGGCCAGCGACAGCGAGTTGGACGACAATTGCTGACGCGTCTGCAGCGCGAGAAGATTTGCGGCTTCTTCGTTCATGTCGGCCAGCGTCAGGTTGGCAGCGCCGGTTTCCAGCGTGTTGATCATGTTCTTGGTGAACGCCTGGCGATTTTCGACCATGGACAGGTTTTGGCCGAAGGTCGAGGCCTGGGTGCGCACCGAGGATAGCGCTATCTTGACCGTCGAAAGCAGTTCGTCGATGTCCGTATCGAGATCGAGCTCTTCGGGCTGGATGTTGAAGAGATTGAGCTTGGCCGAGTTCAGCGCCATCTCGTCCTTGGTCTGGACGTCGATCGAGGAGGTGCCCGTCTCGTTGAACATGATGGTCAGCTGGTCGCCGCGCAGCAGATTGACGCCGTTGAAGGACGCGTCGTCGCTGAGCTTGTCCAGCTGGTCGCGCAATTCATTGAACTGCCGCGTCAGGTCGGAACGGACGGTGTTGCCGATGATCTTGGCGCCGGTGGTGCTGCCACCGACAATGGTGCCGGCAGAATCGACGCCGTTGACCGAGAGTTCCTGAGTGGACTGGTTTTCGATGCGCAGCTTGCCATTGTCGTTGGAGGCCCGAACACGATTCTTGAGGTGCTCGTTGTTGTTGACTGCGTTGACCAGCTCGTCGGAATTGTAGTTGAGGCCGGAGATCGTTGCAGCGCCAAGCGATACCGAAGAGGCTGCGCCCGTCTGCTTGGATGTGACGGTTATGGTGTTGCCGCTTGCAGAGGCGGTAACGCCGTCGATCTTGGCTGCGAGGATTGCCGCGAACTCGTTGGCGCTGTCGATGGTGCCGTCGCTGTTGCCCACCCGCAGGACGTCCTTGCGAGTGATCTCGATCTGCTGGTTCACGCCATTGATATTGGCGGTGAAGCTGATGCGGGCATCGTTGTTCACCTGGATCGGAGTTCCCGACCAGGTCAGCGTGTTGGAGCCCGCGCTTGCCGGACCAGTGGCCTGACCGTCATCGGAAGTCGCAGCGGCAAGCCCGAGATTTGCGACAACGGCGTTGTCGGTGGTGTCGAGACCGTTGTCGGTGATCGTCGCTGCACCGAAGCTGACGGTAGAGGCGACGCCGGTGGAGGCGGATGTCACGACAATCTCGCCACCGACCACGGCGGCGGTCGCGCCTGTAAGCTGATCGTTGAGCACAGCAACCAGGTCGTCATTGTCGGTAATGTCGCCACCCACCAGACCCGCAGCCGTCAAGGCAGCTGCGTCCAGGGTAATGGGCTGAGCGACGCTATCGATCACCACATTGAACGACACCGTATCGTCACCCAGACCGAGAGGACCGGTAACGGAGAATGTGCCTGTACCATTGGTTGGGCCACCGGCGCTTCCGGCAGTGCCAGCGCCGCTCGGAGCGGCCATGCCCAGAGCCGTGTTGGTCAAGCCCAGGTTCTGAAGGGGAATGCTGCGGGTCATGGGCCCTACGGACCCGTCGGCGAAGGTGATATTGCCGGTAGCGCCTGGCGAAATCTCGTAGGAGGCCGTGTAGAATGTCTTGTCTTGCCGCGCCTGGCGCAGCACTGACTGCATCGATTCCAAGGTCTTGGTGATCGCCGACAGGCCATTATCAGCCGCTTGCAGCGTCTGGATGCCGTTGGCCATGCCGTCGAGCAATTGTCCAAGGTCACCAGCGCGGGCATTCAGCGCCGAGGCGGTGAAGAAGTTTGTGGGGTTATCGAGAGCCGAATTGACCTTGTTGCCGGTCGCCAATCGGTTCTGCGTCTTTTCCATGAGGGAAGCGGTGTTCTGCAACGACAGCAGGTTCGACCGGACCGCTTTGGACAATGAAATATCGGACATGGTGCTTCCCTCAAAACAGCGTCGGAATCAGAGCGATTCCGTCCCTGGACATGAGATAAGCGTTAATCAATGAATCCTAACGAGGTGTTAACTCTAACCTCTGGTTAACCATCCCGGTTAAGCTTTGGCGAGAAATTTAGCGGGGCGCAACGAAAAGGGCGGACCTTGCGGCCCGCCCCTTTGCGATCTGGTAGGCGTCGCTGACTTTTAGCGGAGCAGCTGCAGCACCGACTGGTCGGCCTGCGAAGCCATCGACAGAGCCGAGGAGCTCAGCGACTGGCGAGTCTGCAGGGCCAGCAGGTTGGCGGCTTCTTCGTTCATGTCGGCCAGCGTCAGGTTGGCAGCGCCAGTCTGAAGCGTGTTGATCATGTTCTTGGAGAAGTCCTGACGGTTCTGCACCACCGAGAGCGATGAGCCGAAGGCCGAAGCCTGCGAGCGCACAGTATTGATCGCAGTCTTAACACCGGCGATCAGCGTATCGATGTTTGAATCCCGGTCGAGATCGCTGGCCTGCAGGTTTGTGTTGAGGCCGAGGATGGCGGAGCTGATGCCCTGTTCATCCTTGGAACGGATATTCAGTTCCGACGTGCTGGTCTCGTTGAAGGTGATTTGCAGGTTGTCGCCGCGCAGCAGGTTGATACCGTTGAACGAAGCGTCGTCCGCCAGCTTGTCCAGCTGGTCGCGAAGATCGCGGAACTGTGCCGCAAGATCGGAACGAGTGGTATTGCCACCAACTTCAACTGGCGTGGCAGTGGTTCCATCAATCGCATTTTCTGCGCCGATGCCAGCAATGTCGAGGTCGGTGGTCGACAGGTTTTCGATGCGCAGTTTACCGTTATCGTTTGACGCACGGATGTTGCCGCGCAGGTCGGCGTTTCCATTAATAGCCGTCACCAGATCATTGACTGAACGCACGGTCCCTTCGCCAGTGGCGCCAGGCGTAACCGTCGGAGCGGTGTTGGCACCGAAGATGGCGTTCAAAGCAGCGGTGCTGCCGGTGATGGTAACGTTCGCCGAACCGTCAGCCGGTCCATTGATGCGGATGAAGCCACCGTCCTCCTCCGCAGAAAAGCCGTCGGCAGAGATTGCGGAGTTAATCGTGGCCGCAGCAGTGGTCGCATCGGATGCGTTAGTGCTGTTGAGGACAACTTCACGACCGGCAACAGTCACGGTGAAGCTTTCAGGCGCATCACCAGCGCTCGTGCGGTTGCCGACGGCAAAGCCTGCGAGCGCAGCATCAGCACCTGCAACAGTGATGCTGCTGCCCTCGGTGGCGTTGCTGAGGGTCAGTACGTCGCCGGTGGTGTCCACCACGATATCGGCCAGTGCTGCCTGCTGGGCGGCCGTACCATTGTCTCGAAGGTCTTCAATCTGCGCTGCGAGTGCAGCAACGGTTTCCCCGGCGTCGTAGTTCGCGCCGCTGCTATTTGTGATGGAAACGTCAACGCCGTTGACCGAGAACGTCATCGAGGCATTGTCATTCAGCGCGGTAGGCGCCGTGCCAATCAAATCGTCAGGTGCAGTGCCTGCGCTCGGAGCAGTGAAGCCGGTGCCGACTGCCGTGGAGACGGTCGGAGCTGCGTCCGCCGTGTTCAGGGCGACGTTGACGCTGCCGGTGATCGAACCACCCGAAAAGGTCAAGTTCTTGACGTCAGCAGTGTCGATCGACGTCGGATCGAAGCTGAACGACTCGGTCTTGAACGACTTGTCCTGACGCGCCTGGCGGAGGGTCGACTGCATGGACTCGAGCGTCTTGGTGATCGCAGAAAGGCCATTGTCGGCAGCCTTGATAGTCTGGATGCCATTGGCCATGCCATCGAGGAGCTGATTAATGTCGCCAGCGCGGCTGTTGAGCGATGCAGCAGTGAAGTAGTTGGTCGGATTGTCCAGAGCCGAATTCACCTTGTTACCAGTAGCAAGACGCTCCTGCGTCTTTGCCATCATGGAAGCGGTGTTCTGGAGGGAAAGCAGGTTCGAGCGAACGGCTTTCGAGAGCGAGATATCACTCATTGGCTGGGTCCTTTTCTAGGATTACGCATGTACGACACCTCTCCTGAGGCTTGCCGCATCCTGACCGTGAGACCATAAAGAAGCGTTAAGCCGCCGCGTAAGACTTGCGGCAATTCAGCTTGATCCGGACGCTCGGAATGCAAAAAGCCCCGGCTTTCGGGGCTTTTTAAAGTGGTGATGCGGCTTTTTCAGGCGGCGGTAACTAAGCCAGAATGTCTTTGAGGCGCGCCTCGGATTCCTGCGGGATTTCGCTCATGCCGATGCGACGGATCAATTCTTCCATCGACTTGGGCACCGGCGGCAATGCGCCAGCGATGATCGCGGCGGCAAACATGGATGAGGAGCTGCGCTGCGGCGGCTCGGTCCGCGCGTTTTCCTGTCGGCGGTCTCCTTGCCGCTGCTCGTTGCGTGGCTGCGGGCTGGGCTGCGGTCTGGCGGCGCTGTCCGGCAGCATCGTGCGCTCGCCCATGGCCGGGCGATGGCGGAAATCGTGAAGATGTGTCGTGCCCGGCAGCACCGGCTCTACAACAAGGTTTGTCACCATTGGCATTTCCCCGAAAGCACCAATTCAGGGAAACGCTATAACAGCCCGGTTTAGGGCCAGGTCACCGCCGATGCCTGCAATTGAATCAAATGCGCGGCTTTTCGGGGCCGGTCAAAGCGCCCTGTTGATGGCCAGTCCCCTGGCCGATGCGGCTGGATCGGCCGACACCTGGCCGCCCGTGCCATAGGTCCTGGTGCGGTTCTGCTGGCCAACCATGCGCGCCACGTCGGTGAGCACATCCTCGGTGACGGTCTTGGCCGTAGCCAGCACGCGCAGGTTCTCTGCCATCTGGGTGGCCAGGCTTTCATGACCGGAGCGCAGCCGGGTCAGCGCTTCTGGCGCCTCGGCGGCCAGCCGGGCGGATTGCCGCTGAATGGTGCGGGCCAGGGTGACATAATCCTGAGCCAGGCGAGCCTTGTCAGGCGTCAGCTTTCCGGCTTCACGCAGGTGTCCCGCACGCAGGAGCGTGGTTTCCTGGTTCATGACGTCGACCAGAGCCGCAAGAGCCGTTTCGGCATGACTGCACAGGTCAAGGGCCGGCATGGCGTCGAGGGCAGCAAGGCGGGCGGCTGCGGTCATTTTCCGTAAACTCCGTTACTGGGATACATCATCGTGCGGGACGCATTGGCCGCTTCCTGCGCGGCGATCATTTCGCCCATCAGCTGATCGGCAATGCCGACGCCGCCGCTGCGCGCAATGGTGTTGGCGAGTTCTTCCCCCTGCATGGAGCGCCAGGTCTCTTCACCGAAACCGCCGCCGAAATTCTCGTCCGGCTTGAGGCCGGAAAACATCTGCTTGGTGAGCATGTTGAGGAACACGCCCTCCATTTCCTCCGCCTGCTGGCGAATGCGCAGCGTCTGCTGCGGGGACAGGGCGCCGGCCTTGTCGATCGTGGTCATCACAGCACCTCGATTTCGGCCTGGAGAGCGCCAGTGACCTTGATCGCCTGCAGGATGGCGATGAGGTCGCGGGGAGAGATCCCCAGGGCATTGAGGCCGTCGACCAGTTCCTGAAGCGTGACGCTTTCCGGCACCACCTGAAGCGCGCTGTCTGTCTGGTTGACGTTGAGGGTGGTGTTGGGGTCGACATTGGTCTGGCCCTGGCTCAGCGGGTTCGGCTGAACCGTCTGCGGGTTTTCCGCAATGGTCACCGTCAGGTTCGACTGGGCGACGGCCACGGCCGAGACGCGGACGTCCTTGCCCATGACGATGATGCCGGAATTTTCGTCGATGACGATCTTTGCCGGCTGGTCGGTCTGGACAATCAACTGCTCGATGTCGGTCAGCAGGTCGACGATGTTGCCGTTGAAGCCGCGGGGCAGGGTGAGGCGCACCGTGGCAGGATCCTCGGGCACCGCCGTGGGCGCGCCGATGAAATCGTTGACCGCCAGGGCGATACGACGCGCCGTGGTCAGGTCCGGGTTGCGCAGGGCCAGACGCAGCGAATTCTGAGATCCGAGGTGAAAGTCGATTTCGCGCTCGATCAGCGCGCCCGAGGAAATCCGGCCCGTCGTCGGTACGCCCGAGACCACCGTGGCGGCGTCGCCCTGTGCCTTGAACCCATTGATCGATACCGAGCCCTGGGCAATGGCATAGACCTCCCCATCGGCGCCGAGCAGAGGGGTCACAAGGAGCGTGCCGCCCTGGAGACTGTCGCTGTCCCCCAGGGCCGACACGGTCACGTCCATGCGCGAGCCCTGGGTGGAGAAGGCCGGCAAGTTGGCCGTTACCATCACGGCCGCCACATTGGCGGTCCGGACATTTTCGCCCTGAGTGTTGACGCCCAGCCGTTCGAGCATGGATTGCAGCGACTGCTTGGTGAAAGGCGAATTGTTGAGGCTGTCGCCCGTGCCGTTAAGGCCGACCACCAGGCCATAGCCGACCAGCTGGTTCTCGCGGACGCCCTCCATGTCCACGATGTCCTTGATCCGCGCCGGAGCGGCCTGCGCCGAGAGAGGCTGCAAGGCCAGCGCGGCGCAAAGCGTTGCGGCGATCATGGTGCGGAACAGGCGTTTTGGCATCTTCAACCCCGGAACAAGTCGCGTCATGGTATGGCGCGGCCTTTGTCGTGACAGATGCCAGAAGCGTGCCAGACTGGCTGAGTACCCTTAAGGCATTGAATTTAAATATCTAAATTTTCCTGCTGGTGTCGGCTCTCCTGTCCCGGTGAGAGTGGTGTGCAATTCTTGCCGGGTAAATTAACGCTCTGTTAACGAGGCTGGGCAGATTTTGCCGTCATCGCTTCTCCGGCAGATGAGTCCGCCTTTGCGCATCGACGGCCCAAATCGCACCAATTCCGTTGCCGGCCGGTCACAAGCCAGCCGGTCGGGCAGCGGACCGGCTTTCGTGCCGGCTGGTGAGCATGGTGCGGCGCGCGTGTCCAATGCCACGCCGGTGGCGCCGACCGCTGGACTGGATGCCATTCTGGCGCTCCAGGCCGTGGGCGATTTTCGCGAAAGCCGCCGCCGCGCGGTCAAACGCGGCAGCCAATTGCTGGACCTGCTCGAAGATCTCAAGGCAGACTTGTTGGTCGGGGGTATCGGCGCCGGCCAGCTCGACGCCCTGGCAGGTCAGATTGCGGGCTTGCGCGAACGGGTCGACCCTGCACTCGATGCCCTGGTCGATGAAATTGAGCTGCGGGTTCTGGTCGAACTGGCAAAGCGCGGGCGCTATCCGCAGGGCTGAGCATCCCGGCCGTCATCACCTTGTCGTCACCTCTGCGCTAAGCGCCGGTAAAGCGGGCTCGTTGCCCGTTAACGAGAGGTAACTTGTGCGCTTGCCCGAGGCGGGCGAGCGGCATATATAGGCCGCCAAGGGGCGTATTGGAGTTGAGTCTGCTCATGTCTTCAGTTGACGTAACGGACTATCGGCCGAGCGAGGACGAGACGTTCATGAACCCGCGCCAGCGGGAATACTTCCGGAACAAGCTGCTGAACTGGAAGGACGAAATCCTGCGTGAGAGCAGGCTGACCCTCGAAAACCTGCAGGAAGAGAGCCAGAACCATCCGGACATGGCGGACCGGGCCAGCTCCGAAAGCGATCGCTCCCTCGAATTGCGCACCCGTGACCGGCAGCGCAAGCTGATCTCCAAGATCGACTCTGCCCTAAAGCGTATCGACGACGGCACCTACGGGTATTGCGAGGAAACTGGCGATCCGATCGGTATTGCCCGCCTCGATGCCCGTCCGACGGCAACTCTGAGCCTGGAAGCCCAGGAACTGCACGAGCGCCGCGAAAAAGTCTACCGCGACGAGTAGGCTGGCGCATCGGTCTTGAAAAACGCCCCGTAACGGGGCGTTTTTATTGAATTGAAGGGTTTATCGCCTCAGCGGGCAAAGTGATCGCGGTTGCGGTCATGGACGGCCTGGGCGTCCGGCGTCATGACCTCATCGAAGGCATCGAGCTCCATGATTGGACGAATCTCGATCTCGCTGTCGGTTGGCATCGGATTGGGGCAGCGTTTGACCCAGGCTATTGCCTCGTCCATGTCCTTGACATTCCAGACCCAGAACCCGGCCACCAATTCCTTGGTTTCGGCAAAGGGGCCGTCGATGACGGAGCGTTGGGTGCCGCTGAAAGCAACGCGCTTGCCATAGGATGACGGCCTCAGCCCGTCGCCGCTCTGCATGATCCCGGCCTTGATCAGCTCTTCATTGAAGTGGCCCATGGCCTCCAGCATTTCGGGCGACGGCATTGCGCCCGCTTCACTATCGGCAGTGGCCTTGACGAAGACGATGACGCGCATCTTGCTCTCCTTATGATCCGGGCGTGAATGCCCTGTTGTCTGCCGACGAATACAGGCGGCCGGCTTCGACATATCGAGTGCGAATTTTGCGCGACGCAGGGCAGGATGCAATCAGAAGCCGAAGACTGTCGTGATGCCGGAGAGGCCATTGCCCGATTGCAGGCATTGGGCATTAGTGCGCGTGCCGAACTGGAACAGGCCGCAGGAATTATTGTTGCCGTTCTGCTCGATGATCCCCGTATGGCCGTTACCATCCTGGATGATGATGCCCCTGTTGTTCCGGCCTTGCTGGGCGATCCCGGCGGCATTGCCGCTGCCATTCTGCTCGGCATAGGCACCCGACGATATACCCCGCACCAACGAATAGATCTGCAATCCAGTCGAGAGCGTCCGGGCTTGGTCCGGATTGGCAGGCGTAAAGCCGAAGGAAATCTGGCCGCCTGCCATGGCCGGCAATGTGGAAAGGCCGAGCGCGAGGAAAAGGCCGGCAATGGTCCTGCAAGTGCGTGTCATCATGTGCTCCCGTCTGTCTGGGGCCGAGGGGGCCGTTCTCTTGTCAGCTAGATTCAGCTCTGCGCCGTAAGGCGCTGAGAGCAATCGTAAGTTTGTCCCTTGGCGGTGACCGTGAAGTCGATGTCCACCCGCGCATCTGCATTCAGGCTGGCCTGACCCAGTATGGTGGATGTACCGGCTTCGATGCTGAAGGGACCGCCCTGGCTGATTGTGCTGGAGCCACCGTTGCTTTTGCCGACAAGGGCAAAGCGGTAGTCGCCGATGAGTTTGCCCGGGGCCTCGACCACGCCTTGAAAAGTTGTCATGCCATGGGCCGTGCGGGTCGCGACGCCACAGCTGACACCGCCCTGTGTGGGAGCGGGATTGCCACTTCCCGCAAGGGCTGCACCGCCCAAGGCGAGCAGGGCGATGACGCCGAGGGTAAAAGGCATCTGGACCATGGCTTCCTCCTGTCTTGTCGGGGCGGGCCGGCCCAGGGGCCGGCCACGTCCGGATGATTACTTGCAGACCTGCACGAAGGCGGTGACGTTGTTGGAGCCGCGCTGCACCACGTCCGCACTGCAGCCATTGCCCACCTGCACGCCAGCCGTGACGTTGCCGTAGCCGTCCTGGGTGATCACCGAGGTATGGTTATCGCCGAACTGGCCGATACCAGCGGCATTGTTGCGGCCGTTCTGCCAGACCTGGCCGAGATTGCGGTTGCCCTGCTGGCCGATGGCCGAGGTGTTGCGACTGCCGTTCTGCTGGCTGATGGCATTGTTCCACCAACCCTGCTGCTTGACGCCGAAACGATTGTTCCAGCCGGACTGGTTGCCGCCGACCTGATTGCCGTAGCCATACTGATCGATGATGATGTCATTGGCGGTCGCGGGGGCCAGGGCACCTGCCAGCAGGGTGGCGGTGAGGGCGCTGATGAGAACGGTGCGGATCATTTCAGTCTCCTTGAACTGCGGCCCCTCCGGCCGCGTCGTTGATGGAAACTGTTCTAGACCTCTGTTCTCGAACGGCGCCTGAGCAGCGGGTTCAGCTGGCGTTCATCGTGGTCAACGCGCGGAAACTGAATCCGCGCGTTGACCTAACAAATTGGAAGATAATAGGTTTTATGCGCCATAGCGCGTACGCAGATGCGCCTTGAAGTGATCGGCGTTGAGCGGCTCACCAGTGGCGCGGGTGATGAGGTCGGGCGTTGAGTAACGCGACGCCTGGTTCCAGACCCGGTCCGCGCGCCATTGATTGATGGCGGCGAACTCGCCCTTGCGCATCTGCGTGCCCATGTCGGGAATATCCTTGCGCATGGCAGCGCCGAGCTGAGCAGCGATCATGGCGCCCAAAGTGTAGCTGGGGAAATAGCCGAAGGCGCCGCCGGGCCAGTGCACGTCCTGCATCGGGCCGTCCTTGGGATCGTTCAGGGTCGAGATCCCCAGATATTCGGTCATCTTGGCGTCCCAGGCTTCCGGGATCTGGCTGGCCTCGATCCGGCCGGAGACGAGGTCCTGCTCGAGCTCATAGCGCAGGATCACGTGCAGCGGGTACGTCACCTCGTCGGCGTCGACGCGGATATAGCCGCGCTCGACGAAGTTCACCTCGGCCAGGATGTCGTCGATATCCCAACCGGCGATGGCATCTGCACCCAGATGCTGGTGCACCAGCGGCAGCATGAATTCCCAGAATTCGGCGCTGCGGGCGATCTGCATCTCCACGAACAGGCTCTGGCTTTCATGCATGCCCATGCCGCGCGCCTTGCCCAGCGGCCAATGCGACCAGTCCTTGGGCAGACCCTGCTCATAGAGTGCGTGACCCGTCTCGTGCAGAACACCCATCAGGGAAGACAGGAATTCGTCTGTGCGGTAGCGCGTCGTCATGCGCACGTCCGTCGGCACGCCGCCACAGAAGGGGTGGTGTGAGACGGCGAGCGAGCCATGGGTGAAGTCGAAGCCAGTGGCGCGCATGGCGGCAAGGCCAAGTTCCCGCTGCTTTTCGATCGGGTAGGGACCATTGAGGCTCTTGCGCGCCCGCTGGGCGAGACGCTGCTCCTGCACCGCGAGCGCCTCGGGCACGAAATCCTTGAGGAAGCCCTTGAGATCGGTGAAGACGCCATCGATCTCCGCGGTGCGGTTGCCCGGATCATATTGGTCCATGAGGGCATCATACGGCGCCAGGCCGGTGGCGTCGGCGCGCAGGGCCGCCTCTTCGCGCACCAGAGCCACCACGCCTTCCAGCGCGGGCAGGAAACTAACCCAGTCACCCTTGGCGCGGAGGTCTCGCCAGAGCTGTTCGGAGCGCATGGTGGCCGCGGTGCGGCGCTGAACGAATTCAGTCGGCAGGCAGGTCGCATTGACATAGCTGCGCTCGAACTCGGCGACGGCCAGGCGCTGGTCGCTGTCGAGGTCCTCGTTTTTGGCCTTTTCGATCCAGTCGCCAATTTCGGGGGCGGTGGCTTTGGCATGATACATGCCGGCAAGGTTGGACATGGCCTCGGCCCGCTTTTCACCGCCGCCCACGGCCATATGCGTGGCCTCGTCGGCGCCGAGGATGGAGAGGGCGTGTTCGAGCGCTTCCAGCTGGCGGCCGAGCGCGTCGAGTTTGGCAAAGGACATGGAAGGCTCCTGCAATCTTGAGCCTGATCTCTTCCATAGAGGTCCAGCAGGATCAAGGGTCGCGGCGGGCTTCGTTCAGTCTCGTCCGCCTCCTGCGCGGAAAGTCGTAACTCCTGCGTCCGGAAAGAAGAAACGGAAATGGGGAAAGGCGCAGCCGGGGAAGCTGCGCCTCTTTGGGGGGCGAGGCGACGCCATTGGGGGAACGCGGCGCCTTGCAGTCTGGCCGGGCAAAGTTCGTCGCCTGGCCGGGGGACGACAATGCCCTCGGGGAAGGGCATTGTCGGATGGGGGAAATCAGAAGGGGAGGATCGCGTCCATCACCTGCTGGCCGTAGCGGGATTGCTGGACGTCCGTGATCTGGCCGCGACCACCATAGGAAATGCGGGCTTCGGCGATCTTGCTGGACTGGATCGTGTTATTGGCCTGGATATCGGAGGGGCGGACGATGCCGGCGACGATCATGTCGCGGACCTCGAAATTGACGCGCACTTCCTGGCGACCTTCGATCACCAGATTGCCGTTGGGCAGCACTTGAGTGACCACCGCTGCGACCGTGGTTTCGAGGTTCTCCTTGCGATTGACCGAGCCGGTACCGGCATCGCGCATACCCGAATTGAAATCGATGGCGGCCGCAGGGTCGACGCTGGCGCCCACCACATTGGTGAAACCTGCGCCGAAGATCCCGCCCATGCCGGCGGAGTTCGAGGAGGTACGATTGCGCTGGGTCTGGTTATTGATCTGGGCGCTGTCGTCGATGGTAACGAGCACGGTCAGGATGTCGCCGATGCGGTGGGCCCGCTCATCCTTGAAGAAGCCCTTGGCCGAGGTGCGGTAGAGCGAATTGGGCTGGTAGGTGTCTGCGATGGGCTCGGGCATCGGCATGCGGACGGGCTGGTAGCCGGCCATGGCAGTCGGATCGTTGATCGCATTCAGCGCCGGGGCCTGGCCGACATTGGCGAGGCGGTCCATGGTCTGGCAACCGGCGAGACTGGCGGCGACGGTCAGGATGGCGGCGAGCTTGAAGAGGTTCATTGGTGTCGATCCCGAATTAGAGGCCGGCCAGGGTCATCGGCGCGGAAGTGACTTCCACGGCACCCGGGGCGATTGCTTTGGCAGTGATGACGCGCTTGGAGATCAGGTTCAGCACCTGCAGCGGCGTGTCCTTGGCAGCGCCGGTAACGGCCTGTCCACGAACGGTGAGGGTCATCGGACCCTGGCGATAATAGATGGTGACCAGATCGTTCTTGGCTACGGTCAGGGGCACGCTGACGTCGCTGGGGCGCACCAGCATGCCCTCGCGGCTCTGGCGGTTGAGCGCCATGCCGACCAATTGCTCGAGCGGCGCGATCCCCTGCGCATCGGCCTGTTGAAGCGAGATGGGGCGCATCACGAAATTATCAGGTTGGAGCACCGTACCGGCCGGCAGGTTCGAGGCCAGATGGGCGGCTTCCACGCTCAGTGCGATCGTGCCTGACAGATCCAGCGGCTGGGCCAAACCTGCGACGATGAAGCGTGCGGAGAACGAGCCGTTGCCGGGCAGGTAGCGCAGGGTATCGAGCTGTGCCGGCACGTCCCGGGCTTCGGCCTGGATAGGATCGAGTGGCCGGGAGAGCTGCACCTCGGCCATGGTGCCGCCGGCAAGGATGCCTCGGCTGCGCAAATCCTCGACGATGAGGCCTGACAGAAGGGTTTGATCCACCAGGGCTGAGGCCCTCGAGACGCGGACCATGGCCAGCCCATTGGCTTCGAAGCTCTCGAGCCCGATACGGCTGGTTGCCGCCTGGATCGCGGTCAGGTCGACATTGCCGGTGGTGCCGGGCAGGGGCGCGCGGAACAGCGGCTGCTCGGCCAGCGTGCCGGCATTTTCGAACATGTCGCCGACCGTGACGATCGGCTCGATCACCACGACGCTCGACTTGAGCACGGGATTGGCCAGGGCGCTCCCGGTGGAAAGCACCAGAGCAAGGAGGGCGATGATGGAGCGGTTCACTTTCATGTCGTCCTCCTAATCAGCGCAGCTGGCTCGTCGCCTGCATCATCTGGTCGGCACCGGAGATGACGCGAGCGTTCATTTCGTAGGCGCGCTGGGCTGCGATCAGATCGGCGATTTCGGTCACCGAGTTGACGTTGGCCAGTTCGAGATAGTTCTGCAGCAGGTCGCCGGCGCCATCCGCATTGGGCAGGCTGACCTGGGCCGGGCCGCTGGCGGCGGTTTCCAGGAACAGATTGTCGCCCATGGATTCGAGGCCAGACTTGTTGACGAAGCGGGCCAGTTGCAGTTGGCCAAGCTGGGTCGGAGCGGTATCGGTGCCGATATAGGCTTCGACGGTGCCTTCGGGCGAAATCGAGACGCCGCGGGCGTCGCCAGGCACGGTGATACCGGGGTCCACGACATAGCCGGAGGAATTGACCAGCGTGCCGTCGGCGCTGCGCTCGAACGAGCCGTCGCGGGTATAGCCCGTGCGGCCGTCGGGCAGCTGGATCATGAAGAAGCCCTCGCCGCGGATGGCGACGTCCAGCTCACGCTCGGTCATGTTCACCGAGCCCTGGCTCATGACGCGGGGGGTGGCCACGGTGCGCACGCCCGAACCAATTTCGAGGCCGGCCGGCACCATGGTGCCCTGGTCGGAGGTCTGCGAACCGGCGCGGGTGATCTGCTGGTAGAGCAGGTCCTGGAATTCGGCACGCTGGCGCTTGTAGCCGGTCGTGCGCATGTTGGCGATGTTGTTGGAAATGACTTCGACATTGCGTTCCTGGGCGCTCATGCCGGTCGATGCGATGTAAAGGGCTTTCATGGCTTCGGCTCCTCAGGATCAGGCGTTGGTGTCGCCGAGACGCTGGATGGCCGAGCGACGGAGCTCGTCCTGCTTCTGCGTCAGGGAGGCAATGGATTCATAGGCGCGGGTCACGCGGATCAGTTCGGCCATTTCCGAAACACCCGAGACGTTGGACTTCTCGATATGGCCCTGCATGACGCGCGTGCCGGCATTGGCGCCGGGCGTGCCGCCGGAGAACAGGTTGCTGCCTTCGCGCACCAAGGCCTGCGGATTGGCGAATTCGACGATCCGCAATTGCCCCTTGGCGCCGGCGCTGCTGGCGATCGATCCATCGGGAGCGATGGTGATGCCGCTTTCATCCGGGCCGAACTGGATCGGGCCGCCATTACCCAGAACAGGATTGCCGGAGAGGTCGACCAGGGTGCCGGCATTGTCGATCTGCAGCGAGCCGGCGCGGGTCCAGCGCTCGCCGGCCGGAGTCTGCACTGCCAGGAAGCCGTTGCCGTTCAGGGCAATGTCGAGCTCGTTGCCGGTCTGGACCATCGCGCCGCCGGACAGATCGTGGATCGTTGCCCAGTCCTGTACATAGGCCAGAGGCTGGTCGAGATTGGGGAAGGTGCGGTCACGGGCGACGGGCATCTCGTATTGCTCGAACAGGATCTGCTCGGCCTTGAAACCGGTCGTGTTGATGTTGGCGACATTGTGCGCCACCACATCCATCTGCCGCTGAAGCGCAATCTGCCGCGACAAGCTGATGAGTTGTGCATTCCCGATCATGACGATCCCCGTATTCAATCCCCGAAGTGACCCGCTTCCCCAAGCCGGCCGCCTCGCCATTTACTTTGCAGAAACCATGCCAAGGCTGGTATTTTAATAAAATCAGTGGGTTAGCAATCTCCTGGCTGTAAGCCTGTCGAGGTAACCCTTGGTGTGGCGGCAAAAGCTGCCCGGCAAAAACTGCCGGTTTGGGCTCGGTGGTAACTATTCGTTAACCAACTCGCCCTTAGCTGGTCGAGACGACGGAATTGTCCGGAATCGCTGGGTTGATGGGGCATTCAATGGCTGCGGAAGCAGAAGTCGCGACGGAAGCGCCGGAGAAGAAGGGCATTCCCAAGCTCTTCATCATCATCGGTGCCGCCGTGCTTGTGCTGTTGCTTGCGGGCGGCGGCCTCTTCTTCTTCATGTCCTCGTCTGGCTCGGCTCCCGCAGAGGGTGCTGCCGATGGGCATGGCGCCGAGCAGGCTGCGGCGCACGACACCTTCATTTTCAACCTCGCGCCCATGATGGTGAATCTCAACACCGAGGATGACCGCACTTCCGTCATGAAGCTCACCGTCGGGCTGGAAGTGGCCGACGAGCACATGATGACCGAGATCCAGCCGCGCCTGCCCAAGGTGATCGATGCGTTTCAGGTCTATATGCGCGAATTGCGGCGCAGCGACCTCGAAGGGTCGGCCGGCATCTATCGGCTCAAGGAAGAATTGCTGCGGCGGGTCAATCTCGCCATTTATCCTGGCCACGTGAAGAGCATCCTCTTCCGCGAAATCCTGGTGCAGTGATGCCCGGACCCAGCGACCAGGATAAGCTCAGCGACGATTGGGGCCTTGACAGCCTCGACATTGCCGGCGCTCCGGACAGCACCGAAAATGCGGAAATGTCGGAGGAAGAGCGCGCTGCAGCCGCGGCTGCGGAATGGGCCGCCATGCTCGAAGGCGGCGATGGAGGCGATGACGGCGGGCCGGATCGCGTCCTCAACCAGGACGAGATCGACAGCCTGCTCGGATTCGACGCCAGCGCTGCGGGCAATGTCGAGCTCAGCGGCGTCCAGGCGCTCATCAATTCGGCGCTGGTCTCCTATGAACGCCTGCCAATGCTCGAAATCGTCTTCGACCGGCTGGTGCGGCTGGCGACGACCTCGCTGCGCAATTTCACCTCCGACAATGTCGAGGTGACGATGGATTCGATTTCTTCGGTCCGCTTCGGCGACTATCTCAATTCCATTCCGCTGCCGGCGATCCTTTCGGTCATCAAGGCCGAGGAATGGGAGAATTACGGCCTTCTGACGGTCGATTCCAATCTCATCTATTCCATGATCGACGTGCTGCTCGGCGGTCGCCGGGTGGGTGGCAATATCCGCGTCGAGGGCCGGCCCTATACGACCATCGAGATGGCGCTGGCCCGGCGCATGATCGAGGTTATCCTCGAAGACACCCATCGTGCCTTCGAGCCGGTGACGCAGGTTCATTTCCGGCTCGAGCGCATGGAGACCAATCCGCGCTTCGCCGCCATTTCCAGACCCGGCAATGCGGCCATCCTGATCGAGTTGCGGATCGAAATGGACGATCGCGGGGGGAAGATCGAAATTCTGCTGCCCTATGCGACCATCGAGCCGATCCGCGAACAGCTGCTGCAGATGTTCATGGGTGAAAAGTTTGGTCGCGACCCCATCTGGGAAGGTCATCTGGCCACCGAAATCTATCAGGCCGACGTCGAGATCGAGGCGGTGCTACACGAGCAGAACCTGCCATTGTCCAAGGTGCTCAACCTAGAGCCGGGGCATACCTTGATGTTCGAGCGCACGCCCACCGACCCGATCCGGCTGCGCTGCGGCGATGTCGAGCTTACCGAGGCCATCATGGGCCATATCGGCAAGAATGTTTCCGTGCGGGTCACACGCCCGCTCAATCCGCCCAAGGTCACCATGGCGGCCTTCGAGGCAATAGACGAGACGATGGAAGGACGATGATGTTCGGGCTGCCGCTGGGAATTTTTGTCGAAGGCGCCGTGGCTGTGCTGCTGGCTTTGACGATCGGCTATTGCATTGTCCTCAACCAGCGCCTCAAGCGCCTGCATCAGGACAAGGACGCGATGCGCCAGATGATCGCCGATCTGATCGGGGCCACCAATCTGGCCAATCAGGCGATCAAAGAGCTCAAGTCCAGCGCGGTTGAGGCCGATTTGGCGCTGACGGCGCGGCTCGAGGAAGCCGAGCGGTTCGGCATCGAACTTGCCAACCACGTCAATGCCGGTACCGTGCTGATGGAACGCATTGCGCGCATCACCAGCGTGGCTCGCCACAGCCAGGCCGTCGAGCCGGTCGAAGAGCCCAACAAGGTCCAGTCGGCGCTGCAGCAATTGTCGTCACGTGTGCGGAACCGCGGAGCCGCGGCGTGAACAACATTCGCCTCCTGCCCATCGTCATCATGGCTGTCGCAGCCCTGCTGGTCCTCAAGACCGCAGGCCTGCTCACCAATGGCGGCTATGTGCTTGCAGGGGTGACGCGAGCCGAAGCCGCGGGTGGCGGCGGGCATGGCGGCGCGGCTCCTGCCGCGGCGCCGGGCGAGACCGTTTCGCTGCCGTCCGAACCGACGCTGGCGGACGTGACGCCGACCGTGACCGACACCACGCCGGTGCTTGGTGCCGAGGCGGCATCGGCCGGGCATGGCGCGTCTGCGGGGGCGCATGGGGCCCCGGCCGAAGCTCCTGCGACTGAGGCTTCAGATACAAGCGACCCCGAAGCGGCGCACGCCGGGGCTGAGCATGGCGGCGAGGTGACCAATGTTGTCGCTGCCGAGAATGCCTGCGCTCCCCGTCCAGTGGGTGAAGGCGAACAGACTGCAGCCGACGGCCAGCTGACGGTGATTGCAGGCGATTGCCCGCCTCCCGCTGATGCCCTGCCGCAATTGGTGACCTCCGAAGGCATGGTGCCCATGAGCGCCGGTGATAATGGCGCCACCGAGCAAGCGCTGCTCGAGCGTCTGGCCAGCCGGCGTACCGAGCTGCAGACCTACGAGCAGGAACTGGCCATGCGTGCCTCGCTGGTCGACGCGGCCGAAAAGCGCATCGAAGAGCGGCAGGCGACCCTGCAGTCCATCGAGGATCAGATCGCCTCCCTGGTCGAGCAGCGCAAGCAGATGGAAGAAGGCCAGTTTGCCAGCATCGTCTCCATGTACGAGACCATGAAGCCCAAGGATGCGGCAAAGATTTTCGACAATCTCGACATGGACGTGCTGTTCCGCGTCTCCAAGATGATGAACCCGCGCAAGATGGCGCCCATCCTTGCCGAGATGAGCACCGCGCGCGCCCAGGAATTGACGGTGCGCATGGCTTCCGCAGACGCCGACCCGCTCGACAGCATGACACCCGACGCCCTGGCGGCACTGCCGCAGATCGTTGGCCAGTAAATGCCGCCAATGCCCTTAGGGGGACGTTAAGCCCGCTTCGCTAGGGTCGAGCCATCTTGGTGTAAACCTCGCGTTTTAAGGCCTGGGGGCCAGAAGTCCTGGGCACAACACGTGCAGCATTATGGCGTCGGGCGGGCAGAAAGCCGGTGAAGACCGCATGTATCGCAGCTTTGCGACGGGCAAGAACTGCCCTGATCGCGGCGGCAATGACCAGTCTTCTGGCATTGGCGACGCCTGCCTTTTCGCAGGAAAAGGGCCAGCTTTTTGCGGCCGAGCAGGACGGATATGGCCGCCTGATCCTGAGCTTTCCTGAACTTGACGAACTCCCCAAGCATGATTTCCGCGTCGAGAACGGCGTCATCTCCATTGTTTTCGATCAGCCGGTCGAAGTGGTGCTGCCTGATGTCGGCGTCACCATGCCCAATTATCTCAGCGTCGCCAGGGTTGATCCCGATGGCCGCGGTCTTCGCATTGGTCTCAAGGCCGGGTTCAACTTCAACCGCATCGAGGCCGCCGAGCAGCTTTATATCGACCTGATGCCCTCCACCTGGCAAGGCATGCCGCCGCCGCTGCCGCAGGATGTCATCGACAAGCTGGCCGAGCGCGCGCGCCTGGCGGCGATCAATGCCGAGCGTGAACGCAAGGCCCGCATGGCCGCCGAGCTCGAGCCCGCCGTCAATGTGCGGGTCGGCCGCAACGCCACCTTCCTGCGCGTCCAGTTCGACTGGACTATCCCCACCGACGCCCAGTTCAGCAAGAAAGGCAATATTGGCGCCGCGACCTTCGAATGGCCGGTCGAGATGGACATGTCGGCGCTGCTTACCGGCCTGCCCGAGGAATTGGTGTCGGCCCAGGCTGGCCTGTCGCCGGACGGCGCGGCCGCGACCTTTGTCTTTGCCGAGGGCGTCGAGCCACGGTTCTATGAAATTTCTCCCAGCCAATATGTGCTTGATATCGACATCAAGGGGCAGGGCCTACCGGTCTTGACCCGCGCTGCGCTCGAAAGCGAAACGACCCACGCGGCAGCCGATGCACCAGAACATGGCGCAGGGCCCGCGATTGCGGCGCTTCAGCCGGCCGCCGCCGAAACCATCAAGCCCTTCGTCAACGTCCTGGGCTCCACTTTGCGCGTGGTGTTCCCCTTCGAGCAGGATACGCCGGCCGCTGTGTTCCGGCGCGGCGATACGGTCTGGATGGTTTTCGATACGGTGACCGGTATTCAGTCTCCGGCTCCCTCGACTGACCTTGATGCCCTGGCGTCCGAATTTGCCGTCATTCCATCGGGCGATACGCAGATCGTGCGTATCGATCTGTCTCAGGACCGTCTGGCCACGCTGGGTTCGGAGGGTATGGCTTGGGTGCTGTCCCTGGGCGACATGATGCTCAGTCCCACCGAGCCGATGACACTGAGCCGGCGGCGGGACATCGAGGGCTCGTTCGAGATGGTGGCTGATATTGCCCGTCCGGGTCGTGTGCATGATTTCCGCGACCCGCTGGTGGGCGACATGCTCAAGGTGGTCACGGCCTATCCGCCGGCGCGCGGGCTAACCCGCACGCTCGATTATGTCGACTTCACGGCCCTGCGCAGCGTCCATGGCCTTGTGGTCATGCCCAAGTCGGCGGGGCTTCGCGTGGCGGTGGAAAATCCTCTTGCAGTGATTGCAGACACGGGCGGGCTGACCGTGTCCGCCGCAGACGGGCCGCGCAATGTGGGCAGCGAAGCCCAGCAGACGGCCCGGGCGGGCTTCATCAACCTTTCCGCACTGGAAGAGCGCGATCCGCTCAAGCTCATGGAAAAGCGCGATGCACTTGAATTGGCGGCGTCCGCGGGTGAGGGGGCAGACCGCGATATGGCGCGGCTCGATCTTGCCCAGTTCTACCTCGGCAATCGTTTGGCATTCGAGGCACTGGGCGTCTTGCGTGTGCTCGAGGCTGATCTCAAGTCCGAAGACCTCATCAAGCCGATGCGCATGACGCAGGCGGTCGCCAATGTCATGGCAGGCCGTCCTCGCGAAGCTATGCAGGCGCTCAATGCGGCCGCGCTCAACCGCGAGACCGATGCGCTGTTCTGGCGATCCCTGGCCCGGACCGCCGCAAGCGATTTTCCCGGTGCTCGCGCCGACGCGATCGAGGCTCAGGACATCCTGCCGTCTTACCCGGAATGGCTGCGCAATGAGTTTCGTCTGTCTGCGGGCCGGGCAGCGCTCGAAACTGGCGATGCCGCCTTTGCCGAACGGCTGCTCGACCAGATCGAGTTTGCCAGCCTGAGCGTCGAGGATGCCTCTCGCTATCACCTGCTCGAAGCGCGCCTCGACGAGGCCAATGGCCATATGCAGGAGGCGCTGGACACCTATGGGCAGGTCATTGCCGCCGAGGTCCGTCCGACCCGAGCCGAGGCTGTTTATCGGACGCTGCTCCTGCTCGACAAGGAACAGAGGCTGGATCTCAACAAAGCGACCCAGACGCTCGCCGCCGAAGCCATGCTGTGGCGTGGCGATGCGCTGGAGGCCGAAATGCAGACGCTGCTCGCCCAGCTCTATTTCCGCAATGGCGACTATCGGCATGGCTTTGAAACCGTTCGCGATGCCATCGCCGGCTTTCCCGATAGCCCCGCCGTCAACACCTTGCGCGATCAGGCGCAAACCATGTTTGCCGATCTTTTCCTGAATGGGGTGGCCGATTCCATCCGTCCCGTCGAGGCGCTCGGTATCTATTACGATTTCCGCCAACTCACACCCTCCGGCGCGCGTGGCGATGAGATGATCCGCAATCTGGCCCGCCGCCTGGTGCGGATGGACCTGCTGCCGCAAGCAGCCGAACTGCTGCAATATCAACTCGACAATCGCCTGCGCGGCGTGGCGCGAACGCAGCTCGCTGCCGATCTTGCCGTGATCTATCTGGCCGACCACAAGCCGCAGGATGCTGCACGCGTGCTGGAAGACACGCGGTTGCCCGACATTCCGCAATCGCTGGAACGCCAGCGGCGCATTCTGGAAGCACGGGCCATGATCGATCGTGGCCGTGACCAGCTTGCGCTCGATCTCATTCGCAATCTCGAGGGCAAGGATGTTGCCCTGATGCGGGTCGACGCCAATTGGACGGCGGGTCGCTATCGAGAGGCGGGGGAAATGATCGAGGCGCTCTATGCCACCCAGTCTTCGGTACAGGCTCTCGACCGTCTCGGCAGAATGTCCCTCATCCGCGCTGCGGTCGGTTATGTGCTGGCCGGTGACACTATGGGCCTCTCGCGGTTGCGATCCAAATTTGGCGAGCAGATGGTCAATTCGCCCGAATGGCCGATGTTCGACTACGTGACGGGGCCGATCGAAGTCACAAGCCTCGAATTCAAGAAGGTCGCGGCCGAAGTGGCAGCGCAAGACAGCCTGACGGCATTTCTCGCTTCCTATCGCGAGGCCTATGCCGGAAACGGAGCGCTGGCTCCTGAAAATGCAGGTCCGGTCGCGCCGGCCCTGACCGCAGCCCGTTGATTGTCCGCTCACCCGAGTCGCTGCCCCCGGCCTGGGGATCAATGCTCACTTACAGCGTTGAACAGCCGGTTCGCCTTTCCATGCAGGCAAAGCATTTGCTAGACCTTTGGCGATGTCCCGATTCGGGACGGCCTCTGCCTCTTGGAGCAAGTGACCATGGCATCGACGCCGCTCGGCGAGGATAATTACCCGGAACCGGTGATGGATGCAGGGCGGGGGGCTGCCGGCATCTGGCGTGTCGTGTTGCTCGGGCTGGGTCTTGTTCTGATCGCGACGGCCTTTTCGCTGTTCGGCGATCGCATCCCGCCCGAAGCCGTTATGGCTTTTGTCGGCATCCTCGCGGTGGCGGGCGTCTTCTTTCTCTTCGGCCTCGTGGCAGGCCTGTTCCGCTTTTCATCGACCGACAGCCGGCGCACGCTCAGCAATGCGGTGGTGGATAGCCTTCCCTTCGGCACGGTGATTGCCGACCGCGAGGGCAAGATCACCTATGTCAATCAGCACTATGGCAACTTTCCGGGTGCGGTGAACAATGGCGTCCCGGTGGGCGTTCCGCGCCTGTTTGCCGGCCATGCCGATGCGGGGGAGGCCATCTACCGGTTGTCACGCGCGGCCAAGGATGGCCGCAATGCAATGGAAGACATCCGCGTGCCCGGTGGTCTTGGCGGATCGCAGGCCGAAGCGGGGCGAGTCTTCTGGTACCGGGTGGCCGTGCGGCCGCTGCCCGAGACAGATGAAACGCGCAAGGCTCTGGTCAGCTGGACGATCGAGGACATCACGCGCGATCGCGAAAACAACGAGACCGCATTTCGCGATCTGCAGCGCGCCATCGACTATCTCGATCATTCGCCTTCGGGTTTCTTCTCGGCCGATGCCCATGGCCGCATCCAATATCTCAATTCGACCCTTGCCGACTGGCTGGGTTACGATCTGGCCGAGTTCAATTCAGGGCAGCTGGACCTAAAGGACATCGTGCGCGGCGATGGCGCTTCCCTGCTCATGCGGGGCAGGGGCGATGGCGAAATCCGTACCGAGATCATCGACATCGACCTCGTCCGTCGCAATGGCACGGCCCTGCCGGTTCGCCTTTTGCATCGGGCAGCGCGCCTGGCGGACGGAGAATTGGGCGAAACGCGCACTCTGGTGCTGGACATGTCCAATGCGCCTGACAGCGAAGAGGAATTGCGCGCCGCTGAAGTCCGGTTTTCCCGCTTTTTCAACGACACGCCCTTCGCCATCGCGACGCTCGACGGCCAGGGGCGCATCATGCGCACCAATGCTCCGTTCGGACGGATTTTCCGCTGGTCGGGCGAAGAGAAGAGCCTCGAAATGCGGGCCCTGCAAGAATTGGTGGGCGAGGCCAGCCGCGACAAGCTGGGGCGCGCCCTCGCCGATGCCATTGCCCAGCGCACGGAAGTCGAACCGGTCGATGCCCTGCTGAGTGTCGAAGGCGACCACGCTGTGCGCCTTTATATTTCGACCTCCGAGACAAGCGCAGGCTCCCCCGAGCAGGTCAATGTCTATGCCCTGGACATGACCGATCAGCGCAAGCTGGAAGCGCAGTTCGCGCAGAGCCAGAAGATGCAGGCGGTTGGCCAGCTTGCTGGCGGCGTAGCGCACGACTTCAACAACCTGCTGACTGCCATCATCGGTTTCTCCGACCTGCTGCTGCTCAAGCACAAGCCGGGTGATCCCTCCTTCAACGAGCTCATGCAGATCAAGCAGAACGCCAATCGCGCAGCCGGGTTGACCCGACAATTGCTGGCGTTCTCCCGTCGCCAGACCCTGCGGCCGCAGGTGCTGGAATTGCCGCTGATCGTCGACGACCTCACGGTGCTGCTCAAGCGGATGATCGGGGACAAGAACGTGCTCTCGGTCGAGCATGGCCGCAATATCTGGCCTGTTCGCGCCGACGTGGTTCAGCTCGAACAGGTCATCATCAACCTTGTGGTCAATGCGCGCGACGCCATGCCCAATGGCGGCTCGATCACCATCCGCACCTCCAATGTCACCGAGGCCGACACTGCGGGCATGAAGTTCGAGGGCATGATCGCCGCCGATTATGTGCTGATCGATGTCGAGGACACCGGCACCGGAATGAGCACGGAAGTGCTCGAGAAGATTTTCGAGCCCTTCTTCACCACCAAGGAACTGGGCAAGGGAACGGGCCTGGGGCTTTCCACGGTCTATGGCATCGTCAAGCAGACCGAGGGCTATATCTATCCGGTTTCAACGGTGGGCGTCGGCACGACCTTCAAGATTTTCCTGCCGCGCTATGTGCCCACTGCCGAGGAAACGGCGGCTAAGGCAGCGGTCGCTGCGGCTCCGGCAAAGGATCTGACCGGACAGGAACGCATTCTCCTGGTCGAGGACGAGGAAAGTGTTCGCGCCTTCTCGGCGCGCGCCCTCAAGGCGACCGGCTACGAGGTTTTCGAGGCCGATGGCGGCGAAGAGGCGCTCGAAGTGCTCGAGGACCTCGATTACGAGGTCGACCTCATCATTTCCGACGTGGTCATGCCCGAAATGGATGGTCCGACCATGCTCAAGGTCATCCGGGAAAAGATGCCCAATCTCAAGATCATCTTCGTTTCGGGCTATGCCGAGGAAAGCGTGCGCCGCGACATCGAGGACGATCAGAGCGTGGACTTCCTGCCCAAGCCCTATTCGCTCGACCAGATCAATTCCAAGGTCAAGGAAGTGCTGCGCCGTCTGGACAAGGAGGGATAGGGCCATGACGGCCCATCCCCGCTTTGAGGGCTCAAACGAGCGCAATGTGCTGGGCGAAACGCTTCAGCCCTGCTCCAACGATCCGCTGACCGGCTTCTTCCGCACCGGCTATTGCGCCGCGGGTCCTGAGAGTGCGGCGGTGCATCTGGTCTGCATCGCCGCAAGCGATGACTTTCTTGCCTATTCGGCCAGCGTCGGTAACGACCTCTCGACGCCACGTCCTGAATTCGGTTTCCCGGGGCTCGTAGCAGGCAATCGCTGGTGTCTCGTGGCCGCGCGCTGGCTACAGGCCCACGAGGCGGGCAAGGCACCGCGCGTTTATCTGCGTGCCACCAACGAGAAGGTTCTGGGCTTGCTGCCGCTTGAAATCCTCAAGGCTTACGCGCTCGATCTCAATTAGTCAGGCGGTGCCCCCTGGGATCGGTGTGCCGGGCGTCAGCAGGCCTTTGTCGGCCAGTGCAGTCCAGAGGCCATCTGGAATCGGGGTTTTCCACCAGTCCAGAATAGCATCGAGTTCCGCCGGCGATCTTGGGCCGGGCAGGACGGTGCAGACAGCAGGATGAGCGAGTGGAAATTGCAGGGCGGCGGCGGGCAGGGGCACGCCGAAGTCGCGGCAGATCGCATCGATGGCCCGCACCTTGGTCACGATATGTGCAGGGGCCTTGGCATAGTCGAAGGTGTCGCTGCCGACCAGGATGCCGGAATTGAACGGACCGCCGATCACCACCGAGGCCTGCCGCTTGAGGCAGGTCGCCAGGAACGGCTCGAGCGATGTCTGCTCGAGTAACGTATAGCGCCCCGCCAGCAGGAACACGTCCCAGTCGCCCAGGGCGAAGGCGTCCATGAGTATTTCCCACTCGTTCACCCCAAGACCGATGGCGCGCACCACGCCACCATCGCGAAGTTCACGCAGGGCTTTGTACCCGCCGCTTTCGAGCTGCGCCCACAGGCGCCTGTTGTCATCGGTGCCATGGGTCATGGTGCCAATATCGTGGACGTAGACGATATCGACGCGATCCAGCCCCAGCCGTTGCAGGCTGTCCTCGAACGACCGCATCACCGCGTCATAGGAATAGTCGTAATGTTGGTCGAACGGCAGGGGATGGGCCCAATTGCCCTTGTCCTGACGCGCGGGCGCGACCGGCCGCAGCAATCGACCGACTTTGGTGGAAATAACGGGACGCCGCGCCTGGTCCCGCAACACCTCGCCCATGAGGTGCTCAGAGAGCCCCAGACCATATTGAGGGGCCGTATCGACATAGGTGATGCCCATCTCGAGCGCCCGGGCGATGGTTGCCCGGGCCTGATCGGCGGGAACGGCGCTGAAGATGCCGGCCAGGCTCGCCCCGCCCAGGCCGAGAGTGGTGACCTCGAGGTCGGTCTGCCCGATGCGGCGCCTTTCGAAACCTGGCATGGCTCTCTCCTTGCGCCTATTGTCGGATGGTCAGTAGAGGCCGCCGATGATGACTGGCTTTTCTTCCTCGACCCGCACCGGATTGCGCAGCGGCAGGCCGAACTGGCTTTCCTCGATCTCGAAAATATCGTTCGAGCGCGTCGAGATGCCGTCGGCAAAACTCAGCGTCGCCGTACCGAACATGTGCACATGCACGTCACCCCGCTGACGGAACAGCTCGTATTTGAAGTGGTGATATTCGAGATTGGCGATGGTGTGGCTCATATTGTCCTCTCCCGAAAGGAAGGGCTTTTCCCACACCACTTCGCCGTCGCGGATGATGCGCGATTTGCCCTCGATATGGCGCGGCAGGTCGCCGACGCGCAGTTCCGGGCCGAACGAACAGGCGCGCAGCTTGGAATGGGCGAGGTAGAGATAGTTGACCCGCTCGGTCACGTGGTCGGAAAATTCATTGCCCAACGTGAAGCCGAGGCGGCGTGGCTGGCCGTGCTGGTCGATGACGTAAATGCCGGCAATTTCGGGCTCTTCACCAGCGTCCAGTGCAAAGGACGGGGATGGGATCGGATGGCCCGGATTGGCCACGATATGACCATTGCCCTTGTAGAACCATTCCGGCTGCACGCCCCGTTCGCCGGCAGCAGGCTTGCCACCTTCAAGGCCCATGCGGAACATCTTCATGCTATCGGTCATCTCGCCGGCGGGCTTTTCGCCATTGGCTTTGTGCATGGCGTCGCGCGTCGCGGCCGAACCCAGATGGGTGAGGCCGGTGCCGGTGACATGCATGTGGGCGGGATCGGGATGGTCGATCGGGGCCAGCATACGGCCCTCGGCGAGCAAGGCCGCCTTGTCGACGGGCTCGCCCTGCTGCATCGTCGCGATCACGGCCGGCAGTCCACCGATTGTCGTCGTTGCCGCCATGGCCAGATCATAGATGCTGGAAGCCTCCAGCAGCTGGCGGGTCTGCCCACCTTCGGTGACGCCAACGGCGCGGTTTCCCTGGGAATCGAGATACTGGATCAGATGCATGGCGCAAGCCTCGGCTGGAAACCCCTCACCGGGGCGGTTGCCCGGCATAAAACGCATCGCCGCCGTGCCTGTCCAGCTAAAAATCATACTTATGCGCCGGCCGGCATGAACGGGCGACGCTGCACGTCGGGACGACAGGCATTCCGGAGCCGTGGACGCGACGCGCGGCTTGGCCTGTCCTTGTCAACCGCCGAAGGCCAGGGGGACATCAAAGGTCCAGCTGTTGCGCGCGGCGGCCGCCGGGATGGGCGGAAAGGGCGCGGCGCGCTGGACGAGCGCAGTGCCGGCCGCGTCGACCACGGGATTGCCGGAACTGCGCGCAACGCTGACAGCTTGCAGGTCGCCGCTGGCGCCCACGGTGAAACGGACGATCATCTCGCCCCGGTCACCGCCGCGGCGCATGGCATTGCGCAATTTGCCGATCACCTGGCTCGGATAGCGGGCAATTTCTGCCTGACCGCCTGTGCCTGTATTGGCTTGCTGCGGCGGCGTTCCGCCTGCCGAGGCAATGCTGTCGGCCTGACCGTCGCCGCCATTGCCTTCTCTCTGAGGCGCTATTGGCCTGGGCCTGGCTTCTTCCGGGGCTGGCCTGGGCCGATCTGGCGGGCGTTGCGAAACCGGTGTGGGCATGGCGGGCGGCGTTACCAATGTCTGGGTCTCGATGGGAGCCAGGTTTTCGGCAAGGCTTGCCAGCGCCAAGGACGCGACGTCTATTACCTGCTGTCGCGTCACGCGGGCCGGGGTTAAAGGCTGTATCGCGTCCGGGCTTTCCGCCGTTGTGCTGAGTTGAACCGTCTCGGCCGGATCAGCGGTGACTGCCTCGATAATTTCCGCCCGGACCGGCTCCGCCTCTCGGATCACCGGTTCCAGCACGGCGGGCGGCATCTCGCTGATCGTCTCCGGCCCTCCGGCCGAAAGGCTGCTGATCGTGTTGTCGGCAGACAGCACTTGGGTGGCATTGCTGGCCACGTTCGAGAGCGGGATGATGTTGACCGTTACCGGCGCTGGGGCCGCGGCATCGTCGGCCTGGGGCCAGACGAAACCCAGGCCGAGCAGCGCGACACAGCCAGCATGCGCAAGAGCCGATCCCGGTAAGGCGAGGCGCATCTAGGGCGCCTCTTTGCGGTCGGTGATGAGCCCGATCTGGCCATAGCCTGCGGCCGACAACGCACCCATCACCTCCATGATCGCGCCATAGGCGGCAGTGGCGTCACCGCGCACATAGAGCCTTTCGTCGGTGCCTTCGACGGCCAGGGCGCTTACGCTTGCGACCAGACGATCCATGCCGACCGGCTCTCCGTCGATACTCAGCGTGCCGTCAGCGGCCACGGTCACGGTAATGGGCTTGCGTTCGATCGGCATGGCCTGCGCGTCGGTTTTGGGAAGGGTGATCGGTACGCCCATGGTCATCAATGGCGCTGCCACCATGAAGACGATTAGCAGCACCAGCATGACGTCGACCATCGGGGTGACGTTGATCTCGCTGATCGGTGGCGCGCCGATGCGGCCCCGACCGCGCAGGTTTCGGCCGCCCCCCGGCAGGGATCCCATGCCCATCAGATGGCCCGACCGCTATCGAGTTGACGCGAGAGCAACGCCGATAGCCGGTCTGCAAAGGCGCCTAGCCGAAACGTAAGCTTGCCGGCGTCGGCCGTAAGCTTGTTGTAGGCAATGACCGCAGGGATCGCGGCAAGCAGGCCCAGGGCCGTGGCCAGCAAGGCTTCGGCAATGCCCGGCGCGACGACGGCTAGACTGGTATTTTCCGCCGTCGCAATGGCGGTAAAAGCGTTCATGATGCCCCACACGGTGCCGAAAAGGCCGATGAAGGGACCCGCACTGCCGACAGTTGCGAGGATGCCCAGCCTTTTTTCCAGCGCGGAAGCCTGTTCGGCAACGGCCAGATCGAGCGCGATTTCCAGTCGTCCCTTGAGGCCTTCGGGCGTGGCCGCGTGCGCGGCATGGCTGCGGTCCCATTCTTCGAGCCCCGCGCGGAGAACGGCAGCCAGTCCGGCTTGATGCTCGGCGCCAAATCGCAGGTTCAGTTCCTCAAGCGAGTGTCCTTGCGCAAAGGCTCTGTCGAACTCGCCCATCTGTTTGCGTGCGCGGGCAAAGGTCGCGGTGCGGTTGGCGATGATGGCCCAACACCAGACCGATGCCAGAAGCAGGCCGATCATGATGGATTTCACCACCCAATCGGCCTGCATGAACAGGCCGATCATGGAGAAGTCGTGTGTCGCCGCTTCCATCGGATCAGACCCCCAAGTCGATATTGGTGCGCGAGTGCGTGGCGAGGCCCTGCATGCAGCTGTCCGCAGCCAGGCCCTCGCCATCGCAGGCCGTGATGTCGTTGATCAGCACTCGGCTCAGATTGGTACAATCCAGCCCGGCCAGCTCGAATTGCAGAACCTTGGTCTTGCCGGGGCTCAGAGCCTTGAAATCGAGCGTTACGATGCGCTCGATGGCGCCGTCACTGTCAAAGAGGGCGGTTTCAACCGACGCGCGCTCCAGAGTGTCCTCGAAGCCGTTTACGGCAAGAAAGGTCAATCGGCAGCCCGCATCGGCAGGTTGCACGGCGTTCAGTTCAAGGGAGAGGCCTGCCGGAAGGGCCTCCTGTGCATGGGCAGGCACAAGGCTTGTCGTGGCGGCAATCGCAAGGGCAAAGAGGATGCGCATTCAGGCTACCTGGATGTGAGAAGATGAAGATTGTCCGGCAGATTGCGGGAGCACGAAGGGCTGGCTCGGCCGTGGCGTCACGCCGACGCGCAAGGGAGCGGCGAAGACGGCTTGGATATTGGCGTCGGTCAAAACGTCCGAGGGCGTGCCGCTGGCTGCGAGGCGGCCGCCGGACAGGGCGATGATGGTGTCCGCATACATGGCGGCCAGGTTGAGATCGTGTAGCACCGCCAGAACCCCGCCACCGGCATCGGCAAAGCGGCGGGCGACATCCATGACGATCAACTGATGCTTGACGTCGAGACTCGAGACCGGCTCATCGAGAAGCAGGAATCGTGGAATGCCATCCAGCACCGGCTGCCAGACCTGGCAGAGCACGCGCGCCAATTGCGCGCGCTGCTGTTCACCCCCGGAAAGGTCGCCATAATAGCGTGCGCCGAAGCCGGAAAGATCCACTTTATGCAGTGCTCGCTCCGGCAGGCTGCGCAGGCTTTCGCCGACCGGACCCGGGCGGCCGGCGCCGATGCCCATAGCGACCACTTCGCGGACCGTGAAGGGAAAGGGCAGGGTACTCGATTGCGGCAGCACGGCACGGATCGTCGCCGCTTCCATGCTGCTCATGTCCTGCAGGTCGCGCCCGTCAAAGCGGATGTTGCCAGAATAGGCATGGTCGCGGCAAAGAGCCTTGAGCAGGGTGGACTTGCCCGAGCCATTGGGGCCGATAATGGCCGTGAACCTGGCTTCGCGCGCCACAAAGCTGATATCCGAGAGGATGGTGCGGCCGCTGAGCGCCACGCCCAGGTGGTCGATCTCGATCATGGCATCACCACGCGATGGCGGCGCGGCGCCGCAGCAGGATCCAGAGAAAGAACGGACCGCCAAAGGCCGCGGTCACGATGCCGATCGGTAGTTCCGCTGGGGCAACGATCGTCCGGCTCAGGGCATCGGCCAGCAGCAGGAAGCTGGCTCCAAGAAGTGCCGTCGCAGGGAGCAGGTAGCGGTGGTCGGGACCGATCACCAGGCGCAGCAGATGCGGCACCACGATGCCGACAAAGCCGATGCCGCCGCTGACCGCCACCGATGCGCCGGTGGCAGCGGCCACCGCCAGGATGGCAACGCGCTTGAAACGCTGGACCGGGACACCGAGATGGGCTGCCGTTGCCTCGCCCAAAGTCAGGGCATTGAGTCCCTTAGCCAGAAAAGACGATGTGACCAACGCCAGGACGATGATGGGACCAGCGGCGAAGATCTTGATCCAGGTGGCGCCCGCTAGTGATCCCATGCCCCAGAATGTCAGATCGCGCAGTTGCGCATCGCTGGCGACATAGACCAAGACGCCCGAAATGGCTCCGGCCAATGCTCCCAGAGCAATGCCGGCCAGAAGCATGGTTGCGATTGCGGTCTGTCCGCCGCGCGTCGCGACCCTATAGAGGATGGCGGTGGTAAAAAGCCCGCCAAGGAACGCTGCGGCGGGAAGCGTGAAAATGCCCAGAGCCTGGGTGAGTGGGGCGAACATGGTCGTGCCCAGCACGATGACGCTGACTGCGCCAAGCGCCGAACCGCTCGACACGCCGACGAGGCCCGGATCGGCCAGCGGATTGCGGAAAAGCCCCTGCATCAAAAGGCCAGATACCGCCAGCCCGGCGCCGATCAGCATGCCCAGGAGCATGCGCGGCAGGCGGATATTGATGACCACCGCATGGTCACGCACGAGCTGGGTTGCGTCTGCGTGCCCAAAGCCGAGCCAGTGGCCGAGCAATGACCAGGCGGAGGCTCCCGAGGCGCCTGTGGTCATGGACAGGGCCATGGCCACCAGCAGCACGAAAGCCAGCACGATTATGGATAGCCGGCCCAGGTGCGCGCGGTCTCCGGCGGCCCGCACCGGCGCGGTTATCGCATCTGCCCCTGACAGTTCCGCCAGCATGGACGTCCCCTAATGTTCGCCGTAGATAAGGCCGGAGAGCTCGGCGGCCGCCTTGGCCGTGCGCGGGCCAAAGCCGAGCAGATAGGCGCCGTCGAGACGGTAGATGGCCTTGTTCTGTCCGGCCGGCGTCAGCGCGATGGCCGGATGCTCGAGCAGTTCGGCATCGGAAGCCCCATGGTCGCCGCCACGATCCATCATCACGATGACGTCCGGCGCCGCCTCGGTGATCGCTTCTTCCGAGAGCGCCTTGTATCCGGGATAATCGGTGACGGCATTGACGGCGCCGGCCAGCGCGATGATGCCATCGGCGGCAGTCCCTGTGCCTGACGCCTGGATCTGGCCGCCCTGATTTGAAAGAATGAACAGAACGCTTTTTGGCTCGGTGATGCCGGCATTTTGCTCCTTGAGAGCGGCAAACTCGGTTTCGAGCTCGGCGGCCAGAGCCTCGGCCTTGTCGGAAACGCCCAAGACCTCACCCACGGCGCGCACCTTGGCCAAAACGCCCTCGGCCGAGTAGCTTTCCGGCACGGTCTGGTAGGCGACGCCGGCATGGGACAGTACATCGAGTGCATCGGGCGGCCCGCTTCCCTCGAGCACGAGCAGGGCGGTAGGGCTGACGGACAAGACGCCTTCGGGCGCCAGCTGACGCATATAGCCCACATCGGGAAGCGCGGTGACGGCCTCGGGGTAAGTGGCGGTCTGGTCACGGGCGACTAGGCGGCCGTCCTCTCCCAGCGCATAGATGATTTCGGTCAGCGAGCCGCCGATGGACACAAGGCGCGATGTGTCGGCAAAGGCCGTCAGCTCCTGAGCAGAAGCCACATTGGGGAGTGCAAGGTAGGCGGCGAGCGCCAGGGCGGCGATGGGAAAGCGCATGGTTCTGTTCACGCAGCGTTGGAGGTGGAATGGAGCGGCAGCGTCTCGACGAGGCTGCGCCAGGGCGCACGTTCGTCGGTGCCCTCCTGGCGTTGCCCGAAGAACTGGATGATCAGCTCGCGGTCGGCGTCATAGAGTTCGACCGAGGTGACATGGCCATCGGCCGTTGGCTTGCGCACGGCCCAGGCAGAGACGACCTGGTCGAGCCGCAGGTGAAGGTGGAAGGTCTCATCCATGACGTTGAGCCAAGGGCCCATGGGCGCAACCTTGCTGATCGGCCCGGCATGGATCTGGATGCAGGCATGGTTCCCCACAAAGACCATGATCGGCAATTGCCCGGCAGCCGACTGGTCGAAGAGGCATTTGACGGCGGCGTGGTCGAGCTGCCAGGCATAGTCCTCGCCCACCATTTCCAGTGCATCGAGGCGGGGCAGGTTGAGCTTGCGCAGCATGGGGAAGAATTGGTGCGTGTCGGTCATCGCTGCCCAGTGTTCGCGCAGGCTGGCAAGGCTTGCAGGGTCTCCCAGGGCCTCGGCCACTGTGGGCTGCGACACGGCAATCCTATCGCTCTGTTCAGGATGGCGGAGATTCTCGACCAGAAGGGACCAGGCTTCGAGGTCCGTCGCCGGACGGGCGTGGACCTTGTGCGCGGCCATGCCCTGGGCATCGAAAAACTGCAGCGACCGCCGGACTGTGCCGTCGTCATTGGTCTTTTCCACGGCATAGCCATGGGCCCAGCGCTTGGGAAAAATGCGCAGGTCGATCTGCTCGCCCAGAACCATCGATGCCATCGGCCCGGTAACGATCTTTTCGTAGGGCCCGATCTTCTCGTGCACCGCGCTTTCGTTGCGCGTCAGCGCCATGACTTCGCCGACGGCGGTCAGGCCATTGAGAAGAACCTCCACGTCCGGCCTCAGGCGGACGGCACTGCGTCCCACTTCAGCGGCGACCAGTTCGGCTTCGGAGATGGAATGGATGCGGGCGAAATCGCGCTCGCGCATTTCGGGGTGCTTGGCCCGCAGGTCGCGGATCTCTTGAGGGGTTTTGCGCATGGTGAAGAGGTGACGCCTATTTGGTGAGAATGAGCTTGTCGTTGCGGGTCACCCGCAACCGATACGGCACGCCGGCATGCCAGACGATGACCTCTGTCGCGCCCTTGAACAGGTCTTCCGCAGCGATGGAGCGCGGCTGGAAATTATCGTTCTGGGACTCTGACATGGCGACGTCGGTGACCTTTTGACGTTTGAAAACAGTGGCTTGCTGTGACCACAAACGATGATGTCTGTGGATCAGAAAACTTGACTCCAATAGCCATATTATGTAGCAGGCGCAATAGGTGATTTTAATTGTCACCTTTAGCCAGCCAGCCGACGCCAGCCAGCCAACTCGAAAAACAATTGGAGAATGACATGGGGCTGGTTAGGTCGCGTGGCGTCGCATTGATGTGCGGCGTCGCGCTTGGAATGGGTGTGGTGCAGGGCGCTGCGGCACAGCAGAACATCAATGCGACGAACATCACGCTGCTCGAGCGGCTGGTGATCGGCCTCGGCGTCCCCAAGGTGGCGATCGATACGCCGCAAGCCGTGACGGTGCTGGAACAGGCCGATATCGACCTGCTGCAGGCCACGACCACGGGCGAAATCTTCAAGAGCGTTCCAGGCGTCACCATCGTCGGCAGCGAACGCCAGTTCGGTGAAGCCTTCAATATCCGGGGCATCGGCACGACCGAGAATTCGTCGGACGGGTCCCGCGTGGTCGTCAATGTGGATGGGACGCCCAAATTCAACGAGCAATACCGGATGGGCTCGTTCTTCTCCGATCCCGAGCTCTATAAGCAGGTCGAGGTTTTGCGTGGCCCGGCATCGGCAACGCTATACGGCGCCGGTGCCCTGGGGGGCGTTATCAACTTCACGACCAAGGACGCCTCGGACTTCATCCGCGACGGCTATACCGGCGCGCTCAACGTCAAGACCGGCTTTTCGAGCAACGGTCTGGGCACGGTCACCTCCGCCATCCTCGCGCAGCAGATCAGCGACACATTCGAGGTGCTGGCAGCCGGCAATTGGCGTCGCCAGAACGATCTGACCCAGGCCAAGGGGACGACGCTCGCCGGGTCCGGCTTTGACACCCTTTCCGGCCTCGTCAAGGGCACGGCGCATTTCGGCGACCGCAATGAGCAAAAGCTCACCTTGTCCTATCAGCACTGGACCAGCGACGCCGACAACCAGGCTTACGCCCAGACCAGCACGCAGGCGGCATTTGGTGTCGTCGACCGGGCTGTGCTCGACCAGACGGCGGTGTTGCGTTGGGAAAACCCTGCCACCGATAATCCCTGGGTCGACCTCAATGTGCAGCTGAGCTACTCGAATACGATCAATGACCAGACCAATCACCGCTATGCGCTGGGTGCACCGCGAACGGTCATCGGTCCTGTCAGCCCGGCCTCGCCGCAGAACGTGGCGGCGGACAGCATCCTGCTCGACACCCAGTATGGGTACAAGACCTGGCAACTGCAGGCGGACAACACCGTCGACTGGATCGGCGCGGGCTTTGAAAATTATTTCACCTTCGGTGGCCTTGTGTCCACGCAGGATCGAACGGCAGTTCGCCCCGGCACGGCAGCCGCGCTGCCGGCGCATCCACAAGGCACGGAGAGCAAGCTGGGCCTGTTTGCGCAGAACGAATTCATCTGGGATGAGCGGCTGACCCTGATTGCCGGTGCGCGCACCGACACGCATTGGGTGAACTCCACCACCGGGCTACCAGAGAGTGCCGACACCGCCTTCTCACCGAAATTATCGGCGCTCTACCAGATCAACGACACTTTTGGTGTGTTCGGTTCTGTGGCTCACACGGAACGTCTGCCCACGATCGACGAGCTCTATTCGGTTGCAGCGCCGGCACGAGGGTCGACGGCCAAGACGGCCAGCCTCAACCTCCGCAAGGAAATGGCCAACACCGTCGAGGGTGGCCTGACGATCTCGACCCAGGATCTATTCAGGTCGGGAGATGTGGCAAGCATCAAGACGACGGCCTTTTATAGCGATCTGACGGATCTGATTGTGTCCAACACTGCGCCGGCCCTGCCGGCTGCGCCCGTGCCCTATTACGGCAATGTCGGCAAGGCGCGGATCTATGGCCTCGAAATCGAAGGCGCTTATGACAGTGAATGGTTCTACGCCAACCTGGCCTATTCGGCGACGATCGGCGACAATCTGGTTACCAATATGCCGCTCAACACCGTGCCGCAGAGCAAGGTGGTCGCCACAATTGGCCTCAAGCAGGAAGAGTTCGGCCTCGACTATGGCGCTCGTCTTACCCTGGCCGATCTCGGGCGCTATGTGGCCCCTATCATCCAGCAAGGTCAGGTCGTGGCCGACGGTCCGGCAGTGGGTTTCGGCACGCTCGATCTCTTCGCCAGCTGGAAGCCGCAGAGCGGACCGCTCGCTGGTACTCAGATCCAGGCTGGTATCGACAATGTCCTCAATGCCGATTACCGCGAGAATCTTTCTTCAGACCGCTCGACCGGGCGAACCTTCAAACTCAGCCTCTCCAAGCAGTTCGACTATTAAGCTGGTACGCGGCCCGCTGCGGGCCTCACACTCTTGATCAACATGGTTGGAGCGGCCGCGTGCAGACGTGGCCGCTTGCCTCTCCGACGCGGCGTTCACCACCGTCCTCTTTAGCCGTCTCGCGACCGCTCAGTGGAGCCGCGGATGACCAGTTCACCGATCAGGCCCAATCTTTGGGGCGGCAAATCGTTGACGATCCCGTCAGGCCCGATCCGGGAGGCCAGCAGGCGCAAGGCGGCGATACCCATCTTCTGATACGGCACCCGCACGGTGGTGATGCCGGGGGACATCTGGCTGGCCACGGTATAGTCGCCAAATCCGGTGACGGCGGCCTGCTGCGGTACGGATATGCCCATGCGCATCAGCTCCGACATGACCATCACCGCCACCATGTCATTGCCGCAGACATAGGCGGTGGGCTGATAGCTGCGGGCAAACAGGGCCTCCATCGCCTGGCGGAATTCGACAGCGGCGCTGTCCTCTGAAAAACCGATTTCCTCGACTTCCATGCCCTCGACCGTCTCGGCAAAATCTCGCAGCGCCTCGCAGCGGAGAATGCGGCCGGCCAGGCCCGATTGGCCGTGCACATAGATGAAGCGGCGGTGACCGGCCGAAGCAAGATGGGCGGCGAGCCTGGCGGAGCCTTCACGGTCTGCGCCGGCGACGTGATCCATGGGTTCAAGCGGTGGCAGGGGGCCCCCGATGCGTACACAGGGCAACCCGGAGGTGCGGACGGCATCGAGCATGTCGTCGCCATGCGGGCCGATAAGCATGATGCCGTCCGTTTCGGCCGCCAATTGGGCGATCAGGCCCGGGTCATCGGTCCAGCGCGCCGTGGTGGTCACACCGCGCTTGGCGCCTTCCATCTGCGCTCCGGCCTGAACATGGCTCCAGAGCTCCCGGTACATGGAGCGCAGGTCGTGGTAGAGAATTTCGACGTGGACCGGCGCGGCCGCCCGTGCGCGCGGGATATAGCCGAGGGCCTCGGCCATCTCGACGACTGCGGCGCGGGTGGCATCGCTGACGCCGGAATGTCCGCTCAGCGCGCGTGAGACGGCAAATTTGGAAATGCCCAGCCTGTCGGCAATGGCCTGAACCGTCACGCGCGCCATGCATTTCCCCGTAGAACCAGGGACTGTTTATAGGGCTACTTGCCCGGCGCAGAAAGATGGTCGAGCGCCGCGATCAGGGCCGAATGGTCCTTATCCCCAAGCCCAATGGCAAGCGCAGCGTTCATCAATTGCTGTGTCATCGCCGTATTGGGCAGGGCCAGGTTCAGCGCCTTGGCCGCATCGGCGGCCAGCGACAGGTCCTTGCGATGCAGGCGAATGCGAAAGCCTGGATCGAATGTTTCATCGATCATCCGCTGGCCATGCACTTCCAGAATACGCGACGCCGCAAATCCGCCCATCAGCGCTTCGCGGACCTTTGCCACATCGGCGCCAGCCCGTCTGGCAAAAAGCAGCGCCTCGGCCACGGCCTCTATGGTGAGGCCCACGATAATCTGGTTGGCGACCTTCGCCGTCTGCCCGTCCCCAACGCCGCCGATATGGGTGATCGACTTGCCCATGATTTCCAGCAGGGGCAGCGCCCGCTCGAAATCGGTCTGTTCGCCGCCCACCATGATGGTGAGCGCGGCGTTCTTCGCGCCCATTTCGCCGCCCGACACCGGCGCATCGAGATAGCCAACGCCCTTTTGTTTCAATCGCTCGGCGAACGTCCTCGTGGCCATCGGTGAAATCGAACTCATGTCGATCACCAGTTTGCCGGCCGACAAGCCCTCGGCAACGCCATCGGCACCAAATAGCACGTCTTCGACATCGGGCGTGTCGGGAAGCATCAGGATGACGATGTCGGAGGCTTCGGCAACCGCGCGGGCATTGTCGAGCGCAATGCCGCCCTTATCGACCAGAAACTGGCTGGCGGGCTTTACGCGGTACAGCGCAACCTTATGTCCCGCGGTGATGAGATGCTCCGCCATGGGACGGCCCATGACGCCCAGCCCGATAAATCCGATCATGTGTTTCTCCTGCGCGAGGCTCAATATCCCGCCGCCTTGTCCACGCGATTGACGAAGTCGTCGCGCCCGGCGACATAGCGGCGGAGGTTGTCGAGAAAGATGGCGAAGCCGCGCTCCCGCGTGGCCTCGGTGGTGGCCCCGTTATGGGGTGTGATGAGAGTGTTCGGCAGGTCCCAGAAGGGGCTTTCGGCCGGCAGCGGCTCCTGTCCGTGCGCATCCAGTCCGGCGCCTGCGAGGCGGCCGTCCTGCAGCGCTGAAAGCAGGGCTGCATCGTCGATGATGCCGCCGCGCGAAAAGCAGACGATAAAGGCGGATGGCTTCATTGCCGCCAAGGCCGCCTTATCGATCATACCTTTGGTTTCCGGCGTTAGCGGCGCGGTCACCACAACGAAATCGCATTGCTCCAGCATTGCGTGCAATTGCTCGCGCTGGAAGAACTGATCGAAATTTGGGGCAGGGCGGTCGGAGCGGCGCAAGCCCAGCACCCGCATGTGAAAAGCCTTGGCCTTGAGCGCCAGATCCGTGCCCGAATGGCCGGCTCCGATGATCCCGAGCGTCAGGCCGTTGAGTTCTGCATGGGTGAAGCGATCCCATCTGTGTGCGCGCTGGCTATCGATCCAGCGCAGGGCGTTCCGGTTGAGCATGAGCATCAGCATCATGGCATGCTCGGCCAGGGGCACCGCGCCATTGCCTGCCGAAGAGGTCAGCATGGCTGTGTGTGCGGCAAATTCGGGATAGAGCTGATGGTCCGGGCCCGCTGCCCAGCTGTGCACCCATTTCAGGTGTTCCGCCTGCGCCAGCACGCGCTGCGGGACAGACCCCGCGACGATCTGGGCCTGAGGCAGATGACGCTCGAAGCTGGCGCCGTCGTTCCCGTGCAGGATCGTGGCGCCAGGCGCTGCCGCAGCGATGTCGGCAAGTCGTTCGGCGGCGACATCGGCACTGACGAGGATAGTGGGCTCTGTACGGGGCATGATTTATTCGCCTGGATCGGTCATGAGCTGGCGCAACCGCCCGCGCCAGGATCGGCTCGGGGCCGGGCCGGAAGATTGCCGCTCGACGAGATGGGGTACGAGATTGACGCGCTGCGGCGGCAGGCCTTCCAGCTCCGGGCTGTCATTGGCGCGGCCCAGCAACAGGCGTACCGCGGCCACGCCCATCTGCCTGTGGGGCATGTGAACCGTGGTCAGTTGCGGGGAAATCTGTGTGGCGATGCTGTAATCGGCATGGCCCACCACCGAGACGTCTTCGGGAATGCGCAGGCCCATGCGCATCAGTTCGGACAGCACCGTGACGGCCACGCCGTCGCTGCCGCAGAAAAAGGCGGTGGGCTCGAAGCCGTCCTCGATCATGGCGAAAATCGCCTCGCGCAGATCGTCGGCGGCCTGATCGTCGGAAAAGGCCACCTCGCGCACTTCCATGCCCTCGATGGCGTCGATCGCTTCGGCAAAGCCGCGCATACGTGCAATTCGTCCCGGATAGCCGAGGCGACCATGGGCGTAGACGACCTTGCGATGCCCGAGCCTCGCCAGATAGCGGGCGACATAGACGCCGGCCTCCACGTCGGTGGCGCTGATCTGGTCGAGCGCCAGCAAGGGTGGCACCACATGATTGACCACCACGGCCGGGGTGGGCCCGGCATCGACAGCTTCGAAGATCGCTGCGCTCTGCGGGCCGATCAGCACCAGCCCCGAAGCGTCTGCAGCCAGCCGCTCCACGAGCGAAACATCGGATGTCCACCGAACCGTCATCGCATAGCCGGCACGCTGCGCTTCGCTGTCGACCCCATCCTGTACATCGATCCAGAGCTCGCGGTTGGCGGTGGTGCGATCCTTGAAGATCACCTCAATGGCCTGGATGTTCTGGGGCGCACGACGGCGCTGGTCGTAACCGAGCCTGTCCGCCGCTTCGCGCACCTGCCGGCGTGTCTGCTCGCTGACGCCTGACTTGCCGGTCAGTGCCCGCGACACCGCGAATTTCGAGATGCCCAGGTGATCGGCAATGTTCTGAATTGTAACGCGCGCCATGGTTGGTGCCGATCGGCACACCCCTCCCGCTGCCGGTTATCGTTTGTTTTGTTATTTGTTATGTCCGGAGTTGATCTGTGTCAATCATTAACGCCCGATGCTGGAATTTGTTATTTTGTTATCAACATCAGCAATGCTGACCTAGCGGTCACTTAATCTTTGATTTATATGCATTTTACTGCGGTACGCTAGTCACTCCGGAGCATTTGGGGACAGGCCAGGCCCAAATTTGGCATTGACGCATTTTCGAGATGATGTATTCGTTAGCCTAACATTGTGCAAACAACGCAGTTTGAAGCGTGCACGAACTTGGGAGGAGGAGCGTGTCATGTCTGGCCCCTCTGGCGCTGGCGAGGCTTCTGCCGTGACAGTGTCTGATACCGCTACACGTCAGCCGGAACCGGCAGCCATCGGCCTGGCCACGCAGCGCCAGCTGGTCTGGATGAAGTTTACCGAGCACAAGCTGGCGTTGATCAGCCTTTATGTCATCGGGCTCATCTATCTGGTCGGGGCGTTCTGCGAGTTCGTCGCGCCGCGCTCCCCGGACTATTACAATTCCGCCTATACGATGCTGGCGCCGCAGCCGCTCAAGCTGTTCTACACCGACGACGCCGGCAATACGCAGTTCGGCCTGCATGTCACCGGGTTCTCCTCCCAGCGCGATCCGGCAACATTGCGGCGCGTCTTCACCGCCGACGAGAGCGTGCGCATTCCGGTGGGTTTTTTCGTCGAGGGAGAGGCCTATCGGCTCTGGGGGCTGATCCCGATGAACCGGCACCTGATCGGGCCGGTCAATCCGGAAGATCCCTTCTATCTCATGGGCTCCGACCGTCTTGGGCGCGACGTCTTGAGCCGCACCGTCTATGGCACGCGGGTATCGACCTCGATCGGGCTGATCGGCGTGGCCATCAGCCTGGTGCTCGGCGTCATCCTTGGCGGCATTTCCGGTTATTTCGGCGGCGCCATCGACAATATCATCCAGCGCGTCATCGAGTTCATCATGTCGGTGCCGACCATTCCGCTCTGGATGGGGCTGGCCGCCGCCATTCCGGTCACCTGGTCGCCGGTGCTGGTCTATCTGATCATAACCATCATCATCTCGCTGATCGGCTGGACGTCGCTGGCGCGCGAAGTGCGTGGCCGGTTCATGAGCTGGCGCAACGAGCCCTTCGTGGTGGCGGCGCGGCTCGATGGCACCAGCCAGATGACCATTATCGGGCGCCATCTCGTCCCCGGCTTCGTCTCGCACATCATCGCGTCGGTGACCCTGGCAATCCCGGCCATGATCATCGCCGAGACCTCGCTTTCCTTCCTCGGCATCGGCCTGCGCCCGCCGGTGGTCAGCTGGGGCGTGCTGTTGCAGGAGGCGCAGAACATCCGCTCGCTGGCTGAAGCGCCCTGGCTGCTGCTGCCCGGCTTCCTTGTCATCATTACCGTGCTTTGCCTCAACTTCCTGGGCGATGGCTTGCGCGATGCTGCGGATCCCTATTCATGACCAGCGAGCCCCTTCTCTCGATCAAGGACCTCAAGGTGCAATTCGCGCTGCGCGAGGGCGTCATCCGTGCAGTCGACGGTGTCGATCTCGACGTCGAGGCCGGCAAGACGCTCTGCATCGTGGGTGAAAGCGGCTCGGGCAAGTCGATGATGGCCCGCTCCATGCTCCAGATCGTGTCTTCGCCCGGCCGGGTAACCGACGGTGAAATGATCTTCCGCCGCCCCGGCCAGGAGCCGGTGGATATCGCCAGGCTCGACCCGAAAGGCAAGCCGATCCGCGCCATTCGCGGCCGCGACATCGCCATGATCTTCCAGGAGCCGATGAATTCGCTCTCGCCCGTCCATAGCGTCGGCAGCCAGTTGATCGAAAAGATCCTGCTGCACCATCCCATCGGCAAGAAAGCGGCCATTGACCGGGCGATCGAGGCGCTGGACCGGGTCGGCATCCCCAACCCCAAAGAGCGCCTGCAAAACTATCCGTTCGAGCTCTCCGGCGGCATGCGTCAACGCGTGATGATCGCCATGGCTTTGGCCTGCCGCCCCGCCTTGCTGATTGCCGACGAACCGACAACGGCGCTCGACGTCACGACACAGGCCAACATTCTCGACCTCATCGCCGAGCTCCAGAAGGAATTCGGCATGGGCATGATCTTCATCACCCATGACCTGGGCGTGGTGGCCGAGATCGCCGACAGTGTGGCGGTGGTCTATCTGGGCCGGGTGGTGGAGCGGGGGAGTGCGGAGGACATCTTCTACAATCCGCAGCATCCCTATACGCAGGCATTGCTCTCTTCCATTCCAAAGCTCGGCGCGCGCCGGGCACGCGGCCAGCGCCTCCATGCCATCGAAGGCATGGTGCCTCATCCGCTCAACCGGCCTGCCGGCTGTCCGTTCAACACAAGATGTCCCGAGGCACGGGCCGGTCTCTGCGACGTCAAAGACCCGCGACATCTGGAGCTTGAGCCCGGTCACATCGTCGCCTGCCACATGCGCGACCCCGCCATCATCGAGGACCTGGAGGTGAGCGCATGACGTCCCCGGTGACTAATGGTGCCCTGCTGATGCGCGCGACGGACGTCAAGGTGCATTTCCCGATCAAGCGCGGCGTGCTCAAGCGCACGGTGGGGCATGTGAAGGCCGTCGATGGCATCAGCCTCGATATCCGTGCGGGCGAAACTCTCTCCATCGTCGGAGAAAGCGGTTGCGGCAAGACCACGTTCGGGCAGAGCCTCGTGCGCGTGCTCGAGCCGACCCACGGCACTATCGAATACTTCGGCAAGGGGGATGGCGCCGACATCGCGCATCTCAGCGAAACCGAATTGCGGCCCTATCGCTCCGATATCCGCATGATCTTCCAGGACCCCTTTGCCTCGCTCAACCCACGGCGACGGGTCATCGACATCATCGGAGAGTCGCTGCGCAATTTTGGCGCGCTCAGCGAAGCCGAGGTCAAGGATCGTGTCGCCAGGCTGCTGGCCAAGGTCGGGTTGCAATCGGAATATATGTCGCGCTTTCCATACGCCTTTTCCGGCGGCGAACGGCAGCGCATCGGCATCGCACGAGCGCTGGCTGTGCATCCGAAGCTCGTCGTTGCCGACGAATGCGTCTCGGCGCTCGACGTCTCGATCCAGGCGCAGACGCTCAACCTGATGCAGGATCTGCAGGAAGAGCTTGAGCTGACCTATGTGTTCATCAGCCATGACCTCAGCGTCGTCGAATATATCTCCGACCGTGTGGCGGTGATGTATGCCGGCCGGGTGGTCGAACTGGCCGAAACCGAGCCGCTTTTTGCCAGGCCGCGCCATCCCTATACGGCGGCGCTTCTGGCCTCGGTTCCTCGGCCCGATCCGAGGCTGGCCAAGACGCGCAAGCAAATGCGCCTGCGCGGTGAAGTCGCCGATCCATCCAATCGACCTCCGGGCTGCGCCTTTCATCCACGCTGTCCTTTCGCCACCGATCTCTGCCGCCAGGAGGACCCGCAATTGCGCGGTGTTGGCGCCAGTCAGGTCGCCTGCCACCACGCCGAACGTCTCGACCTAGAGGGAGTGAGCAAAGATGCTGCATGAACATGAACAGGGATCGGCCAGCACCGACACCAAGACCTGGTGGCAGCGTCCCTACCGCATGATCCAGACCAATCTGCGCCAGCCGGACGCGCTGGTGGACCAGAAGATGCTGGCCCGGCAGGTCAAGGATTTCGGCGCCGATGTGCTGCTCTATAATATCGGCGGCATCTTTGCGTTCTATCCGACCAGGCTCGAGCTGCACGCCGTCAATCCTTATATGAAAGGCGATGCGCTGGGCGATGCCATCGAGGCGGCGCATTCCGAAGGGTTGGCCCTGGTTGGACGGTTCGACATGTCCAAGGCCACCCGCATTGCCTATGAGGCGCATCCGGACTGGTTCGTTCACAATGCCAGGGGTGAAAGCCTTGAATATAACGGCACCTACCAGGCCTGCGTGAACGGGGGCTGGTATCAGGACTATGCGCTCCAGATCATCTCGGAATCGCTGGGCAAGTACGATGTCGACGGCGTGTTCTTCAACATGTTCGGCTACACGAACTTCAACTATTCGGGCGAGTATTTCGGCACCTGTGCCTGCGCCAATTGCCAGCGCCGTTTCCATGACATGTATGGCAAGGCGCTGCCGCTGAAGGAGGACTTTTCCGATCCTTCCTATGCCGACTATCTCGAGTTTAAGGATCGCACGGCCCTCGAGCTGCGCTCGAAGGTCTATAAACACATCAAGCAGGTTGCCCCCAAGGTCGCCATGACCGGCTATCGCGGCGACAGCGATCTCATCCGCATGGAAACGCAGCGTGCGCTCGAGCGGCCGCAGCCGGAATGGGCCTATCAGGCCGGCGAGCAGGCGCGATGGGGCAGGGCCTATGGGCGGGGCAAGACCATGTCCTCCACCTCCGCCAATTTCATCGACTATGCCTGGCGCTTCACCTCCGAAACCGGAGCTTACCAGCTCGCCCGCGCCGCCCAGCAGCTTGCCAATGGCGCCACGCTCGACTTCTACCTGCTCGGCGTCATGGATCAGGATGACAGAAAAGCTTTCCCGGACACCTCGCGCCTCTTCAAGTGGCACCGAGACAACGAGCAGAGCTACAAGGGCCTCTCGAGCGGCGCAAAGATCGCACTCTATTCCTCGCACAAGTCCGGCATGTATCGCGGCCGCACCGCCAGCCGCACGACCGCAGCCGACGCGTTTCGCGGCGCCTATCGCGCGCTGGTCGAGGCGCGGCTGCCCTTCGATTTCGTCTCCGACGAGATCGTCGATGAGGATGGGATCAAGGCGCTCGAGGCCTATGAGGCCATCGTCATGCCCAATATCACCTGCCTGTCCGATGCTGAAGCCAAGGCCATCGACACCTGGGTATCCAAGGGTGGCGTGCTGCTGGTGACGGGCGAAACCGGTTTTTACGACGCACGCGGCAACCGGCGCGAGAGAGTCGCCCTTGCCTCGGTCCCCGTCGAGGGCCTGCCCATGCAGCGCAAGAACATGAAGGGCTCCTATTTCCGCATTGCAGATGGCGAATTGCCGCTGCCCGGCGTGGGCCTTCTGATGCTGGACGAGGATTACTATGTCGCCACTCCCGCATCGGGTGCGGAGACTGTCCTGACCCTTCTGCCGCCGCAGCGTTTCGGCCCGCCCGAATTGTGCTTCCCCGATTTCGAGAGCACCCTGCCCGGTGCGCTGGTGGGCGCTCATGGTAAGGGCAAGGCCATCTACGCGCCCTGGCATGCCGACGCGCTCTATTACCGCGACAGCTTGCCCGATACCCGCGTCTTCCTGACCGATCTGATCCTGCGTCACATCGCGCCCGCACCGGTAAAGGTGAAGGGTCGGGGCTCGATCGAGCTCACCATCCAGCGCCAGCAGGCATCGGGCAATATCCTGGTCCACCTCGTCAATTTTGGTGGCCAGCGCAACAATCTCTATGAAGATGCGCCGGCTTTGCATGGCCTGCGCCTCGGCGTCCGCGGCGCCGGCGCTAATGGCAGGGCGCTGGTCTCGGGCCAGAGCGTAGCCGCAGAGGGCCCGGCGGACAGCGAGGGCTATGTGTGGTTCGACCTGCCGCCCGTCGAGGCCTTCGAGGCCGTCGAGTTCGCACCGGCCTGACCAGCAAACAAAGGACGAGTGGAAGCCAATTCCACCGCACCCAACCGACCCAAGGAGGAAAACGACATGTCTCTCAGCCGTTCACCGCTCCAGCGTTTCGCTGCGGGCACATTGGCAACCCTGCTCCTGTGCGGCACCGCGCTGGCGCAGGATTTTTCCGAAGCCCCGGTACTCGCCGAACAGGTGGAATCCGGCAATCTGCCCCCGGTCGCCGAACGCCTGCCGGCTGATCCCATGGTGGTCGAGCCGTTTGAGAGCGTCGGCCAATATGGCGGTACATGGCGGCTGACGATGAATTCGGCCAGCGACATTTCCACCTTGGTCCGCACCATCGGCTACGAGAATCTCACCCGCTGGGAAACCTGGCAGCCCGACCAGGTGCAGGAAGACATCGTTCCCAACGTCAAGCCGAACGTGGCCGAGAGCATCGAGATCGAGGACGAGGGTCGCGCCTATGTCTTCAAGCTGCGGGAGGGCATGAAATGGTCGGATGGCGCCCCGTTCACCGCCGATGACATCATGTTCTGGTACGAGGACGTGTTCCTCAATACCGAACTCTTTCCGTCCCAGCCGCGCTGGTCGACCCGCGCCGGGGGCCTGACGGTCGAAAAGATCGATGACCTGACCGTCCGCTTCAGCTTCCCCGAACCCAATGGCATGTTGCTCCAGCAATTCGCCATTCCGGCCAATGCCACCGAGCCCAATGTGCCGACGGCCTATCCGCGGCATTACCTCGAGCAGTTCCATCCGGACTTCAACGAGAATGCCGAGAGCGAGGCGCAGGCATCGGGGGCGCAGAACTGGGTCACCAATTTCCACGCCATGGCCGATGCCTGGCGCAATCCCAATGTGCCGCGCCTCAATCCCTGGATCGTGGAAGTCGGCATCGGACAGGGCGCCGGCACGCAGGTCATCGCCCAGCGCAATCCCTACTATTTCAAGGTCGATACCGAGGGGAACCAGCTTCCCTATATGGATCGCGTCACCGTCGACATCATTTCGGATAACCAGGTGACCCTGCTCAAGGCCGCCAATGGCGACTTCGACATGGTGGACTCCTATATCGGCTTCGTCACCACGCCGGAAAACCGCGGCACGTTCTTCGACAACCAGGAACGCGGCCAGTACGAATTTTACGAGGTGCTGCCCAACCGCGCCAATATGATGATCATTTCGCTCAACCTGACCCACAAGGATCCGGTCAAGCGCGAGATCTTCAACAACCTGCAGTTCCGCCAGGCCCTGTCCACCGCGATCGACCGCGAGGAAGTGATCGAGCTGGTCTGGCTGGGCCAGGGCCGTCCGTTCCAGACCGTCGAGCGCCCCGAATCTCCGCTCTTCGACGAGGAGATGGCGACCCAGTTCACCACCTTCGATATCGCGCTGGCCAACCAGATGCTCGACGAGGCCGGCTTCACCGAGAAGAATGGCGAAGGCTTCCGCCTCGGTCCCGACGGCAATCCGATCCAGATCACCATGGACATTTCGGTCCTGCGTCAGCCCTGGATCGACAGTGCCGAGCTGATCAAGGGCTATTGGCGCCAGGTTGGCATCGATCTTCTGATCAACACGTCCGATACCACCGCACTCAACCAGCGGGTGCGGGCCAATGACCATGATGCGGCCGTCTGGTCGGCTTCAGGTGGTGCCGACACGATCTTTGATCCGAAATATTATGTGCCATCCAGTCAGGACGCCTTCTACGCGACCACCTGGGGCCAGTGGTATGCCGGCCAGCCCAATCCGGAGGAGCCCCCGCAGGCGGTTCAGGAGCAGATGGCGCTCTATGACGAGATTTTCCAGACCGTCGACGTGCCCCGCCGTCTCGAGCTGATGCGCCAGATCATGCAGACCGCCAAGGAGCAGCTCTACACGATCGGCGTCATGCAGCCGACCACCGATTACGGGATCATCAACCGGCTGATGCGGAACGTGCCGCAGGTCCTCTTGGCCAGCACGCAATACACCCATCCCGGCTCCGCCAATCCGGAGCAGTTCTACTACGCCTCCGAATAACCTCCCCAACGCGCCTGCCTCTCCCGTGCCCCGGCATGGGGGAGGTGTCACGCAGGAGTTTGAGACATGGCCGCCTTCATCGCCCGCCGCTTTTTCTACATGCTGATCACGCTGGTCGCCATTTCGGTGATGACCTTCGTCATCATTCAGCTGCCCCCGGGCGACTTCGTCACCGCCATGGTGGCGCAGCTCAATCTGCAGGGCGTGACGGTCGAACCCGAAGCCATGGCCGCCATGCGCGCCCGCTACGGTCTCGACGATCCGATCTATGTCCAGTACTGGAAATGGATTTCCGCCATCATCTTTGCCGGCGATTTCGGCTATTCGCTGGAATGGCGTCGCCCGGTATCCGAGCTGCTCTGGAACCGGCTGGGCCTGACCTTCGCCCTCGCCTTCATCACTCTCCTCTTCATCTGGGCCATTTCCCTGCCCATCGGCATCTACAGCGCCGTCAAGAAGAACACGGTCGGCGACTACATCGTCACCATCATCGGCGTGCTCGGCCTCGCCATTCCCAATTTTCTCTTCGCCCTCGTGCTCATGTACGTTTCGTTCCGCTATTTCGGCACGGGCATCGGCGGCCTGTTCTCGCCCGAATACGAGAATGCGCCCTGGAGTTGGGGCAAGGTCCTCGATCTTGGCCAGCACCTCATCATCCCGACAATCGTGCTGGGCACGTCGGGCACAGCCGCGCTGATCCGTATCCTGCGCGCCAACCTGCTCGATGAACTGAGCAAGCCCTATGTCACGACAGCGCGCGCCTATGGCTTGTCCGAGCGCCGCCTGCTGCTCAAGTATCCGGTGCGGATTGCGCTTAATCCCTTCATCTCCACTGTCGGCTGGGTGTTGCCGACACTGGTGTCCGGCGCGACCATCACTGCCGTTGTGCTCAATCTGCCCATGACAGGCCCATTGCTGCTGCAGGCGTTGATCAGCCAGGACATGTACTTGGCTGGCAGCTTCATCATGATGCTGAGCGCGCTGACGGTCATCGGTACTTTGCTGTCCGACCTGCTCTTGGCCTGGCTCGACCCGCGCATCCGCTATTCGTGAAATTGCGGATAGGCGATCGCAGCTCCCGGGTGAAAACAATCGCAATGGAGCGGTCATCGCCGGCCTGTGCCGCGCTAAGAAATTCAAACTTGATGTTCATATAATGAACATTTACACCGGGCTATCGACAGTCTGTGTGGAATGTTCTCCCGATGAAAAAACTGCTCAATTCTCCCGGTAGCTATGTGGACGACGTCCTCAACGGGCTGGTCCTTGCTCACCCCGACATGGTCCTCGATGGCCAAAGCAAGCGCGTGGTGCGGCGTGCAGCAGGGGCCAGGGCGGGAAAAGTTGGCATTGCATCGGGCGGTGGCTCGGGCCATTTGCCGCTGTTCACCGGCTATGTCGGTCACGGACTTCTCGACACCTGCTCGATCGGCAATGTCTTTGAGGGGCCCAACCTCGCCTCCTGCATGGATGCAATCCAACTGGCGAATGGCGGTGCCGGGGTTCTGCTGCTTTTCGGAAATTACGGTGGCGACAAGATGAACTTCGCCATGGCGGCGGAAATGCTCGAAGACGAAGGCATCGTCACCCGCACGGTGCTCGGCACCGATGACATTGCCAGCGCTGGCCCTGATGAAGCCGCAAAGCGACGGGGCGTCGCCGGGCTGATCTACGCCTATAAGATTGCCGGCGCTGCTGCCGAGGCAGGCCATGATCTCGACACCGTGGCGCGTCTGGCGCAAAAGGCGGTCGACCACACCCGGACGATCGGCGTTGCCCTCAGCTCCTGCCAGGTGCCCGGTGCCGCAGCGCCCAATTTTCAGATTGCCAACGACGAAATCGAAATGGGCATGGGCATCCATGGAGAGCCTGGAATCTGGCGCGGCAAGCTCAAGCCTGCCGGCGAACTGGTCGAGGAAATGGTCGAACGGCTGCTCGTGGAATTGCCGGAGGTCGAGGGCAAGCGCGTATCGGTGCTGGTCAATGGACTGGGCGCGACCCCGCTCGATGAATTGTTCATTCTTTATGCCGAGGCGGCGCGGCGCCTTGAAGCAGCGGGCCTCACCATCGTCCAGCCGTTGGTCGGCAATTACGTGACATCGATGGAAATGGCTGGCACCTCAATCAGCCTCATCGCGCTTGATGACGAGCTGCAATCGCTTCTGGCCGCCCCGGCTGATTGCCCTTTCTGGAAGGTTTGACCATGTCCCTCACCAGCGGAACGCTTCGCGACGCGGTCGCCCGTATCGCATCCGACCTGCCAGGTCTTGAGCGTGAACTGAACGAAGCCGATAGCAGGCTCGGCGATGGCGATACCGGCGGGATGCTGGCGCGCGTCGTTCAGGCCATCAACGAAGCAGCGCCCGACAATGGCGATGATGTGGGGGCGACGCTTTCCGGCTATGCCCGTGCTACGGCCGGAGCCACAGGGTCCAGCCTGGGTACGCTCATCGCCACGGCGCTGATGACGGCCGCGCGCCAGACCAAGGGCCGCAGCGAAATTCCGTGGTCGGAACTCGGCGCCATGCTGGGCGATGCCCGCGACGCCATGCTGGCCCGTGGTGGCGCCAGCCTCGGGGACAAGACCGTGCTCGATGCGCTGGATGCGGTCGCCAAAACCATTGCCGGGCTCGATCAGGGGTCGGTTATCCACGCTGCTGCGCTGGTCGCGGCGCGTGCCGCTCTTGAGGAATTTAGGGATCGCCCCAATAAGATGGGTCGGGCGCGCATGTTCGCCGAGGCCTCTAGGGGCCTCGATGATCCGGGCATGCTTGCAATGGTCAGGGTGATCGAAGCAATCGGGAGATAGACGTGGCGGCAGAACCGAAAAGCATAGTGGAAACGGCGCGGACCGAGGCCACTGGCCAGATGCTGTCCTATTTCAAGATGATGGCCGTGCTGGAATGCTTTTCGCGCAGCGACAAGGCATTGACCGTCCTGCAGATTTCCAAGCGGATCAACCTGCCCCGGACCACGGTTCATCGCCTTGTCAGCACGCTCAAGACCCTGGGTCTGCTCGAGCAGGATCGAGACCGCGAGCGTTACCGGCTCGGGCTGAAGCTGTTCGAGCTGGGCAATACCGTGCTGGCCAACATGGACGTGCAGCGCGAAGCCATAGAGAGCATCAACACCCTTTCCAACAAGACGGGTCTATCGGTTCACCTGGGTGTCTTCGACGGCCACGGCATCATCATGGTCAGCCGTCATGATTCGCGCGGTCTGAACAACGTCATCACCCTCGAGAGCGCCGCTGCCCATTGCAGCGCCACGGGCAAGGCGGTCCTTGCGCATCAAAGCCCGACCGTTGTCGAGCGGGTGATCAGTCAGGGCCTCCAGGCCTTCACCCCCCATTCCATCACCGAGCCGGAGGTCTTGCGCGAGGAACTGCGCAAGACGCTGGCGCGCGGCTATTCCATCGATGACATGGAATACGAGGAATGGCGGCGCTGCGTGGCAGCGCCGATCTGGAATGCCAGCGGCAGGATTTTCGCCGCCATCAGCGTCACCGGCGACAAGGCGCGTTTCGATGACAAGACCATTCCCGAGTTTGCCGCACTGGTGAAGCAGCAGGCCCGGCTGATCTCGACACGGCTGGGCGGCGATCCCGACCTGCATGGAGAATGAGATCCAAAGACCCGCTTGACCGCGAACAATATGTCCATTAATCAGACATCGTGTCCGGTTAATGAGGAAGTCATGTCGTCCGCTCAGTTTTACGGTGTCATCCCCCCCACCACCACGCCCTTCAATGCCGAGGGCGAGATCCAGTATGATCAGTTGAAGGCCCAGATCGACTGGATGGTCTCTTCGGGCGTGCATGGTGTCTGTGTCGGCGGCTCTTCGGCAGAAGGCCATACGCTGGACGCAGACGAGTTGCAGAAGCTGCTCGAAACCTCTCAGGATGCTCTTGCAGGTCGCGTTCCGCTGATCGCCGGCATCATCATCAATTCCACCCGCCAGGCCGTCGAACGGTCCAAGCGGGCGCGCGAAGCCGGCTCGGTGGCGCTGCAGGTGACCCCGCCCCATTATGTGTTCCGTCCCTCCGATGATGCGCTGGTCGATCACTTCCGCGCCATTGCCGAAGAGAGCGGATTGCCTGTCCTCATCTATAATGTCGTGCCGTGGTGCTATCTGCCGCCGGCGCTGCTGAAGCGGATCATGAACGAAGTGCCCGGCGTCATCGGCGTTAAGCAGTCGAACGGCGATCTCAAGCTGACCGCCGACCTGCTGCTCGACCTGCCGGAAGGCAAGCTGGTCTTCACGGCGGTGGACGCGCTGCTCTATCCCAGCTTCGCGCTGGGTGTGCATGGCACGATCGCTGCCAATCCCGCTGCCGCGCCCAAGGCCGTGGTCAAGCTTTGGGACCTGGTCAAGGCCGGCAATCATGCCGAGGCCAAGACGCTGCATGCGGGCCTGCTGCGCTTCTGGAACGCCATCCTGACCGACAATCTGCCGGCCAACATCAAGTATGCCCAGTCGCTCCAGGGTGTGCCCTTTGCCTATCCGCGCGCACCGATGCAGGCGCCCGACGATGCCCGCAAGGCGCTCATCGCAGAAGCGCTTAAGGCCATTCCGCACTGAACCTCATACCCAATACTGCCTCCGCCATCGGCGGAGGCAGAGATTAAGACGTCAACAAAAGGGAGGATCCTTTGAACAAACTCTTCGCAACCGCCTTCGCCGCCTCGGCCCTTCTGGGCTCGGTCTCGACCATCGCCATGGCCCAGGAATGGCCGCAGCGTCCAGTGCAGCTGGTCGTGGTGGCCGGTGCCGGCGGCGGCTCGGACTACACCTTCCGCCTGCTGGCTGCAGAGCTCGAAGCCGCGCTCGGCCAGCCCTTCCCGGTGGTCAACCAGGCCCAGGCTTCGGGCATTGTCGGTTACACCGCCTATACGTCCGCCGCGCCCGATGGCTATACGCTCGGCCAGCTGTCGCCGATCGCCCAGTTCACGCTGCTCGGTCAGGCCGACTTCCAGCCCGAAAGCTTCACCGCGATCGCCCAGTTCAATGCCGACCCATCGGCTATTCATGTCTCGGCCGATTCCGAATATCAGGACCTGGGCGCGCTGATCGAGGCGATCAAGGCCGACCCCGCCGGCTTCAATATTTCCTGTGGCGGCACCTGCAATGCCAGCTGGGACATTCCCTTCGTCTCGATGCTGCTGGGTGAGGGCGTCGATGTCAGCCAGCTCAACCTGATCCCGGCCCAGGGCTCCGCATCGGCGCTGCAGGAACTGGCCTCGGGCGGTATCGACATCGTGCTGTGTTCCATGCCCGAAGTCACCGCGCTCAAGGATGCTGGCGTGGTCAAGACCATCGCCGTGATGAGCGAGCAGCGTGTCGCCATCGATGAAGAGGTCCCCACCGTGGCCGAGGCCATCGGCACGTCCTATGTCGGCGGCACCTGGCGCGGCATTGCCGGCCCGGCGGGCATGGACCCGGCGCTGGTGGCCCAGATCGAAGCCGCCATCGCCGATGCCATCGAGCAGGAGCGCTTCGTGACCGGCATGCAGGATCGCGGTTTCGGCATTTCCTACCTCAATCATGAAGACTTCACCGCCTTCCTCGCCGACCATTTCCGCGAGACCGACACCGTGCTCAAGGCATTGTCCGGCAACTAGGCGCAAAGCAGGGATTGCGAACACGGCAATCCGCTCGCCTTATGGATGGAATGCCGGCGACAGGGTGCGTCGGCATTCCCCTTTCGGCAACAAAGCTGAGCAAATCGCATGACTGATAGAATGCTTGGGCTGGGGTTTGCCGCCCTTGGCCTCGTTATCCTGGTGCTGTCCCTGCAATTGCCGGCGCCGATAGCGGCGACGCGCATCGACTATGGGCCGGGCTTCTTTCCCACCATATTGGGCGTGGTCATCGCGCTGAGCGGACTGGCCATGGTGGTCTTCAAGCCCGAGCCTGTCGATCCGCAGGATGAGGAAGAGCCCAGCGACAAGAATTACCTCCGTCCGGCCTTCGTCCTGGTCGCCGCGCTCGTCTATATCTTCTTCAGCCAGCAGATCGGCTTCCTGCTGCTCGCGCCCCCGATCCTCTTCAGCCTGCTCATGGTCGGGCGCGCCGCGCTTGTGCCCTCCGTGCTGATCAGCATCATCGGCTCGATCGTGGTCTATTTCCTGTTTGCCAAGCTGTTGCTTGTGCCGCTGCCGCTCGGCCTGCTCACTCCTCTGGGAGGCTATCTCTGATGGACAATATCCTCGCCGGCCTGACGCTGCTCTTTGACCCCTATGTGCTCATGGTCATGGTCGCCAGCGCGGCCTTCGGCCTCTTCATGGGCGCGCTTCCAGGACTTACCGCAACCATGGCCGTGGCGCTGCTCGTGCCCGTGACCTTCTACATGGAGCCTGTGCCCGCCATTGCCGCCATGGTGACGGCGTCTGCCATGGCCATGTTCTCGGGCGATATTCCGTCGGTCCTGCTGCGCATGCCCGGCACCCCGGCATCGGCGGCCTATACCAATGACGCGTTCTCCCTCACCAAGAAGGGGCAGGCCCATATCGCCATGGGCATCTGCCTGCTGACCTCGGCGATCGGCGGGCTGTTCGGCGCGCTGGTCCTCGCCACGCTCGCGCCCCCGCTGGCCAGCGTCGCGTTGCGCTTTTCCTCCTATGAGTATTTCTGGCTCTGCCTGCTTGGCCTCACCACTGCCGGCTTCATGATCCAGTCCTCGCGGGCGCGCGGCGTTATTTCGCTGGCTCTGGGGCTGTTCGTGGCAACCATCGGCATTGATCCGGTCAGCGGTGTGCCGCGCTTCACCTTTGGCAGCACCGCCCTGATCGGCGGCCTTTCGCTCGTGCCGGTCATGATCGGTCTCTTCGCCATTGCCGAAATCTTTCGCTTCTATGCCAAGCGCGTTCAGCCCATGAAGCTCGAACAGGCCGAAATCAAGGGCGTGTTCGAGGGGCAGGGCAAGATCCTCTGGCAGGAGCGTCGAGCGATCGCGCAGGGCAATGTGCTCGGCACCGTGCTCGGTATCCTGCCCGGCGCAGGCGCCGACATCGCCGCCTGGATTTCCTATTCGCTGGCCAAGCGCTTCTCGCGCAATCCGCAGGAATTCGGCCGCGGCTCCAAGGAAGGGCTTGCCGCTGCAGGCGCCGCCAATAATGCAGCAGTCAGCGGCGGCTTCATTCCATCGCTCGTATTTGGCATTCCCGGTGACGCCATCGCAGCCATCATCATCGGCGTGCTGTTCATGAAGGGGGTCAATCCGGGCCCGACCATCTTCCTCAACAACCCGGCAGTGGTTTATGCGATCTTCGGCATCTTCTTTCTCGCCAACCTTTTGATGATTCCACTGGGCTGGGTGGCCATCAAGCTGAGCCGGCTGATGCTGTCGGTGCGGCTCAACATCCTGATGCCGATCATCTTCATCTTCTGCATCGTCGGCGCCTTCGCGATGGAAAACACCATCACGGCCGTGGGCGTGGCGCTCGTTTTCGGCGTGGTCGGCTTTGTCATGGAAGCCAACCGCATCCCGCTGGCGCCGTTCGTGCTCGGCATCGTGCTCGGGCCGCTGCTGGAGCAGAATTTCCTCACGTCGATGATGAAGTCGAACGGCAATCCGATGACCTTCATCGATCGTCCCATTGCCGGCGCCCTGGCCGCGCTGACCCTCCTCATCTGGACCTGGCCTGTGCTGCGGCGCCTGCTGAAAGGGCGGCAGCATCAAACCGGCTGACAGGCCCTGACGATCGACCTGGATTTTGCGGGTGTAGCGAGAATCGCTGCGCCCGCTTCTCGTTTGGGGACATAGACGTTCTCATTTTGTCTCTTGACGCCATGGAAACAAAATGAGAACAAATGAGGCACGGAAAGTACACACAGGCCAATTGTCCCTCTCGTTGCGTCACCATCGAGAGCGTGAAATAAGGAGACAGCATTATGGCAGCTTCGCCGCTTCGCGTTGTAGAGGGTGGATCGATGGACAAGGACAAGGCGCTGGCAGCAGCGCTGAGCCAGATCGAGCGGAATTTCGGCAAGGGCTCTATCATGCGCCTGGGCGAAGCCTCCTCGATCGAGGTGGAATCGATCTCGACCGGGTCGCTGGGTCTCGATATCGCTCTGGGCATTGGTGGTCTGCCCAAGGGTCGTATCGTCGAAATCTTCGGGCCGGAAAGTTCGGGCAAGACCACGCTCGCTTTGCACGTGATCGCCGAAGCCCAGCGCAAGGGCGGCATCTGCGCCTTCGTGGACGCCGAACATGCCCTCGACCCGATCTATGCACGCAAGCTCGGCGTCAACGTCGATGACCTGCTGATCTCTCAGCCCGATGCCGGCGAGCAGGCCCTCGAGATCACCGATACGCTCGTGCGCTCCGGCGCCATCGACGTGCTGGTGGTCGATTCGGTTGCGGCGCTGACGCCGCGCGCCGAACTTGAAGGCGAAATGGGCGACAGCCTTCCCGGCCAGCAAGCGCGCCTTATGAGCCAGGCCATGCGCAAGCTGACCTCCTCGATTTCCAAGTCGAAGTGTCTCGTCATCTTCATCAACCAGATCCGCATGAAGATCGGTGTGATGTACGGCTCGCCCGAAACCACCACGGGCGGCAACGCTCTCAAGTTCTATGCCTCGGTTCGTCTCGATATCCGTCGCATCGGCGCCCTCAAGGACCGCGAGGAGATTGTCGGCAACCAGACGCGCGTCAAGGTGGTCAAGAACAAGCTTGCACCCCCGTTCCGTCAGGTCGAGTTCGACATCATGTATGGCGAAGGCATTTCCAAGACCGGCGAATTGCTGGACCTGGGCGTCAAGTCGGGCATCGTCGAAAAGTCCGGCGCATGGTTCTCCTGGGAAAGCCAGCGATTGGGGCAGGGGCGCGAAAATTCCCGCCAGTTTCTCAAGGACAATCCCGAGATCGCGGCCACTATCGAGCATGGCGTACGCGAAAGCTCCGGTCTTCTGGGCGAGGTGCTGCTGGTCGCCGGTGGGGAAGACGACAGCTCCAGCGACGAATAACCTCCGACTGTCCCATGCATGTCTTGGCCCCCGCTCGTCGGGGGCCTTTTTTGTTCCAGCTTCTGGACCTAACCTGGGTCAAGGCCGGAACGGCGCCGTCCTGGGAGGATTGAGCCCGCAGTCACCTCATCCCGGAGAAGGGCATGCGCGCGCTCAATATCATCACTCTCATCCTTATTATCGTGGGCGGGCTCAATTGGGGCCTGGTCGGTCTGTTCCAGTTCGATCTGGTCGCGGCGCTCTTTGGCGGCCAGGATGCGGCGCTGGCGCGTATTGTCTATGTGCTGGTGGGTGCATCGGCCGTGTGGCAGCTGGTGCCGCTCATGCGGTCTTTCTCTGATGGAGAGACCGCGGCACAGGGCCGCCGTCACTAGCACGATCAAGCCTCTGCGCTGCTTTGGCTCCCGGTCCCTCGTGACCGGGAGCTTTCTTTTGAGCAGTGCGTGGCGGGGCTCACGGAAAAAAGCGCCACGCGGCGGGTCTTGGTCCGGCCACAATGCTGGACATGTCGCCCATGGGCACGATAAAAAGCCGCGTTTTTCCTAACGGGCGCGCTCGCGCCCGCTCGCCATGAAAGCCTCTGCATGACCAGCGTAAACGATCTTCGCTCGAGCTTTACCGGTTACTTCGCGCGCAATGGCCATGAGGCCGTAGCGTCGAGCCCGCTCGTGCCGCGCAACGACCCGACGCTGATGTTCACCAATGCGGGCATGGTGCAGTTCAAGAACGTGTTTACGGGCGTCGAAAAGCGCCCCTATTCGACCGCCACCACGGCGCAGAAATGCGTGCGGGCAGGCGGCAAGCACAACGATCTCGACAATGTCGGCTTCACCGCACGGCATCATACTTTCTTCGAGATGCTCGGCAATTTCTCGTTCGGCGACTATTTCAAGGATCGCGCCATCGAACTGGCCTGGACCCTTCTCACCAAGGATTGGGGCCTGCCCAGGGAAAAGCTCATGGTCACCGTCTACGAGGACGATGACGAGGCCATGGAGCTCTGGAAAAAGATTGCCGGCCTTTCCGAGGATCGCATCGTGCGCCTGGGCGCCAAGTCCAATTTCTGGCAGATGGGCGATACCGGGCCCTGCGGTCCGTGCTCGGAAATCTTCTACGATCACGGCGATAAGGTCTGGGGTGGCCCTCCGGGCTCGCCCGACGAGGACGGCGACCGCTGGATCGAGATCTGGAATCTGGTCTTCATGCAGTTCGAGCAGCACGCCGATGGGTCGCGCACCGGTCTGCCGCGTCCCTCCATCGATACCGGCATGGGGCTCGAGCGTATCGCCGCCGTCATGCAGGGTGTGCACGACAATTACGATATCGACCTGTTCAAGGCGCTGATCGGCGCGGCGGCCAATGCCACCAATGCCGATGTCAACGGCCCGGGCAATCGCAGCCTGCGCGTCATTGCCGATCATCTGCGGTCCATGAGCTTCCTGATCGCCGAAGGCGTGCTGCCCTCCAACGAAGGGCGCGGCTATGTCCTGCGCCGCATCATGCGCCGCGCCATGCGCCATGCGACCCTGCTCGGTGCAAGTGAGCCGACCATCTACAAGCTGGTGCCGACGCTGGTGCGCGAAATGGGCCAGGCCTATCCCGAGCTGAGCCGGGGCGAGGCCATGATCACCGAGACGGTGCGCCTCGAGGAGGGCCGGTTCCTCAAGACGCTGGGCCGCGGTCTGCAGATTCTCGAAGCCGAAACCGCCGACCTTGGCGAAGGCGCGACGCTGGATGGCGCCACCGCCTTCAAGCTCTACGATACTTATGGCTTCCCGCTCGACCTGACCCAGGATGCGCTTCGCTCGCGTAACATTGCTGTCGATCAGGTCGGCTTCGATGCCGCCATGGCCCAGCAGAAGGCCGAGGCGCGCAAGAATTGGGCCGGTTCGGGCGAAGCGGGCACGGACACCGTGTGGTTCGGCCTGGCGGACAAGCTCGGGCCCACCGAATTCCTGGGCTATGAAACCGAAACCGCCGAGGGCGAAATCAAGGCGCTGCTCGTCGATGGCAAGGAAGTCGACACGCTCGCATCCGGCCAGGATGGCGTCGTCGTCGTCAACCAGACGCCCTTCTATGGCGAAAGCGGCGGTCAGGTCGGAGATACCGGCCTCATCAAGGCCGAGGGCGTCGTCGCCGAAGTGACCGATACCAACAAGTATCAGGGCGTGTTCGCCCATCGCGTCTCGGTCCGGGAAGGTGCGCTCAAGGTCGGCCAGCCGGTGGAGCTGGTCGTCGACCACCAGCGCCGCTCGGCCATCCGTGCCAATCACTCCGCGACCCACCTGCTGCATGAAGCGCTCCGCCTGGTGCTGGGTGACCACGTCGCGCAGAAGGGTTCGCTGGTCTCGGCAGATCGCCTGCGCTTCGACTTCGTGCACACCAAGCCGATGAGCCCCCAGGAAATGGCCGAGGTGGAGGATATCGCCAATGCCATCATCCTGCAGAACACCACGGTTGAGACGCGCCTGATGGGCGTCGAGGAAGCCAAGGAATCCGGTGCCCGCGCCCTGTTCGGCGAGAAGTACGGTGACGAGGTGCGCGTCGTGTCCATGGGCGAGCCCACCGGCAACGGCCTCGGCTGGTCAGTGGAATTGTGTGGCGGCACCCATGTGCGCCGCACCGGCGATATCGGCCTGGTTTCGGTGGTCGCCGAAGGCGCGGTCGCGGCGGGGGTGCGGCGCATTGAGGCGCTGACGGGCAATGCTGCGCGTCACCGCGGCAATGCCAGCACCAATATCGTGGCGTCGGCCGCCGGCATTCTCCGGTCGGGCACCCATGAGGTGCTGGAGCGCATCGAGGCGCTGCAGAGCCAGCTTAAGAGCGCTGAAAAGGCACTCTCCGATGCCCGCCAGAAGCTGGCCCTGGGCGGCGACAATGGGGCCGGCGCCGCATCCGAGACGGTCAATGGCGTCACCTTTGTCGGCCGCGTCGTCGAGGGCGTTGCAGCCAAGGATATCAAGTCGGTGGTCGATGCTGAAAAGAAGCGCATCGGCTCGGGCGTTGTGGTGATCGTTCTCAAGGGCGAAGACGGCAAGGGCACGGTGGCCATTGGCGTCACCGAGGACCTGACCGGCACTTATGCCGCCGGTACGCTGATCAAGTCGGCAACGGCGGCTCTGGGCGGACAGGGGGGCGGTGGCCGTCCCGACATGGCCCAGGGCGGCGGCCCCGATGGCAGCAAGGCCGACGAGGCGATTTCGGCCATCCGCGCGCTGATCTAAACGTCTTTCCGTGACCTGAAAAACCCCGCGTCGACGGCGCGGGGTTTCTTGCTGCCCTATTCGCCGATACGGAAGAAGAAAATGCGCGGCTTCCAGCGGATCGGCCGTTTCTCGCTCAGCACGTTGGCGAGGCCCGCGCCGACGACGATCAGCATGCCGACAATGGCGATCCAGTCGGGATATTCCCCGAAGAACAGCGCCCCGAACAGGATCGCCCAGATCAACTGGCTATATTGCACCGGCGCGATGAGGTTGGCCGGCGTCTGCTTGCTGGCCTGGATCAGCAGCAGACCGCCCATGCCGCCGAGCAGGCCGATGCCGAGCAGAATGGCCAATTGCTCGAATGTGGGCACGACGAAGGTGGGGATCATCAGGATGGCGTTGAAGATGCCCGAATAGAGCACCTGCAGCCCCACGAGGCTGGTGCGCCGTTCGCGCGGCGCCACATGGCGCAGGATTGTCGTCGTGATGGCCCCGAGAACTGCGCCGATCATCATGATGTAATGGCCGGTTTCCAGCTCCTTCATGCCCGGCCGGATCACCAGGATCACGCCGAGGAAACTGATCAGCAGCAGCGCCCAGCGATGGGCGGCGACATGCTCGCGCAAGAGCAGTACCGAGAGCAGCGTCACGAAAAGCGGCGTGGTGAAGCCGATGGCATAGACATCGGCGAAGGCGATATGGGTGAAGGCGTACATCACGCACGCCGTGCCGCAGATTGCCGAGGCGCAGCGCAGGTGCACCAGATAGGGGTGGCTGAGCTTGTACATGTCCCGCCACCGCTCGCCGCGCTTGGTCACCATGGCGGGGATGATCGAGAAGCTCGTGGTGAAGAACGCGATCTCGAAGACGGACAGCGCCGGGCCGGTGGCCTTGATCAGGGCGTCGGCCACCGAAAAGCTGGCATAGGCGATGAACGCAAGAAGGACGCCGATCGGCATGGCAAGATCCGCGAGGGGGAGGGAATCAGTCCCCAAGCTCTACCATACGAGACGGGCCGCGCATCCCACCTTGTTGGGTGGCAATAAAAAAGGTGCGGATCGCTCCGCACCTTTCTGATCCGAGAGCCAGTAAAGGCTTACGCCATGGCCTTCTGCAGGTTCTGGTCGATGGCGTCGAGGAAGCCAAGGGTCGAGAGCCACGGCTGATCGGGACCGACGAGCAGGGACAGATCCTTGGTCATCTTGCCTTCTTCGATCGTGTCGACGGTGACCTTTTCGAGCGTGGCGGCGAACTTTGCCAGCGCTTCGTTGTCGTCGAGCTTGGCGCGGTGGGCGAGGCCACGGGTCCAGGCAAAGATCGAGGCGGTGGAATTGGTCGAGGTTTCCTTGCCCTGCTGGTGCTGGCGATAATGGCGGGTCACGGTGCCGTGGGCGGCTTCGGCTTCCACGATCTTGCCATCTGGCGTGGCCAGAACCGAGGTCATCAGGCCCAGCGAGCCGAAGCCCTGTGCCACGATATCGGACTGCACGTCGCCGTCATAGTTCTTGCACGCCCAGACATAGCCGCCGCTCCACTTGAGAGCAGAGGCGACCATGTCGTCGATCAGGCGGTGTTCGTACCAGATCTTGGCTTCCTCGAACTTCTCCTTGAATTCGGCTTCGTAGATCTCCTGGAAGATATCCTTGAAGCGGCCGTCATAGGCCTTGAGGATGGTGTTCTTGGTGGAGAGATAGACCGGCACGCCGCGGGCCAGGCCGTAGTTGAAGCTCGAATAGGCGAAGTCGCGGATCGAATCGTCGAGATTGTACATGGCCATGGCCACGCCGGCGCCGGGGGCCTGGTAGACTTCGTGCTCGATGACCTGGCCATCTTCGCCGGTGAACTTGATCGAGAGCGTGCCCTTGCCGGGGAACAGGAAGTCGGTGGCGCGGTACTGGTCGCCGAAAGCGTGACGGCCGACGATGATCGGCTGGGTCCAGCCGGGGACGAGGCGCGGCACGTTCTTGCAGATGATCGGCTCGCGGAAGATCACGCCGCCCAGGATGTTGCGGATCGTGCCATTGGGCGACTTCCACATCTTCTTGAGCTTGAATTCCTCGACGCGCTGCTCATCGGGGGTGATGGTGGCGCATTTGATGCCGACGCCGTGCTTCTGAATGGCATGGGCGGCATCGACCGTGATCTGGTCGTTGGTAGCGTCGCGGCTTTCCACCGACAGATCGTAATATTCGATCGGCAGGTCGAGATAGGGATGGATGAGCTTGTCCTTGATCGCCTGCCAGATGATCCGGGTCATCTCATCGCCGTCGAGGTCCACGACCGGGTTGGCGACTTTGATCTTGCTCATCGAAAAACTCCCTTTGAAATCCGTCTGCGGCCTTTGGCCAGTTCGAGCGCCCGTATAGCATCGCTGCAAAAAAGCGCAAAGGCAGCCTCGGCAAGGGGGCTTGCCGGATGGCGGTCTGGCCGTTTCCAGCTATTTGGCTGGCAGGCTCCGCACGAAGGCGAGCGCACTTGTCAGCCAGCCTTCGAGCGCCGCGTCGTCCTCCAGGGCGTCGCCATCCACCACGACGAAGCCGCTCATCCGCCGTCCGGCCATGTCCATCGTTGCGGCGCCCGGCTGCTCGAGTGCTGCGGCCATGCCGTCCTTGCCCACGCGCACGATAAGCTGGCCCTCCCGGGTCGGGCAGACCAGCATATTGCCATCGACCATGAAGGCGATCCCGCCGAACATCTTTTGTTCCCGCACCAATAGGGCCGGCGGCAACACGCTGCGGATGCGCTCGGCGAGGGCGTCGCAGGCCATGCTCATGTGCTTTTGTCCGGGCGATAGGCATCGTGGCGGGGCAGGGCATCATCGACCAGATCCCATGCGCAATGGCTGCGCGCGAAGATCAGCTGGTTTGGTGCGAACCAGTCGTTCTGGCCAGCGAACAGGCCAACCGGCAGGATGCGGAAAGCCGGTGCCCGCGAGGATTGGGCATAGAGCGTGGTGCCGCATTCCGGGCAGAAGTGGCGTGTGAAGGTCGCTCCGGAATCGGCTGGCCGCGCAGTGCTTTTGGTGGCGCCCACAAGGCGCACGGCGTCATTGGGCAGCAGCACGACCGAAGAATGGCCGCTTCCCGAAACCTTCTGGCAGTTGAGGCAGGCGCACTGAAACATCGAGATGGCCGTGCCTATCGCGCTGAGGGTGACGGCGCCGCAATCGCAGCTGGCTTTGAGATCGAGATGGGGCATCGTGCTCATGGGCCAAGGCTGGCATGCCGAAAGCGCGTCCGCAAGGCGCGTGCTTGCCAATGCAGACGTCACAGACCAGACTGCCCTGCGAGAAAGGCAATGCCATGGCCCTGCGCCCCGCCTATCCCATCGTTACCGGACGCCTCAGGCTCCGGCCTTTTACGCGCGGCGATGTCGACGCGGTCTTTGCCTATCGCAGCCGCGCAGATGTTGCCCGCTTTCTGTTCGATCCGCCGCTCAGTCACGAGGAATGTACCCTGGCGGTGCAGCAGCGCACCTGTCAGCTGGCGCTGGAAGCGGATGGTGATCGCATCATCCTTGCCGTGGAAACCCTGGCCGATGGCGCCCTCGTCGGAGAAGTGTCGCTGACCTGGCGTTCCGTCGAAGCCCGGCAGGGCGAGATGGGGTGGATTTTCCACCCCGACCACCAGGGAAGGGGCTATGCCAGCGAGGCCTCGATGCGGCTGCTTGACCTCGCCTTCGGTGAGGCAGACCTGCACCGGGTCTATGCCCGCTGCGATGCGGCCAACACGCCCTCCTGGCGGCTCATGGAGCGGCTTGGCATGCGGCGCGAGGCCCATTTCCGCGATCATGGGTTTTCAAAAGGTCGCTGGGACGAGGAGTTCTACTACGCCATCCTGCGCAGGGAATGGCTTTCTCGCCGGGAATCGGGGCCTTCCGGCCTCCATTAAGGGCCTGGACCCCCAGCAAAAATTTCTGCGACATATCAGGAACTTCCAGCTGAGACCGGCGTTTCTGGAACAGGGCTTTCCACCATTCCGCCCGGAGTTCCTGACATGTCTAGTTTGCGCTTGCCGATCGAAACCAGCCACCTTGTCCTGCGTCCGTTCGAGCGGGCCGATTGTGACGCGGTGGCGCGCTATCACACCTTGCCTTCGGCACAGCGCTACGTTGACCGTCCGACCCGGTACCCCGAAGAAGTTTCTGCTGCGGTCGCCATCATGCGAAAGCAGGTCGAGTTGCATCGTCCCGGCGATATCCTGTCGTTGGCCATGGTGCGCAAAGGTGATCATGCCCTTGTGGGTCAGGTCAGCCTCAAATGGTCGGATGCGACCTCGGGTCAGGGCGAAGTGCGGTTTCTGATCGATCCGGCCCATAGCGGTCGCGGCTATCTGACCGAGGCCATCAGCGCCATGCTGGATCTGGCCTTTTCCCATTTCCGCGTGCATCGCGTCATGGTCCGCTGCGACGGTCGCAGCCACCATTCGATCAAGCTGATGCAGAAGCTCGGCATGCGCCTTGAAGCCCATTACCGCGAACATGCTCTGTTCCAGGGTGAATGGGACGAGGAACTGCACTTCGCCATGCTGGATCGCGAATGGAAGCGCGACAGCAAGGTTCTAGACCTCCCCCTGCGCGATCGCGTCGCCTGATGGGCGGCGTGGCTCCGTCACCAGACTGAACCGGCGATTGTCGAAATACTTTCGCTTGCCGACCGGGCAATGTATGAGGCCAGGCGCGCGGGCCGCAATCGGGTATAATCCCGGCATCTGCCCGCCTGACCATCAGAAGGGCAGCAGCATGGCCGGCACGGATCGTTCCCAGGAAACCAGTTTCAAGGCGTGTCCCGCCATCATTCTGTGCGAGCCGCAGCTGGGTGAAAATATCGGTTCGGCGGCGCGGGCCATGGCCAATTTTGGTCTGTGGGACCTGCGTCTCGTGCGCCCGCGCGATGGCTGGCCCAATGAAAAGGCGGTCGCCGCTGCGTCGCGGGCGGATCATGTGCTCGACCGGGTACGTGTCTTTGAAACCCTCGAAGCGGCAATGGCCGACCTCACTTTGGTCTATGCGACCACTGCGCGCTCGCGCGACATGCAGAAGGAAGTGCTCGGCCCCGAAGAGGCGTCCGCCAATATGGCGGCCCATATTGCCGACGGAAAAGGCGTGGGCCTGCTGTTCGGGCGCGAGCGCTGGGGTCTGCTGAACGACGAAGTGGCGATGGCCGACGCCATCGTCACTCTGCCGGTGGAGCCGGCCTTTGCCTCGCTCAATATTGCCCAGGCCGTGCTGCTCATGTCCTATGAATGGCGGCGCACCAGCGCAGAGGGTAGGGCGCTGCCGTTTTCCGACGGGCTCGACGAGGCGGCGCCGCGCACGGAACTGGTGGGGCTGTTCGAGCATCTCGAAGGCGTGCTCGATCAGACCGGCTTTTTCACGACGCCCGACAAGCGGCCGAGCATGGTCAACAATCTGCGGACCGCATTGACCCGTGGCCGGTTCACCAGCCAGGAAATCCGCACGCTGCGCGGGGTGATTTCCTCGATCGACCGGCGCCACGAGCGGCCCAATCCCAATCGGCAGAAAAAGGTCGAGGAATAAACCCCGTCCGCCTTTCTGCGTCACCGAACGGTTTGCCCGGTTTCCGACTTTGACCGATCATCGCCGAAATGCGATGGCTGATCCATGAGCACGCCCGCAGCCGAACCGTCAAAATACGCCTTCCATTATCGCGGTTTCCGCTTTTTCTGGCTGACGACGCTCTTCGTCAGCTTCGCGGTGCAGATCATGGCGGTGTCCGTGGCCTGGCAGGTTTATGACGTCACCGGCAATGCTTTCCTGCTCGGCGTCGTGGGGCTGTGTCTCTTTGCGCCGGCTCTGCTGCTGATCCTGGTCACCGGGCTCACCGCCGACCGCTTCAGCCGCCGTGGCATCATGCGCATCTGTCTTTTGGTCGAAGCCGCCTGTGCAATTGGCTTCTTCCTCCTCGCCAATGCCGATGCCGACCAGATCTGGCCCATCTTCGCCATTCTGTTCCTTCTGGGTACGGCACGGGCGTTCTGGGGGCCGGCAGCGCAATCGCTCGCGCCCAATATCGTGCCGCCCCAGGCGCTGGCCAATGCCATCACCGCCAATGCCTCGGCTTGGCAATTCGCTTCGATCATGGGCCCGGCGGCCGGTGGGCTGCTTTATGGCCTCTCGCCCGAAATCGCCTTCGGCACCGCGGCCGCGCTGATCCTTTTCGCCGTGCTCATGGTCTCGCTCATTCCCCGCCCGGCGCAGATTCGCGACACGCAGGCCAAGAGCCTCGAAACCCTGCTCGGCGGGTTCCGCTATATCTTTTCCAATCGCGTGGTATTGGGCGCCATGTCGCTCGACATGTTCGCCGTCATGGCCGGTGGTGCCGTGGCGCTCATGCCCATCTATGCCAAGGATATTCTCCAGGCCGGCCCCGAGGAGCTGGGCCTGCTGCGCGCTGCGCCGGGCATCGGGGCGCTGGTCATGGCCCTCTGGCTCATGCGCCATCCGGTGCGCGACCATGCGGGCAAACTCTTGTTCGTCTTCGTGGGTCTGTTCGGTGTCTTCACCATCGTCTTCGGCCTTTCCACCAATGTATGGCTCTCCATGGCCGCGCTGGCGCTGGTCGGTGCGGCCGACATGGTCAGCGTGACCATCCGCGAAACCATCATGCAGCTCTGGACGCCCGAGGCGGTGCGCGGACGCGTCAATGCGGTCAATTCCGTCTTCATCGGCGCGTCCAACGAATTGGGCGATTTCCGCGCCGGGACAGTGGCCCACCTTTTCGGCCCGGTACCCGCTGCGGTGATGGGCGGCATAGGGGCGGTCGTGATAGCCGTGGCCTGGGCCGGGCTCTTCCCGCAATTGCGCGACCAGCGCAGCCTCGACAAGCGCATGGCCTAGGGGATCGGCGGGGGCAGCACTTGACTCGCCCCCTCTGCCCCTCTAAGACGCGCCCACCTATTCCGGCCTTCGGGCCCATAGGCGCACCCGGGATTCTCTGTTGGGAGTCTGTCGGTCCTGTCGCAAGGCAGGGCAGAGGAGGGCGCGATCCATTCAACGTTTGAAAAAGGATACGCGATGTCGAAGCGTCATTCCGTAAAGTACAAGATTGACCGCCGCCTTGGCGAAAACATCTGGGGCCGTCCCAAGTCCCCGCTCAACGCCCGTGCCTATGGCCCCGGCCAGCATGGTCAGCGCCGCAAGGGCAAGCTCTCGGACTACGGTCTGCAGCTGCGCGCCAAGCAGAAGCTCAAGGGCTATTACGGCTCGATCACCGAAAAGGGCTTCCGCCGTCTTTACGACGAAGCCAGCCGCCGCAAGGGCGACACCGGTGAAAACCTGATCGGCCTGCTCGAATCGCGCCTGGACGCCATCGTCTACCGCGCCAAGTTCGTGCCGACCGTGTTCGCTGCCCGTCAGTTCGTGTCCCATGGCCACATCCTGGTCAACGGCAAGCGCGTCAACATTCCGTCCTACCAGGTCAAGATCGGCGACAAGATCGAGATCCGCGATCGCTCCAAGCAGCTGACCGTGGTGCTCGAGGCCAACCAGCTGGCCGAGCGTGACATCCCCGACTACCTGGACGTCGATCACGGCAAGCAGACCGCCACCTATGTGCGCGTCCCGGCTCTGTCGGACGTGCCCTATCCGGTCCAGATGGAACCGAACCTGGTCGTCGAATTCTACTCGCGTTAATCGCGAACCGACCGAGACAGAATCGAAAGGGCCGCTCCTCGGGGCGGCCCTTTTTCTATGCCTTGCCGGGCTGAGCCAGCACGACAAGGTTTCCGTCCGGATCGCGCAGCTGCACGATGGTGGTGTAATCGGCCTCCTGCACCGTGCCGGGTTCAAACCCCGCTTGTGTCAGCCGCTCATGCTCGGCTCGCACATCGTCCACAATGAGGGTCAGCGTGCCATGGCCGGCCTTGTCCGGACCCTCGAACACTTGCAGGCCAGCCCCAGCGAAATGCCATTCTACCAATCCCTTCATGGGATTGGCGTCGGGCGAGCGGGCCAGGATGGTCTCGTACCAGGGGATGCTCGTTTCAAGGTGTGAGCAGCTGATATTGGCAAAGATGGCCTTTATGGACATTGCAAGTCTCCTCTCCGGGACACAAGCCGCATTGGTGTCCGGTCGTTCCATTGCAGCAAAAAGGCCGCCCATGGGCGGCCCTTCTTCGTCATCCTGTTCGACGCGGCGCTGCGCCCCGGTCAGAACTGTGCCGGCTGCTCGGGTATGGCGTCGCTGGTCTTGGGTTCCGAGAACACGAGGAAGCGCGGATCGTCGTAGTCGACCCCCGAGATCGCATCCTCGGGAATATTGGCCTCGAAGGCCCGCAAGCGCTTATAGACCGAGATCAGCGAGATGATCGTGGTCCAGGAATTGGCGAGGAACCGGAAGGAATCCTCCACTTGGCCAAAGGCATTGCTGACTTGCTGGAACAGGCCCAGCGTCATGGTCCCTGCCACGATGGAGGGCGCCATGGCGATCAGCGGTACGAAATTGGCGCCCTGGAGATAGAGGTAGCGGGCGACGTTGAAATAGAGATAGTGCCCGTAGAGCCGGAAGTAATTGTGCTGGACGCCCAGGAACAGCTCCCGGATCGTGGGCGGATCGGCCCGGTCCTTTTCGTCTTCGCCATAGACCAGCTCCTTTCGGAAGGCGGCCTCCACCCGCTGGTTCTGGAATTCGAGGCCGGGCAGGCGGATACCCACCAGGCCCAGCAGCACCGTGCCGAAGATGGCCGACATGAGCGCGACCCAGACAAGGCTGCCATTGACCGGGCCGACTATGGGCAGCTCGGTAATGTTCTGCGACAGCTCCCAGAGCAGGGGCAGGAACACGAGCAGGGTCATGATCGAGCCGACCAGCGATACGGCAAGACCCTCGACGATATTGGAGAAACGCTGCGCATCTTCCTGGATACGCTGGGACGCGCCTTCGATATGGCGCAGACGCTGCCAGTGGGTCTGGTAGAAGAACGTCATCGCCCGGCGCCAGCGGAACAGGTAATGCGCGATGAAGAAGGCGTTCAGCACGAGAACGGCGATACGCGGCAATAGCACGTAGAGCACCGTGCTCAGCTCGGACCAGAACCGCTCGATCGGCACGGAGCCCGGCGATTGCAGCGCACCCTGGATCAGGTTGAAGAATTCGCCATACCAGTCGTTCATCCACGCGCCGATCTGCACGTCGAAATAGACGACCTCGATGATGGTCACGGTGCCCACCACCGACCACCAATACCAGCGCTTGTTGGTGTTGAGAAAATACCAGGGTACGCAGAACAGGTATCCGGCCATCAGGATATATTGGTAGAGCCAGACGCGGTCGGCATTGAAGAAAGGCTCGCCTTCGGCACCGGCCGGCGGCGCACCGATCAGTGGGGCGATATTGAACACACTCTGCAATCGCTGGCCGAAGCCATACCAGAGGGCCATCGCCAGGATGGTCCAGGCGAGTGCGGAGGTGAAGAACAGTCGAGGCTGGGGGAAAAAGGAGCGAAACACCGTGAGACTCCAGAGGGTGCCGTTGAGACAGCACCATCTAACTGGGGCAACGTGATTAAAACAAGTTCGGGAAGTTAAACCTTGGTAAGGTTCTCCAACGCCGCTTTGACTTCCCATCGCCCCATATCGGCTGTATCAGCGTGGCGAACCAATATTTTGAGAGAGTTGCCATGAGCGCGGTGATGGATGCCCCCGCTACGCAGGACGATGCCGACGTTGCTGGCGCGCATCCGATCTTTGCTCACGCGCCGCGATCGGTGGAATTCAACAAGCTGCGCAAGCGGCTCATCCGCAATGTGCGCGAGGCGCTCGACAAATTCGCCATGGTGCGGCCGGGCGACAAGTGGCTGATTGCCCTTTCGGGCGGCAAGGACAGCTATGGCCTGCTCGCCATCCTGCTCGATCTTAAGTGGCGCGGCCTGCTGCCGGTTGACTTGCTCGCCTGCAATCTGGATCAGGGCCAGCCCAATTTTCCCAAGCACATCCTGCCTGAATTCCTCACAGGTCTCGGCATCGCGCATCGCATCGAGTATCAGGACACCTATTCCATCGTTACCGACAAATTGCTGGCGGGCGCCACCTATTGCTCGCTCTGCTCGCGCCTGCGCCGCGGCAATCTCTATCGCATTGCGCGCGAAGAGGGCTGCACGGCTCTGCTGCTCGGTCATCATCGGGACGACAGCCTCGAAACCTTCTTCATGAACCTCTTCCATGGTGGCAAGCTTGCCGCCATGCCGCCCAAGCTGGTCAATGATGAAGGCGATCTCGAAGTGCTTCGCCCGCTGATCTATTGCGCCGAGGAGGATCTGCAGCGGTTCTCGGACGCCATGGCGTTCCCGATTATCCCCTGCGATCTGTGCGGCAGCCAGGACGGCTTGCAGCGCAACGTCACCAAAGCCATGCTCACAGACATGGAAAAAGCCATGCCCGGGCGCAAGGATGTGATGATCCGCGCCCTGGGCAATATCAATCCCAGTCATATGCTTGACCCGCGCCTGTTCGACTTCGCAGGCCTCGCCCCTCAGAAAAAGGACTGATCGCATGAATATCGACCGCCTGGCCGCCATCCTCAAACAGGCCGCCAAGCAGGAGATCATGCCGCGCTTCCGGCGGCTGGACGAGGGCATGATCCACACCAAGACCAGCGCCTTCGACCTGGTCACGGAAGCCGATACCAATGCCGAGCGGCTCATCACCGCCGCTATCCTCGAGCACGCCCCCGACACCCTGGTTATTGGCGAAGAGGCGGTCGCCGCCAATCCGGCGCTGCTTACGTCCAACCTCGAAGACAGAATCACCATTTACGTCGATCCGGTTGACGGTACTGCCAATTTCGCCGGCGGACTGCCGCTCTTTGCCGTCATGGCTGCGGTGGTGCAGAACGGCGAACCGGTGGCCGGCATCATCTACGATCCGATGGGCGACGATTTCCTGATGGCCGAAAAGGGCTGCGGCACCTGGCAGGTCTTTCCCGATGGGCGCCGCGTCCGCATGAAATTTGCCGATCCCGTGTCTCTGGCCGAGATGGGCGGAGCCGCCTCCACCACCTATTTCCCGCCCGAGCAGCGCCAGGTGATCCTGGGCAATCTGGGCAAGGTCCGCATGCTCGCCGGCTATCGGTGCGCGGGCCACGAATATCGCTTCGCCGCCGGAGGCAGCCTGCATTTCCTGGCCTATGGCAAGCTGATGCCCTGGGACCATGTCGCGGGCGCGCTGATGATGCGCGAATGCGGGGCCCATGTCGCCAGGTTCGACGGCTCCGTCTATCGTCCCGGCGACACGGATGGCGGGCTGCTGGTCGCGCCGGACAAGGACAGCTGGAACGAGTTGCGGCGCGAGGTCTTCACCGTCTGAAGGCCGCACGGCCGGCCGTGTCGAAACCAGGTGGTGTAGAACGTCGTCGCTTTACCAGTCACGAACAGCGGGTGCGCTCATGTCCTTCCAGGCCTATCTCGATGCGGTCGAAGCCAAGACCGGCAAGACGCCACGGCAACTTGTCGACCTGGCCAGGGCTAAGGGGTTCGATGACCCAAAGGTCAAGGCCGGGACCATTCTCGACTGGCTCAAGGCCGATTTCGATCTTGGGCGCGGGCATGGCATGGCCATTGTCCACGTCATCAAGAAGGGCCCCGAAGTCGACAGCAAGCATGTGGGCACGACCGGCGCCCACCGCGACGACAGCGCTCTGCTCTGGCTCGACGGGGTGGCTACGAAGCCCCGCTGAGGGCCTTGGCCGCCGCCTCCAGCGCTCCTTTCCCATGCGGGATAGTCAGCGCCGTCAGGCCGGCTTCCATCGTGCCCAGCACGCCCATGACCATATGAGCGTTCACGTGGCCCATATGGCCGATGCGCAGGTAATCGCCATAGGCCGCTTCGCTGGGCAGCGCCATGCCGAGGCCGATGCCCAGCGTCACGCCCGCTTCCTGTTCCAGCCACGCCCGCAGCCGGCCGGCGCCGCCATTGGGGAAGGTGGCTGCCGTGACAGAATGACCACGCGCGGCCGGGTCGCGCACATTGAGCGCGATGCCCGAGCCATCCGCGCCCCAGGCATCGAAGGCGGCCCAGATCGACCGGGCCAGCCGACCATGACGGGCCCAGAGCGCTTCGAGCCCCTCTTCTTCGACGATCATGGTCAGCGCCTCGTGCAATCCATAAAGGTGCTGGGTGGGCGGTGTGCCGCCGAAATATTGCCAATAGGCATCGGGGCGCACGCGGGGGCCGATCGACCAATAGGGCGTTGCAAGATCGGCCTCGCCGGCCCGGGCCAGTGCCTTGTCCGAAAACCATAGTAGGGCCAGGCCAGGCGGCAACATCATCCCCTTCTGGCTGGCGCCCACCAGCACGTCTATCCCCCAATCGTCCATGTGCAGTGGGTCGCAACCCAGCGAGGCTATGGCGTCTACCGCCAGCAGGGCAGGGTGCCCGACGCTGTCCATGGCGCGGCGGATCGCGGCGATGTCGTTCTTGACGCTCGAGGCGGTGTCCACATGCGTCACCAGCACATATCGAATTGCCTTGTCCGTGTCGGCCTTGAGGGCTGCGGCGATCCGCTCCGGGTCTGCGGCCTGCCGGCCGAAATCGAGCAGTTCCACCGCCACGCCCATCCTCTGGGCGGCACTGGCCCAGCCCATGCCGAAAACGCCGGTCGTCACCCCCAGGGCCCGGTCGCCCCGCGAGAACATGTTGGTCAACGCCGCCTCCCAGCCGCCATGGCCATTGGCGATATAGATCGCGGCGTGGTGCCTGGTGCCGGCCAGCTGCTTGAGCCGGGTGAAGATCGTCTCGGTCATGCCGATGATCTCCCCCTCGTAGATATTGGGGGAGACGCGGTGCATGGCGTTGAGCACCCGGTCGGGAATGACCGAGGGGCCCGGAATGGCAAGATAGGTGCGGCCGGTAATGGGAGGCATGGAAGAGAGAATCCGATGGCAATACCCTCACGCTATCCTAACCGGCACACCGGGTCATTCCCATCAGTTCAGCCCGCAGTGATTCACCTCACTGGGCCGGCTTGCATGACTCATAAGTCTGTGCTTATTTGATTGCATGAACGACACCGAGATTTTCAAAGTTCTGGCCGATCCGACCCGTCGGGCAATTCTCGAACGCCTGTCCGGCACCGAGATGACCGCGACCGATCTGCGCGCGGGCTTTGCCATCACCCAGCCCGCCATGTCGCAGCACCTCGCCGTGTTGCGCGGCGCGGGTCTGGTTACCGAGCGGCGGGAGGGGCGTTACATCCACTATCGCATCACCCCGGACGGGTTTGCCCCGCTGCATGACTGGCTGGCGCGTTACCGCGACTTCTGGCCGGGCCGGATCGATCGCCTCAAGGACCTGCTCAGGGAGATGGATCAATGACCGACACCGAGAATTCCGTCGTGTTCGAGACCATTCTCGATGCGCCGCCGGAGAAAATCTGGCGGGCGCTGACCATCCCCGAATATCGCGATCACTGGTTGCAGCCGCCCGATGACGTTAGCCTGGCTTTGGTGACGGTCAACGTTAACAGGGTGCTGACCTATAGCTGGAAAGAGCGAGACGAAGAGAGCCTCGTGACAATCGAGCTCACCCCGCAGGACAATGGCCGTACGGGCTTCCGCCTAACCCACGTTCCGGTCCGCATTCCGGCCGCTGCCAACAGCAATGACGGTGCTCCCACCATGCTGCGCGCTGCCTAGCGTTGTCGCCTAAACCGTTGAAAATCAAAGGAGGTCGCCGATGCGCGACATGATGAATCTCGTCCCTATGGTGGTGGAGACGTCCAGCCGCGGCGAGCGGGCTTTCGACATTTATTCCCGGCTGCTGCGCGAGCGGATCATTTTCGTCAACGGCCAGATCGAGGATGGCATGGCCTCCCTGATCTGCGCCCAACTCTTGTTCCTTGAATCCGAAAATCCCGCTAAGCCTATATATCTCTACATCAATTCGCCGGGCGGCGTGGTGACCGCGGCGCTGGCCATGTACGATACGATGCAGTTCATCAAGGCCCCTGTCGGCACCCTCTGCATGGGCATGGCGGCTTCCGCCGCGACGTTGCTGCTGGCTGCTGGCGCGCCGGGAATGCGGGCCAGTTTGCCCAATGTTTCCATCATGTTACACCAGCCTTCCGGTGGCTATCAGGGCAAGGTGACGGACATCATGATCCATGCCGAAGAAAGCCTGCGGCTCAAGCGTCGGACCAACGAAATCTATGCCCGCCATTGCGGCCGAAGCTACGATGAGGTGGAAACGGCGCTGGAGCGAGATCGCTACATGGAGCCGGAAGAGGCCCAGGCTTGGGGCCTCATAGACCATATTTATTCCGACCGATCCCAGATCGAAGCTCCGGGACCGGTCGAAAAGTCTTAGTGCGCGTCCATGATCGGCGCGGCGTCAGACTTGGAATAGCCTTCTCCGACGCCGAACAGCCGGCCCTTTTCAGCGATCAGGATGCAGACCAGCGCCATGACGCCCATCAGGAAGTAGCCGGTCGCCGTGGGCACTGTGGTGCCGTCGAAAAGCTGGCCCGTATACGAGCCGATCAGCGCGCCGCCAACGGTCTGGATGAAGCCGAAGACGGACGCCGCAGTGCCCGCAACGTTGCCAAGTGGTTCCATTGACAGCGAGTTCATGTTCGACGCCGACCAGCCGAAGCAGAACATGATGATGGCCAAAAGGCTGAAAAACAGCCAGAGCGGCAACATGTCATTGAGCGCCAGTACCAGCCATAGGCCCGAAAACGCCGTAAAGATCAGCATGGCGCCATGGGAAAGGCGGCGCATGCCGAAGCGACGCACCACCTTGGAATTGGTGAAGGAGGAAATGGCCATCAGCCCTGCCATGGCTGCGAATGCGACGGGGAAATAGACGCCGAGGCCATAGATATCGACATAGATCTGCTGGGCGGAGGTGATGAAGCCGAACAGCGCACCGAAAAGGAACATGCCCGCCAGGCCATAGGAAATGGCGACCCGGTTGGTAAAGACGATGCGAAAGCTGTCCAGAATGCCGCGTGCGCTCAGCGGGCGGCGCTGGTTGACCGGCAGGGTTTCGGGCAGACGCAGAAAGGTCCAGACCCACAATGCCGCCGCCAGAAGGCCCATGAAAAAGAAGATGGACTGCCAGGGACCGGTCAGCAGCAGGATTTGCCCGATACCTGGTGCGATAATGGGAATGGCCATGAACACCATGAAGGTCAGCGACATGACTTCCGCCATTTCGCGCCCCGAATAGCGGTCGCGCACGACAGCCTGAGAGATAACGCGGACGCTTGCGGCGCCCATGCCCTGAATGAAGCGAAGCACAAGCAACATGGTGAAGTTGGGGGCGAATGCCGCGATTATCGCGGCCACGACGTAGATCGCAACGCCCACCAGCAGCGGGCCGCGGCGACCGAAGCGGTCGGTCAGCGGGCCAAAGGCAAGCACGGCCAGACCCATGCCGAGCATGTACGCACTGACGACGAATTGCCGCTCGTTCTCGTTACTGATGCCAAGCGCTTCACCCATATAGGGCAGGGCAGGCAGCATGACGTCGATGGCCAGCGCATTCACCGCCATCAGGGCAGCAATGAGGGCAATGAATTCAGGGCGCGAGAGCACCCGTGTGAAATGATCGGACATTATTGAAACTCGTCAGCGCTGCGCCAGGCGCAGCTGAAAGGAATGCTCGGACCATGAACGCAACCGCTTCGCATTGCAAGTCGTCAATCGGCATTAGCCGATGGAAGGCTAGGCTGCCCTTAGCGCAAAGGCACCGTCGCTGCGTTCATTGATCGGAATGTGGATGGCGGCCGATGCCAGGCCCAGGATGATGCCGAGATACCAGACGAGGTCGTAGGCACCGGTGAGGTCGTAGACGAAACCGCCAAGCCAAACGCCGAAGAATGATCCGATCTGGTGGCTGAGGAAGGCGATGCCATAAAGCATGCCCATATAGCGCGGTCCGAAGAACAGGGTTACAAGGCCAGCTGTCAGCGGGACGGTCGAGAGCCAGAGCAGGCCCATGGCGGCAGCGAAGGCGTATGCGGTGACTTCACTGACCGGGACCAACAAAAACGCGGCGATGGCAATGGCGCGCAGGAAGTAGATCGTGGCCAAAAGCAATTGCTTGGGAAGCCGGCTGCCGAGCCATCCCGAGAGGAGGGACCCGGCAATGTTGAAAAGACCGATAACGGCAATGGTCCATGACCCAACCTCCGGAGACAGGCCGCATTGCACGAGATAGGCAGGCATGTGCACGTTGATGAAGGCGAGATGAAAACCGCAGACGAAGAAGCCGATGACCAGGAGCCGATAGGACCCATAGCCCCAAGCGCGTGAGAGGGCCTGCATGAATGGCAGGTCCGCCTGGCCCGGCACCGACTCGGCGCGGCCGCGCAGGGCGGCAGAGAGCGGAATGATCAGGAGGAGCAGCATGGCGATCCAGACCAGAGCCATCTGCCAGCCGAACGCATTGATGAAGCCCTGTCCGAGAGGCGCGAAGATGAACTGGCCGGCAGAAGACGCCGCCGTGGCAATACCGAAGACAAAGCTGCGCTTTTCGGCGGGAACGACGCGACCGAATGCGGCCATGACGACACCGAAGGAGGCGATAGCGATACCGACGCCCGTCACTAGTCCCGCGGTCAGCGTCATGGTCAGTGTGTCGGTGGAAAAGGCCATGCCGAGCACGCCCAGCGCGTAAATGACGCCGCCCACAGCCAGAACCCGGCCGGAGCCATAGCGATCGGCCATGCCACCGGCGAAGGGTTGAGCGAGACCCCAGACGAGGTTCTGGATGGCCATCGCCATGCCCCATTGTTCACGGCTGAGACCGAGGTCGTCGGTGACCGGCAGCGTGAAGAGACCGAACGAACCCCGCGTGCCGAAGCCGATGGCGGCGATGATGCACCCGGCGATGATGACGAGCGGCATCGGTACAGCTGGGCGAACGGCGGTGGACATGAACGGAATCTCCGGAAGGCGCAGCAGCATAATCCCGCTGTCAGCCTTGCGTAAAACGATAATCGGCAATGGAACCCATCAGGCCTGATGATGGGTTGACCTTTGCGTCAAAGCGGACGACAGGAAGCCTCAAATACGGAGACTGCCTTGATCCGCCATATCGTTTTCTTCACTGCCAAGTCTCCGGACAAGGTGGATGCCATCTGCGAAGGCCTGTCCCTGCTGGCCGCAATTCCGTACAGCCTCACATTCGAGGTTACTCGCAACGATAAGGTCGATCTCTACGGCAACGAGATCGATGTGGTGGTCTATGCTGAATTTGCCGACCGCGCCGCCTTCGATGCCTACAAGGCCCATCCCAATTATGATGAAGCGACGCGACGGGTGCGGCCGCTACGCGAACTTCGCTATGCCGCCGATATTCCGGCTGAAAGCGCCGTGATGGCGTAAAAAAAAAGACCCCGCCGGAGGCGAGGCCTTTGAAAATTGGGAAAAGACGATCAGGCGCTCTGCTTGACGGCTATGCCGGCTTGCTCAAGTTGGGTCTTCAGTTCGCCCGACTGGAACATTTCGCGTGCGATGTCGGCGCCGCCGATGAATTCGCCCTTCACGTAGAGCTGGGGAATGGTCGGCCAGTTGGTATAAGCCTTGATGCCATCCCGCAGCTCTTCGCTTTCGAGAACATTGGCGCTGTCAAATTCGACGCCTAGGTAGTTGAGGATCTGGACGACCTGGCCTGAGAAGCCGCATTGCGGAAAATCAGGCGTGCCCTTCATGAATAGGAACACGTCGTTGTTCTTTACCTTGTCGTCGATGAAGGCATTGATGTCGGTCATGGCTGGAGCCTTTCAGAAATCCGGGTTCAAGGGCCGGTTGCGTTCGCCTTTAGATAGGTCAGGATTTCAGCGCTGTCGAGGGTATCGCGGAGTGCTGAATTGAGCTTGGCTCCAATGCTAGGGAGTACTTACGGAGCCAGTTTCTGAGCAATCCAGGGATGCGCGAGAAAGTCCTTCTGTGTCTCGAAAAGTGCCGCATCCCAACCAAAGGCTCTGGCACCGTCGATGACTTTGGGTGTGTCGTCGAAAAACAGGGGCGGCTCACTCTGTGGCCCCATTCGGGCCTGAGCGAACTCGAAAAAGTCCTTGTGTGGCTTCAATACGCCGGCGCGCGCCGAATAGAAAATGTCCTCGAACAGCTCCGACAGGCGTAGCGTTTGCCAGAGCCACTGCGCCCGCATGTGATCCTGGTTGGTTGCGATGTAGAGCCTGATACCGCTGCTGTCCTTGAGACGCCGGATGGCGTCCAGCAGCTCGGTATTCAATCGGCTGTCATGGCTCAGCCAATATTGCGCGAAGACCATCGACGACCCTGTAAAGCCCAGACCCGGCAGACGCCGGTCCAGCGCCTCGATCAGGGACATCTGGCCGATCACGACCTTCTTGATGAAAATGTCGAAGATGAACTCTGTGCGAAACCGCTCAGGGTCGACGCCCAGATCGGCCAGCAGGTTTTCGTCCCAGCGCTGCTGCAGTTCAGGTCTTGCGTGGTAGCCATGGACCAGGACGCCATCAACATCAAAGACGAGAGCCCGGCTCACTTGGATTTGGCTCCCATTGCGCCCAGCCCGTTCAGGACATCCTGTGGAATTGCCAAGTCCAGGATGACGTCCTGATGTCGCCGGAAGCCGATGATCTCGCGCTGGACGAAATAGGACCAAACGGCGTCACGAGCTTCGGACAGATAGGGCTCGCGCTCAGCGGCGGCATTGAGCGCAGCAATGGCTTTCTTGACGCGTGCTTCCGCGGCATTGACGGAATTGGCGCGCTCGGCATTGATCTCATGGTCAAGCGCTGCAGTGCCGGCTTCGGGCCGGACTATGCGGATTAGATCGAGCGAGTCGCGCAGCCCAGCCATCAGTCGGGCACGTTGGTTTGCAGTGCCAGGGCGTGCAAGGCGCCACCCATGTCACCCTGCAGGGCTGCATAGACCAGCTGATGCTGTTGCACGCGGGACTTGCCGCGGAACGCCTCCGAAATCACGGTTGCTGCGTAATGGTCACCATCGCCGGCAAGGTCGCGGATTTCGATCGTGGCATCGGGCAGGGCAGTCTTGATGCGGCGCTCGATTTCATTGGCGTCCATGGGCATGGGCTGTCTCCCGGAAATAGACGGCGCGGCCGGATGGTCGCACCTGTCCTTGATATGGCATGCGCGTGCGGCTGCTTCAACCGGGGGAGGGACTGAACCCTAAGGCGTTTCGAGCGCGCCCTCGTCGGGGAGAACCGAGGCGCCTACGCAGCAATCGGCATCGGAGCGGGTCGAGAAATTGGCGATGATGAAATCAACGATTGGACGGGCCTGTTCGGCTTGAGCGGCATCGAAAATGCAATCGAGAACATAACCGCGCCCGGAGGAGACGGCCTCCGTATGAACCAGCGTCAGGGGCATGCCCATGGCAGAATCCGTACTGGTACCCTCATAAGTCAGGGCCGTGGCGTCCTGATATGCCGTGGTGCCCTTGTTCGATATGGTGAAGCCCGGCAGCGGACCGGACCAGGAGGCGGCTATGGCGCCATCGTCCAGTTCGCCCAGCGCCGCATCTGCCGTCCAGTCGGTGTCGTCCACCGAGACCACGCTCAGATCGCATTGCAACGGGGCGCTTGAATGATTGATCGTCAGCGGCGCATCGCCGCCGCCGGATGCCACCATTTCGGCTGGATAAATCAATGTGTAAGGCAGATTGGTCAAGACCGAGCGCGTGACGTTCACACTCTGCGCCAAGGCTAATGGCGGCATCAGGGCCACGCACAATGCCGCCAGAACAGCCAGCCCGCGATTGTGCGTCATAGTCCACTCCATACCTGTTCGCCGTATTGGAGCAATGCGCTCCAAAGAACGGCGAACATAAGGCGCATGGCCGAGAATGGAAGCTCAGCCGTTCATATAGCTGGGGAACCAGCTCTCATGCGCCTGGGTCAAAGTGGCCAGAGGAACAGGCTGCGCCGCCCCGAGCGTCAGGGTGCTGCCGCCCGTCGTGCCGATCCAAGGCGCATAAACTCCCAGGCTCTCAGCCTCGGCCCAAAGGTCTGCAATCGCGTCGCCCTGAGGATCTAGATTGAGGGTGAGAAGATAGCGTCCCTGATCCTCGCCAAAGAAGGTCAGAACCGGATCATTGCCCTCGACATCGGTGACGTTGGCGCCAATGCCGCCGGCGATCGCCATTTCTGCCAAAGCGACGCCCAGGCCGCCATCGGACAGGTCGTGACAGGCTGTGACGACGCCCGAGCGGATAAGTTTGCGAACGAAGTCGCCAGCCTTGCGCTCGGCAGCGAGGTCGACATGAGGCGCGTCGCCATCGCGACGGTCAAAGAGATCGCGCAGATAGATGGACTGGCCAAGATGGGTGCCGCGCTCGGCAGGCCCGCCGATCAGGAGGATCGGCTGGTTCTCGGCGACAAATCCGATGCCGACGCTCTTTTCCCATTCTGGCAGCAGACCCACGCCGCCGATCGTGGGGGTCGGCAGGATGCCGCGGCCATTGGTTTCGTTATAGAGGCTGACATTGCCCGAGACGATGGGAAAATCGAGTGCGCGGCAGGCCTCGCCAATGCCTTCGACGGCCTTGACGAACTGTCCCATGATCTCAGGACGCTCGGGATTGCCGAAATTGAGGTTGTCCGTGGCCGCCAGCGGCTCCGCACCGGTCGCGGTGAGATTGCGCCAGGCTTCGGCGACCGCCTGCTTTCCACCCTCGAATGGGTTCGCTTCGCAATAGCGCGGATTGACGTCGGAGGTGAAGGCCAGGCCCTTGGTCTCAGCTCCGTCGACGCGGATGACGCCCGCATCGCCGCCGGGGCGTTGCATCGTATTGCCCTGGATCAGGGTGTCATATTGCTCATACACCCAGCGGCGCGACGAGCAGTGATGGCCACCGATCAAGGCAATCAGCGCTTCGGAGACGTCCATTTGCGGGACGTCGGTATGGGCCAGAGCCGCCGGGATTTTGGGCTCGGTCCAGGGACGGTCATATTCGGGCGCTTCGTCGCCCAACTCCTTGATCGGCAGGTTGGCGACTTCTTCGCCCTGCCAGTACACGCGGAAGCGCAAATCGTCGGTGGTCTTACCGACGGTGGCGAAGTCGAGTTCCCACTTTTCGAACACAGCGCGCGCTGCAGCTTCCTTGTCCGGATGGAGCACCATGAGCATGCGCTCCTGGCTTTCGGACAGCATCATTTCGTAGGCGGTCATGTGCGCTTCGCGCACGGGTACCTTGTCGAGGTCGAGTTCGATGCCGAGATCGCCCTTGGCGCCCATTTCGACGGCGGAGCAGGTGAGACCTGCCGCGCCCATATCCTGAATGGCGATCACGGCGCCGGTGGCCATGAGTTCCAGGCAAGCCTCAAGCAAACGCTTCTCGGTAAAAGGGTCGCCGACCTGCACGGTGGGGCGCTTTTCCTCGATGTCGTCGCCGAATTCTGCCGAGGCCATGGTTGCGCCGCCCACGCCATCGCGCCCGGTTTTGGCGCCCAGATATACAACCGGCAGGCCGACGCCTTCGGCCTTGGAATAAAAAATCTTGTCGGTATCGGCGAGGCCAGCCGCGAAGGCATTGACGAGGTTATTGCCGTTATAGCGGGCGTCGAACTCGACTTCGCCGCCGACGGTCGGTACGCCAAAGGAATTGCCGTAGCCACCCACGCCGGCCACTACGCCATTGACGAGGTGACGGGTCTTTTCGTGCTCGGGCGCGCCGAAGCGGAGCGCGTTCATCGCTGCCACGGGACGAGCGCCCATGGTGAAAACGTCACGAAGGATACCGCCCACCCCGGTCGCGGCGCCCTGATAGGGCTCGATGAAGCTGGGGTGATTGTGCGATTCCATCTTAAAGACAACGGCCTGGCCATCGCCAATATCGACGACGCCCGCATTCTCGCCTGGGCCCTGGATTACGCGCGGGCCCGAGGTCGGCAGGGTGCGTAGCCACTTCTTGGAACTCTTGTAGGAGCAATGTTCGTTCCACATGGCCGAGAAGATGCCGAGTTCTGTATAGGTCGGCTCGCGCCCGATCAGGTCGAGGATTTTCTGGTACTCATCCGGCTTGAGGCCGTGATTGGCGACGAGTTCGGGCGTAATGGCGATGTCGGTGCGAAGGGTCATTGGGTAACTGTCCGGGACGTTCGGGCAAGAAGCATGTCGGCTGCGATGACGAGAGCCGCCAGCACGGCTAGAAAGAGGCTCATATAGATGGCGTTGATGCCGACCTGGCCGTAGCCGAGCCGGACGGCGTTGAGGATAGGATAGGGATATTCCTGCACCCAGGCTCCACGGGCCATGGCATAGACGAAATAGACCAGTGTCGGGACCAGCATCATTGGCAGGCTGGACCATCGCAGCGATCCGTGGCGCTGGGTGATCGCCCACCAGGCTACATAGAGCACAGGGGCGATGTAATGCAGGATCGTATCCGCAACGAGGAACGCGCCATCCAGCGTTTGCAGGAAGCGCAGCACGAAGAATACATAAAGCCCCACCAGCGCGATATTGGCGGTTACGATGCCGCGCACCAGCGGGCCGCGGAACGGCGACAGCCAGCCCCATGACGTTGCGGCCGAAAGATAGACCAGGACCACCGCAATGTTGTTGAGGATCGTGTAATACGAGAAGAAATGGCCGAGCGCCCCGGGCAGATCCCGTCCACCAGCCATCAGGGCTTGCATGGAGATGGTGAATTGCAGCGTCAAGCCCGCCGCGCCGAGCAGCAGACCCAGCCAGGTCAGCGCGCGGCGCCCGCTCATTTATGCGACCTGCTGCAGCGCGGCCGCGAAAAGGGCGCGCCCGTCATCCCCGCCATGGGCGGCCTCGATCAGGTTTTCGGGATGGGGCATGAGGCCCAGCACATTCTTCTGCTCGTTGAAGACGCCGGCAATATTGTTCAGCGAGCCGTTGGGATTGGTGCCCTCTGCGTAGCGGAAGGCAACCTGACCATTGTCCTCGATGCGCTTGAGGGTTTCGGAATCGGCGAAATAATTGCCGTCGTGGTGGGCAACCGGGCAGCGAATGATCTGGCCCTTGGCATAGCCTCGGGTGAAGTCGGTCTGCGCATTGACGACCTCAAGCTTTACCTCGCGACACACGAATTTCAGCGAGGTATTTCGCATCAGCGCGCCCGGCAGCAGCCCGGCCTCTATGAGAATCTGGAAGCCGTTGCAGACACCCAGGACCTTGACGCCACGTGCAGCGCGTTCGCGCAGCTTTTCCATGATGGGCGAACGTGCCGCGATGGCTCCGCACCGCAGGTAATCGCCATAGGAGAAGCCTCCCGGGATGACGATGAGATCGGCGTCGGGAATGTCGGCATCCTGGTGCCAGACGACGGCGGGATTCGTACCCCCGATCTTGCTCAACGCCGCGATCATGTCGCGGTCGCGATTGAGTCCCGGAAACACGATGACAGCGGCCTTCATCGCTTGATCCTTTGTCTCTGAGGGGTATGCGAGGCCCTTGTGGTGAGTCTTGCGCAAAAAGGCAAGAGCCTGGCGCATGCCGGCCGGCAAAAGCTGGGCGGTTTGAACTTCTCCCGCCCTGCTTTTAGAGCTGGTAACCTTATTCAGCCGGCACCGCAGCCATTGGCTTTTCGCGCCGAGTACCAGGCAGGTGCGCCCATGCTGGGCGTTCGAACAGGAACCGGCCAAATCCGACCCTTTGCACGATCCACCAGAGGAGAAGCGGGGAAGTGATGGCGACGACCATGGTGATGAGACTGACAATGTTCGGGTTGTCGATGCCAAAACGCAGAAGTGCGATGCGGGCAATGCCCATGGGCAGGACGAAGGCTACATAGACGACCAGAGATTTCGAACCCAGCCATTTGAGCCAGGCCATCCAGGGCAGCTTCACCAGAAGCGAAGCCACAATGACAATGGCGAGTGAACCGGCTAGCGCCATGATCAGATGCAGGCCCGGCAGGGCAGCCCAACCCATCTGGATGTGGACGGGGTCGATGTGGAAGCCAGGGCTGAACACCATTACGGCGTTGCTCAAAGCCCAAGCGGCCAGAAGCGCGAGCGCTGCTGTCGTATGATCGGCTGCCCAGGCCGCTAGCCGGAAGATCTGCGGCGCCAACACGTAGCCCGCATAGAAATAGACGAAATATGCGGCGAACTGATCGACGAGGTAGCTTCCAGTCTGAATGCTTGCCATCTGCAAGAGGGCAGCAATGGCCAGCAAGCCCAGATGTGGCGCCTTGATGTCGTGCAGGAACTTGCTCGCCAGCCCCATAATGCCCAGCATGTAGATGAACCATAGAACGCCATACGGCGACACAACCGCCCATGCCAGCGAAGTAGCGGCGCCGAGAGGTTCGCGCCCCACAAGGGCTTCCTTGAAAAGAATGTGGATCAGCGCCCAAAGAGCATAGAAGTAAAAGTAATGGACGACCCTTCGGTCTGCATAGGCTCGCCAGGGTCGAGCAATTACGTTGCCCAGGAAAAGGCCGGAGAGCAGGAAGAACTCCGGCATGCGGAATGGCATGGCGAATGCGATCGTCCAGTGGAGGAACCCGATCTGACCGGTGTCCTCGCCCACGCTGGAAGCGCAATACATGATGACGACCAGAAATATGGACAGGCCCTTGGCCATATCCACCCAATCTAATCGAGTAATGCCGCGTTCCATCCTCACACCCCCAAAAGCAGATTGGGGTCAGCATAGACCACGCTGTCTCACTGCCGCGTTAAGCGCGCCAGGTCCGGCGGGAAAGTCACAGGCTTGGTAAGGATTTCGCTAAGCAGACCGATAAAGGCCAGTGCTTAGACCGGGACCGACGCATATGCTGCGAACAGCAGGCCAAGAGAGGCGAAGAACATGACGGAGAGAGCAATCTGGGTCTTACGCATGGCTATATGGTCCTGCGCCAAACGGGCGCGACTAGTAGTCTGCCGCAAAGCGGTTAATTTGAAATTTCGATCGCGTAGTTTTCGATCACGGTGTTCGCGAGCAGCTTTTCGCACATCGCACTGATCTGTGAACGCGCGGATTCCGTGTCGGTTCCGTGGATTTCTAGATCAAAAACCTTGCCCTGCCGAACACTGTTAACGCCGCCGAATCCGAGGCTTGCCAGGGAGCCTTCGATGGCCTGGCCCTGAGGATCGAGAACGCCGGTCTTGAGGGTGACGATGACGCGCGCCTTCATCTGATCTGTTCCCGAAATTACTGGACAAGGCGCGGACCGGTGGTCAGCGCATTGTCGTTTTCAACTAGGATGCCGAGGCGCTGGGCCACTTCGCGATAGCTTTCGACCAGGCCGCCAAGGTTCTCACGGAAGCGGTCCTTGTCGAGCTTATTGCGCGTCTTGATGTCCCACAACCGGCAATTGTCCGGGCTGATCTCGTCGGCCAGCACGATGCGCATGAGGTCGCCTTCATAGAGCCGGCCAACTTCGATCTTGAAGTCCACCAACTGGATGCCGACGCCCATGAAGAGGCCGGTCAGAAAGTCGTTGATACGGACGGCCAGGCTCATGATGTCGTCGAGCTCGGCGGGGTTGGCCCAGCCGAAGGCAGTAATGTGTTCTTCGGAGACCATGGGGTCGCCCAGTGCATCGTCCTTGTAGCAGAATTCGATGATCGAACGGGGCAGGCGGGTGCCGGGTTCGAGGCCGAGACGCTTTGCCAGAGAACCGGCAGCATAATTGCGCACGATGATCTCGAGCGGGATGATCTCGACTTCCTTGATCAACTGCTCGCGCATGTTGATGCGGCGCAGGAAATGGGTCGGAATTCCCAGATCGTTGAGCTTGGAGAAGATAAACTCGGAAATCCGGTTGTTCAGCACGCCCTTGCCATCGATCACTTCATGACGCGCGCCGTTTCCGGCAGTGGCGTCGTCCTTGAAGTATTGCACCAAAGTGCCCGGCTCGGGACCCTCGAACAGGATCTTGGCCTTGCCCTCATAGATTTTGCGTCGACGGTTCATCTCGAATCCGTTGCCTTTGAGAGGTGGGGTGGATTGGGCCGCTTCATGCGCCAGAACGGGACAAGAAAGCAAGGGCTTTCCTGCCACACTGGCGGGCCATGGCAAGGCGTCGCAGCCTTGGGGGCGGCGTTGATTTGCGGGAAAAGACCGCCTATGTCCAAGGTGACAGCCGCTTATGCGGCACCAGACAGACCTTGGGAGAGAACATGAGCCAGTTTGAAGATCGGCAGAAGGGCCAGGAAGCCAAGTTTGCCTTCGACGCGGAGAAGAAGTTCAAGGCCGAAGCCCGCCGTAACAAACTCCTGGGTCTTTGGGTGGCCGAAATGCTCGGCCTCAGCGGTGACGCTGCCAATGCCTATGCTGCGGAAGTGGTCGCTGCCGATTTTGCAAAGCCGGGTGACAGCGACGTTTTCGATAAGGTGTCGGGCGATCTCAAGGCGAAGGGCGTTGCCATCGATGATGCCGCAATTCGCGCCAAGATGGATCAGCTGGTAGGCGTTGCCAACGAGCAGGTCGCCTCGGAAGGCTAAGACCTGTGCCGGCGCACAAGTTCGAGGGAGTCGGCATTGCCGGCTCCCTTTTTCGTTGCGCTATGCTCAGCTGAGGTCGATACTTGTCACGTCGTGCGCCGAGCCATTCTGTTGCCAGTGGACGGTAACCTTCTGGCCAACCTTGATGTCGGGCGCCTTGTAGGCGGCGGGCATGTAGAACCAGCTGCCGTCTTCGAGCTCCAAAGAGCGGGCTTGGGTGTTGAAGAACTTGACCACTCCAGATGTGGTCTGTTCCGCAGCGCTGGTGGCCGCCGCCGGCGCGGCCGAAGCGGCGAAGCTTGCTCCGGCCGGAGCCAGGGCAATAAGGACGAGGAAGGCGGAAGCGATATGTTTGCGCATGATATGTCTCCGTAAAGACAGCGCGGGCCGAAGGCGGCCCATTCGTAGCCGGTTTTCGGGAAGCGTCGCGTCGCAGGTTTCTTTGCTCCTGCCGGCGTTTCCAAACCAGCGGATGTTGATTTAGGCCCGTGGCTTCGGCTTCTCAAGTTAAGAAGATTTAATGCCAAAGATGGCGCGAACGCCCAAATTACAGGGGTTTGCGGCGCCATTTCGGCGAAGTAGCGAGTGGATTCAGGCGTCTGAGCCCACTCGCCTTGCCATGCCGACGGATGCCGGCGTGACGAGTTGGAATCCGAACTTTGCGTAAAGGTGGCGAGCGTCGCCGTCCGCTATCAGGCTGACATAGGCGCCGCGCGGGGCGTGGGCTTCAAGACGCTCCGTCAGTGCGGCCATGATTTGCTTGCCGAGACCCTTGCCCTGATGCGCAGGCTCAAGTGCAATGTCAACGATCTGAAAGGCAGTGCCACCGTCTCCGATGATGCGGCCCATGCCGATGGCTCTGCCTGATGCCATGATGGTGACGCCAAACCAGGTGTTGGGAAGTCCCCGTGATGCTTGTTCTTCGGTCTTTGCGCTGAGGCCGGCCGATACGCGTAGCCTGAGATAGTCCTCAACCGTCGGGGTGCTGGGGATGATTTCGTAGCCGTTCATCACAGCCTCTGCATCAGCCGGGTAAACATGAGCAGGCCTTCCGGCCAGGGACCATGACCGGACTCGAGGTTGAGATGGCCGGCTTCGCCGGCTTCATGGAAATCTGAGCCCCAGGCGCTGGCCAGATCTGCAGCGCGCTCGAGACTGCAATGGGGATCGTTGGACGAGGCGACCAGGAGGGACGGAAAGGGCAGGGGGTCGCGTGGTACCGGCAGGAAATCGCGGACGGCATCGGGCGCATGCGGACGCTCGAGATCGGGAGGCGCGACCAGCAGCGCGCCGCGGACCTTGGTGTTCAATCGCGGGGCGGCACGTACCGCTGCGATGCAGCCGAGCGAATGGGCTACGATCACGGCCGGCTTGCCCGCCAGTTCGACGGCCTGCACGATGGTGTCGGCCCAGTCTTCGGGGTCTGGGTCATGCCATTCGGCCTGCTCGACGATTGCAGCCGTACGCATTTTCTCGGCCCAGCGGACCTGCCAGTGACCGGGCCCGGAATTGCCGAGGCCGGGAACGATCAGGATAGCGGCGTCGGCGATCCTCATGCGCCGAACACTCGCGCAAAGATCGTGTCCACATGCTTGAGGTGATAGGCGTCATCGAACATTGCATCGATTTGCTCATCACTGAGAGTCACTTGCGGGTCAGCCTTGAGGTTTTGCGCGAACAAGCCTGCGCGGTCGCCGCGATGTTCCCACACCTTCATGGCGTTGCGCTGAACGGCGGCATAGCTGTCCTCGCGGCTGTAGCCGGCCTGAGTCAGGGCCAGCAACATGCGCTGCGAATTGTGCAGGCCACCGAGCAGGTCGAGATTCTTGCGCATGTTCTCGGGATAGACGACGAGCTTGTCGATAACGCCGGTGAGGCGGGCCAGCGCGAAGTCGAGCGTGATGGTGGCATCGGGGCCGATCATGCGCTCGACCGAGGAGTGCGAGATGTCACGTTCATGCCAGAGCGCGACGTTCTCCAGTGCCGGGGTCACCATGCCGCGCACGAGGCGGGCAAGGCCGGTGAGGTTCTCCGTCAGCACGGGGTTGCGCTTGTGCGGCATGGCCGACGAGCCCTTCTGGCCCGGGGAGAAATATTCCTCGGCTTCGAGCACTTCGGTGCGCTGGAGGTGGCGGATTTCGACGGCAACGCGCTCGATTGAGCTGGCAATGACGCCCAGCGTCGCGAAGAACATGGCATGGCGGTCGCGCGGGATGACCTGGGTCGAGACCGGCTCAATGGAGAGACCGAGCTTTTCGGCGACATATTCTTCGACCGATGGGTCGATATTGGCGAAAGTACCTATGGCGCCAGAAATGGCGGCCGTAGCAATCTCATCACGGGCGGCGACGAGACGGGCGCGGTTGCGGCTGAACTCCGCATAGGCCTCCGCGAGCTTGACGCCGAATGTCGTCGGCTCAGCGTGGATACCATGGCTGCGACCGATGGTGATGGTGTTCTTGTGCTCATAGGCGCGCTTCTTCAGCGCTGCCAGCAGGGCATCTATGTCGGCCAGCAGCAAGTCGGCGGCATTCTTGAGCTGGACGGACAGCGTGGTGTCGAGAATATCCGACGAGGTCATGCCCTGGTGTACGAAACGTGCGTCCGGGCCGACGATTTCGCTGAGGTGGGTCAGGAAGGCGATGACGTCGTGCTTGGTAGTGCGCTCGATCTCGTCGATGCGCTCGACATCGAAACCGTAATCGCCCAACTCCGCCTTGCGAGCGTTCATCACTTCCCAGATCTTATCGGCGCTTTCCTTGGGCACGACGCCGAGCTCGGCAAGCTTGGACGTGGCGTGCGCCTCGATCTCGAACCAGATGGCAAAGCGGCTCTCGGCCGACCAGTTTGCGACCATTTCGGGACGGGAATAGCGCGGGATCATGGATTTAGCCTTGATGGGTGAGACATTGATTCAACCAGGAGGGCACATGACAAGATGCGCCCGCCTGGCGGCCCTTCACTACAGCGGCACCGCGCCGAGGGCCAGCCCCATGTGACAGGGCCGTGGCTGTGAACAATGGCATTTTAACGAACCGGTTATGATTCTCTTTGGCGACTCGGACCAGACCGGGGGCATGTTCAGAGAACGCCGCACCGCCGATCGCAAAGCCGTCAACACCCGTGCCATTGTCGTCTGGGGGGACGACCTGATGCGGGCTTTCGCCATCATTTTGGATATGTCGCAGACTGGCCTGCGGATACGCCTTGATCACGAGGCGCAGATCGAAACCGACGGCTATATCTTGTTCGACAATCGCATGGAGCCCTTCCGAGTCGCCTGGCAGGCAAGCCGGTCGGCAGGGCTACAGTTCACCATGCCGCTCGAAGGCTAGGCCCTGATACTCGCGGCATCGCGAATGGCCCTAATGCGGTTGCCATAGGTCTTAGGGTCATTTCCGGCATAAATGGCGGAGCCCGCAACAAGGACGTTTGCCCCAGCGGCCACGATTGCCGCCGCATTGTCGGCTGTCACGCCGCCATCCACTTCGAGATCGATGTCCCGCCCACCGATCAGCGCCTTGGCCTGGCGGATCTTCGTGAGGCTTTCCGGAATAAAGCTTTGACCGCCAAAGCCTGGGTTGACGCTCATGATCAGGACCAGGTCGCAATCGTCGATGACGTGCTGAATGACGGAAACTGGCGTGGCGGGATTGAGCGCCACACCCGCCTTCCTGCCCAGAGAGCGGATCGCCTGGAGCGAGCGGTGGAGATGAGGGCCAGCCTCGGCATGGACGGTGATGATATCGGCGCCCGCCTTGGCGAAATCGGTAAGATAGGGATCGACCGGTGCAATCATCAGATGAACATCAAAAATCTTATCGGTGAGCCCGCGTACAGCCTTCATGACCGGCGCACCGAAGCTGATATTCGGCACGAAATGGCCATCCATGACATCGACGTGGACATAGTCAGCACCGGCTTCGGCAATGGCCTGCACTTCCGCGCCCAGCCGAGCAAAGTCGGCGGACAGGATAGAGGGGGCGATACGAAGCGGACGTGTGATCATGAACGGTCTCGGATGGAGGAGATTGTCTTCTGCTTAACGCAGGAGGCTCTTCCGGGACAAGGCATTCGGCTCAGGCCGGGATGGCCGCGAAGCAAACGCGATTGCGGCCGGCGCGCTTGGCATCCAGCAGCGATTGATCGGCATGGCGGAACAGGTCTTCGTAATGCATGGTCGTGACGCTTCTTGCCGCGCCGATACTGACACTGAGCGGATAGGGCTGCCCACTGGGAGCAAATTCAATCGCGTCGATTGCCACCCGGATGCGCTCCGCCACCTGGGCGGCCTGATCGTGGTCGGCTGTGGGCAGCAGTACCCCGAATTCTTCGCCACCGAGCCGCCCAACAGCATCAACGGAGCGGACATTGTCACGAATGGCCTCTGCAATAAGCCTAAGGGCTACGTCGCCCGTGTCGTGGCCGAATTGATCATTGATGCGCTTGAAGTGGTCGACGTCGATCACCAAGAGCGCGCAGCCCTGACCAGAGGACCGAGGCTTTTGTGCAAATGACGAGAACGCCCGGCGGGTGAGGCACTGGGTCAACCAATCGGTCGAGGCGATCACGTCAAGCTGCCCATAGGCAAGATTGATCTGTTCAATCCGGGCAAAGAGCCACAGGCAGATTGGTGTCGCCAGCAGCAAGGGCAGCAAGACAGCCATCGCATATCCGAGGCCGGTCTCTGGGATATCCAGGAAGAGGTAGCACAGGAATGTAATGAAGACCGATGAAGCAATACACAGAGCCACAACTGATCCGGCGCGCAATGCGACGCGGATCCGATCCCGACTTGTCAATCTGGGCAGTATGTCCTGCATCGCCCGCTCCTTGTCGAAACCGTAATTCCGGCTTTCCATGTGTGCAACGAAAGGCTCTGGCGATAGGAAAGAAAGCGTCAAGGCCCGCCGGGATAGCCGAGCGAGCCTTGAACATTCAGCCGTTTTGGACCGGCGCGAAGTTGTTCCTGTCATCCAGCTTGGTCTTGAGCCTTTCCTGCAGCACAGAACGTGCCTGCCACCAATCCCTGCTGCGCACCGGCACGCGGGCCACCAGCGTCACCTTGTTTTCATCGAGGCCATCTACGAGCACTTCAGGGCTGTCCGCAGCATCGGAATAGTCACTGCGCAGGATCTCGGTGATTTCCGAGCGAACCTGTGCGAGATCGGCCGAGCGCGGCACTGTGAACTTGGTTTCGACAACGCGGCTTGCCTCGCGGCTGTAATTGATGATTTTTGCGTTGGAGAGCTTTGAGTTCGGCGCGAACATATAGACGCCTTCATAAGTGCGTAGCCGGGTCGCAAAGAGCTCGACCTCGACGACCCACCCTTCGATGCCGTCGGCGTTGATATAGTCGCCGACCTTGAAGGGCTTGAGGAAGACCAGCATGATCCCCGCGGCAATATTGGACAACGTGCCCTGCAAGGCCAGCGCGATGGCGAGCCCTGCGGCACCGAGCACCGCCAGGATCGAGGCGGTTTCTACACCGAATTGCCCCAGGACCACGATAATGGTGACGAAAAGAATGGAGTAGCGGACGATCTGTCCGACAAGCGGCGCTATGGTCGCGTCGTTCTTGAGGCGCGCATTGATCAGCGTCCGCACCTGACGGGAGATGAAGCCGGCCAGAATCCAGCCGACAGCCAGGACGATAATGGCGACGAGGACGTTCCACGCATTCGCGAGGACCCAGGCGGTGGAGACGCCGAAGAGATCGTTGTTATTCACGGTGCTTTCCCTGATTGCAATCACAGAGGCAAAGACAGAAACGCCCTCTATGGTTGCGTGATTTTTTGGCATGGCAGGCATTTGTTGCGCGAGGGCTGCCCGCGTAGAGCCTGCTCAAATGCCCGCGATGCGACGGTGCGGCTCATTGCTTTGTGGCTGCAAGGCGCTACACAGGACACCAAGCAAGGAGCGTCGCCGTGGAATTTTCCCTGCCTCTGGTCATCGGTGCGGGTGTCTTGAGCTTTCTTAGCCCCTGTGTCCTGCCGCTTGTGCCGCCGTATCTGACCTACATGAGCGGGGCCAGCTACGACCAATTGCGCGCCGAGTCGGCGGGCGTCGGCGGTCGCCTTCAGCTGCGGGTCGCCGTCACATCAATTTTCTTCATTCTCGGGTTTACGGTGATCTTCGTTGCCTTGGGGGCGACGGCGACCGCATTCGGCCAGGTCTTCCGCCAGCTCCTGCCCATCCTCACACCGATTGCCGGCATCGTCATCATCGCCATGGGCCTGCACTTTATCGGCGTCTACCGCATCGGTCTGCTCGACCGGCAATTGCGGCATAATGGGCCTGGAGTAGCCTCGGGGCCCCTGGGTGGATTTCTGTTGGGTCTGGCTTTCGCCATTGGCTGGACGCCCTGTATCGGGCCGGTTCTGGCGGCCATTCTGTCAGTTGCAGCCAGCCGTGAGACGGCATGGGAAGGGGCGTCGCTTCTCGGGCTCTATTCGCTGGGGCTGGGCATTCCCTTCTTTCTGGCCGGCATTGCTGTGGGACCTTTTCTGACCTTCTTCCAGGGGTTCAAAAAGCATCTTGGTGTCGTGGAAAAGGTCATGGGTGGGCTGCTTGTTCTCACCGGCGTGCTTTTTCTCACCGATAATTTCACCCGTATTTCTTACTGGTTCCTGGAGACCTTCCCAGTGCTAGCAACTTTCGGCTAGACGGCAAGCGCGCATTAACCCTTGGACAATTTGCCGGCTCTGCGCTGCTTGCAGGGTGCCAATTTTCAGGACTGATTTACCCGGCCGGACAATGCTGGCGACGAATTCGTTCGGGGGTCTTCGGTGAACGCCAATATTCAACCGCTTGCGGGGATCATGGATGGTCTGGTTATTGACCAGCCTGAAATCGCATCGATCGCGCTCGACCGCATTGCCATTCGCGTTACCCAGCGCATAGAGGACGTCGAAGGCGACTGGCGCCGGCTAACGGCAAGAGGGATCGAGTCACCCGGCCAGAGTTTCGACTTCATTCGGCTGTGGGTGCGCGACCGCGCGATTCCCGAAAGCCATCAGCGTTACGTCGTGGCCGAACTGGATGGTCAGGTGGTCGCACTGCTGCCGCTTCATCTCAAACGCGTTTTTGGGGTGCGCGTGCTGACCTGGTTTCCCGGTGCCAATGCCGGATGCTATGCCCCGATCGTCGATCTGGAGCGCCTTGAAGCGCTTGGGGCAGAGGGCCGGACCGCTCTCTGGCGCTCCGTGGCATCCCTTCTTTCCGGCGCGCATTTGCTTTTTCTGCGCTCTATTCCGCATCCGCAGACAGACAAGGCCAGGCTGTTCGGCGAATTGGGGACGGCGCTCGAAACCGAGAGCCTGTATCGCGCGGAATTCACCTCTTGGGAGCACTGTGACGCCGAGCAGCGCAGCCGCTCGCGCCGTAAGCATGATCGGCAGCAGGGCGACCGCCTGGCTGCCTTGGGTGCCGTAACATTCGAGGAAATCAGCGACCCGGAGCGTGCGCGTCCGGTGATCGACACCATGTTCCGCCAGCGCTCGGAGCGGTTTCGCAAACAAGGCATCCGCGATTGCTTTGTCGAGGACAAGCTCACAGGCTTTTATCAGGCGGCCATGGCGGCCAGTTCTGGCCTGGACGTGAGGTTGCACGTTCTGCGTCTCGATGGCGAGGTGGTGGCGGTGCGATACAATGTCGTCCATGGCGAGCGGATGTTCTGCCTGATTTCGTCAATGATCGACAGCGATCGCATCCAGAATGGCTCGCCTGGGAAGCAGTGCCTGCTACGGGTCATGCAAACGGTATTCGGTGACGGTATTCGAACCTTCGATATGGGCGCCGGTCTTACCGACGAGAAGCGGCACTGGTGCAATGTGCAGATCCCGCTGCGCCACCACTATATCAGCCTTTCTCCCTTCGGGGAGGCAGTGATCGACGTGCATACAAGCGTTCAGCGTTTGCGCAGGTGGGCCAAGTCCAGTCCAGCTGTCAAAGGCATGCTGCGCCGCGTACAGCAATGGCGCGACAGGGGCCAGGCCAAGGGCGCATCAGATCAGCTTGAGACCCCGAAGTGAGGCATGGCCGGATTTTCCGATGATAAGGTGGTCGTGCAGCACGATGCCCAGCGGCTTGGCAATGTCTGCAATTTCTCTTGTCATGCGCACGTCTGCCGATGACGGAGCTGGGTCGCCGGACGGATGGTTATGGACGAGGATCAGCGCTGTCGCGGACAGTTCAAGGCTGCGCCGGATAACCTCGCGGGGATAGACCGGCGTGTGGTCGACCGTGCCGACCTGCTGCACCTCGTCGGCGATCAGCCGGTTCTTCTTGTCGAGGAAGAGAATTCGAAACTGCTCGATGGTTTCATAGGCCATCTGGCTGCGACAATAATCGATCAGTTGCGACCACGATGCCAGAATCGGTTGTTCGCGGTCGATCTGGTCGCGGCCATAGCGCTGCGCGACGGCCTGGATGACCTTGAGATTGGTGATCGAGGTTTGGCCGAGCCCTTTGACCTCCGCCAGGCGGGCAGGGGATGCCCCAAGCACGGCTGAGAACGACCCGAAATGGGCCAGCAGGGTCTTGGCGAGAGCCTTGGTGTCACGCTGGGGCAGCAGGATATGGAGCAGCAGCTCCAAGAGTTCATAATCTGCAAGGGCCTCACCGCCCACAGCATTGAAACGTTCACGGGCGCGTTCGCGATGGCCGAGGTAATGCGGTTTTGCCGCCTCGGCCATGCCCGATTCCATGTCCGCGGTTTTTTTGCTCACGCTTTGGTCCGGCTCGCGAGGGGATTGAACAGGCCGCCGGGTGAGCCCGTGAAGATTTCACAGCCCGTTTCGGTAATGCCGATGGAGTGTTCGCATTGCGCCGAAAGCGTGCGGTCGCGCGTCACCGCCGTCCAGCCGTCCGAAAGAATTTTCACGTGCGGCCGACCCAGGTTGATCATCGGCTCGATCGTGAAGATCATGCCCGGCTTGAGCGGTACGCCGGTGCCAGGGGTGCCGAAGTGAAGGATATTGGGCTCATCGTGGAAGAGCTTGCCCAGCCCGTGGCCCACGAAGTCGCGGACGACGCTCATGCGTTCGGCTTCGGCCAAGCCCTGGATCGCCGCGCCGATATCGCCGGTCGTATTGCCCGGCCTGGCAGCGGCTATGCCCGCCTCCAGACAGTCGTAGGTCACCTCGATCAGGCGCTCGGCCTTGCGGGAGATTTCGCCCACCGCGTACATGCGGCTAGAATCTCCATGCCAGCCGTCCACCACCAGCGTCAGATCGATATTGACGATGTCGCCGTCGCGCAGCGGTCGTTCATCGGGAATGCCGTGGCACACGACATGGTTGATCGATGTGCATAGCGAATGGCGATAGCCCTTGTAGAAGATCGTTGCCGGAACCGCGCCATTGTCGCGAGCGAATTCATAGGCGATCTGGTCGAGCTTGGCCGTCGGCACGCCGGGTTCGACATATTCGGTCAGAATGTCCAGAGCCTGTGCGGTCAGGTTCCCGGCCTTGCGCATGCCCTCAAAGCCTTCGCTCCCATGCACAGGGATAACCCCGGGGGTGCGGCGGGCTTTGTTGCTAGCGTCGACGTAAGTGATCATGAGAGCTCTCCTGGCCGCAAAATAGGGGGATCGTCCTTCGATGGGAAGGCCACTGGGCGGCTTGACACTGCTTTGTCTGCCAAGGCATCCAGAAGGGCCTTATCGGAAATCGGACCATGACCCAGCCAGAACAACGCGTTACCGCCGGAATGATCGTCATCGGCGATGAAATCCTGTCCGGACGCACCAAAGACGTCAATATCGGCGCGGTCGCCGATTTCTGTACCGATCTGGGCATTGATCTCACCGAGGTGCGTATCGTCTCCGACGACATGGAAGCCATTGTCGAGGCCGTGAATACATTGCGCGCACGCTATACCTATGTTTTTACCACCGGCGGCATCGGGCCGACGCACGACGACATCACTGCCGATGCCATCGCAAGGGCGTTCGGCGTCGCGCTGCCCATCAATGCGCAGGCCCGCGCCATGCTGGAAGCGCGCTGGCAGCAGACCGGAACCGAGGTGAACGAAGCGCGGCTGCGCATGGCGAGAATCCCCGAGGGCGCTGACCTCATCGTCAATTCCGTCAGCGCCGCGCCGGGCTTCCGCATGGGCAATGTGCATGTCATGGCTGGCGTGCCGGTGATCATGCGCGCCATGCTCGAGGCGCTGGCGCCAACGCTCCAGGGTGGCAAGAAGGTCATGTCGGTGACCGTCAAGGCGGCGGTAGGGGAGGGCACCGTGGGCGGGCCGCTCGGCGCGCTTCAAGAGCAATACCCCGACGTCAAAATGGGCTCCTATCCCCAAATGGGCCAGACCCGCGTGATGACCGAACTGGTTCTACGCTCGTCCGATCCGGTGCGGCTCGAAGAGGCGGCCGGTAAGGTGCGTGAAATGGTGTCGGAAGCTCATCGCAAGGCTGGCATTGCGCCACCAGACGACGCTTATTAAGCCCTTGGTGCGGCAATAACGGGAAATTGCCGCTGGAGAATTGGCGGAACGCCCATGTTTTGCTAAGCACACTCCCTTATTTCGTTGCGCCGCCGCCAGGAGAGCCTTGTGAGCAACCCGAACCAGAAGTCGTTTCCCGTCACTTGGGATCAGTTCCACCGTGACAGCCGCGCGCTGGCCTGGCGCCTTGCCAGTGTCGGCCCGTTCGACGCCGTGGTCGCCATTGCCCGCGGCGGCCTCGTCCCGGCGGCCATTGTGGCGCGCGAGCTTAATATCCGCACCGTGGAGACCGTTGCCTGTAAGAGCTACGACCACCAGAACCAAAGCGGGATCAAGGTGCTCAAGGAGATCAGCCAGCCGGTGCTAGACCTGGCTCGCAATGGTGGCAAGGTGCTGATCGTCGACGATCTGGTGGACACCGGCAACACCGCCCGCGTCGTGCGCGACATGCTGCCGGGTGCGCATTTTGCGACCGTGTATGCCAAGCCAAAGGGCCGGGACATGGTGGACACGTTCATCACCGAGGTCAGCCAGGACACCTGGATCTTCTTTCCCTGGGACCTGGATGTAGCGTATGTGGCGCCGATTTCGGGCGGCACGGACTAACAGCTCAACTTATCCTCACCTGAACGCACAATGACATTCTGCCCTCTCGGCACAAAGAGGGCAGAACATGACAAAGCTATCCGCACGACTTCAATCGGTTCGTAAAGCACTTCAGGAACTGACCGAGTTAAAGGCGTTTGAGAGTTATATCCGTCTCGGGACGGTGCCTGAAGCATTACACAGACTCAGGACTTTAGCGGGCGACGAGCAAAAATTCCTCGACCTCTGTGCCGGCCTTTCTCTCAAGACGTTGAGGGATGGCAGACCCACAACACACTACACCTGGCGCACGGCTGGCGACGACAAGGTTCGCCATGCACATGCGGCTCTAAACGGCCGGATTTTCCCTTGGTCTGATCCGCCCGCTGGAGGGCATCCTGGCTCAGCGATAAATTGTCGATGTTGGGCTGATCCGTACTACGGGAATCCAAATGTGCCGGATTCGCTCTTGCAGCTTTCGCGCAGCCGGGAAGTTGCGACGAGTCTAACCCAGCAAATTGCCGCTATTGAAAAACTTGTCCGTCCCGATGGCAGCATTGCTGCGTCCATTATCGACGTCTTCGATGGCACGAGGATCATCTCCGTATTTCAAGCTGACAGCGTTTCACAAAAGGTATTGTTACCTGATGGCGCCGCATATCAATCGGTGAGATCTACCGGTGTTCAGGAGACAACAGTTCATGAGGTGGGACGACCGAAAGTAACTGTGGCACAGCTTCGCATTTTTGCTCCTTGGACCACACCGCCTCTCCCACTGGCATCGGCTGTATCTCAGATCGAACCAAGTGAGAACCAAACCGAGCCCATCACGCTTGTGGTTGGAATTGTTCCAGTTGCTCTCCGTGCCGCAATCAGACTGTTCAATGCCGCAGTAGCAGCCCCACATGCCTTGGGATTAGGCGAGGGCGACATACCAGTCATTGCATTTAGAGTTTGGACAGGAGGAACGGCGGGAGATGTGGTTAATCTGCAACAAGAATCTCTGACCGCGGAGCAAGTTGCTCAGGCTTGTAGGGCTCTGCCGAATGTCCAGACCTGGACTACTGAGGCTGCGACAGTGAACTTGCCGCAACGCTCGTCGATGTCGGCCCGGGAATGGGGAAACAATGTCCATTGGGCGATCCATAAGCGAGTAGAAGAGCTGAAGCGCGCCTTTCCGAGCACGTTCGCCAATATTTTTTCCGAACTGTCGGTGGACGGGCAAAGGCTGGATAGCACTGCAGCAGGAGGACCTCGCTATGGCCAGCGGGGGACCACCCGTCTCGACATCGTCGAAAAGGTGAATGCAACGATGTATTGCGTGTACGACGTCAAAACTGGGACATCCGGTCTTTCGGAATCACGAATTTTGGAAATTTTGAGCAAGCTGCCCAAGGATATCCTCGTCTACATAGTGGAAGTGCGACCATTTGAATGACAACCGACGCCGACGTAAGGAAAATTTCGCAACCGTTCTTGACCCGAAACAGAGAGTTTCGTTACCGGAAGCGCGAAATTTTTCGGCACCCTATCCAACACATGTGGACGGGGTTCTTTATAGATAGATTGTCTTCAGCCAGGGATGTCCGCACATCATGGTTCGCCGGAGTTTTATTCGGCCCGCCGCCCTCGTTCGTTGCCGGCATTGGAAATATGATAGACGGTGCGAGCGGATCTCTTGACGACCCGGCTTTCGCCGAGCAGTTTCTAGAAAATCTAGAACAGGTCACAGTCGAACTTTTCCCCCAGATAGATACACTCCGAGGTCTCCTCAGATATACGTGGGTGCCGTTTCTTGGAACCGGGAAGTCGCCAATTTCCAAAGCTTTACTACATACTGCGCTTGGAGAATTCGAAGCGGCAGAAAGTATACTTTCCGAGTGGGTTCATTCTGAAGAAAAGCATTTGCAGTGGAATGCCGCTCGCATTGCGCAATACTACAAGAAAGGAAGCAAGGGTTGGCAGCGACAGCAACGTTCCCAAGACGCCTTAGTCGAGAGGTTGTCCGAACTCGCGACGCTCCTCGAGTTAATATCTGGCTCAAAGTGCGCCTCAATTGCGTCGTTGCTACACCGGTGGGAAACGCTAAGCGTCCAAGAGCGCGGAGTTTTACGCTACTGGGAGCCTTCGCCTTTTCCGTTTGAGCTGGCCTGAATTTTTGTTGGCTCGGGATGTGTATCTCATTGTTCGAAGAGATCGGTAAAACTTGGTGCGGGCGGCGGGAATCGAACCCGCAAGGCTAGCGCCGAGGGATTTTAAGTCCCTTGTGTCTACCAATTCCACCACGCCCGCTTGGCCCGGCCGCCCGTCTTTGTCACAAGGCTCTGCGCAAGACAATTGCATGCTGACGATTCTTTGATGGAGAGCAGATGATCGAGCGTATTGAAACCGGTATCGCGCCCTCTTCGGCGCCCATCAATGATGCGGTGCGGGCGGGCAAGCATGTGTGGCTGGTGGCGATTGCAGAGGACCCAGAGACCGGGGACATTGTCGATGGCGGGATAGAGGTACAGACGCGTCGCTGCATCGAAAATCTCGAGATTGCAGTCAAGGCCGCGGGCGGCACGCTGGCGAACTTGGTCATGGTGCAGATTTTCCTCGTCGACAGCACTGATGCGCCAGGCATGAACGCGGTTTATCGTGAATTCTTCACGGCCCAACCCTTCCCGGTGCGCGCCACGGTTGTGGTCAAGGAATTGCTGGCCAAGGGCCTCAGGATCGAAATGACGGCCACGGCGGTGCTGGACTGATGCTGCTCAAGCGCGACCTGCTCGAAGAGATCAAAGCGGGCAAGGTGGATCTCATCTTCCGGCGCTGGAACCGTCCGACAGTCAAGGCCGGCGGCACGCTCAAAACCAAGGTAGGGCTGCTGGCGATCAAAGACGTCACCGATATGAGCCCCGACGATGTTACCGATATGGAGGCGCAGCGGGCTGGGTTTGCCGATCTGGCGGCGTTCTACCGCTGGCTCGACACGATGAAGGACGGCGCGCTCTTTCAGCGGATCGAGGTGGAATATATCGGGGAATAGAGCTCAAACGATTCAGAACGGCAGTGGCGCTCTGAAGGTCATGAACGCGCCCGTGGTGGGATGGGTAAAGCCCAGTTCTGCGGCGTGCAATTGCAACCGTTCGGCTGCTGAAAAGTCTGCAGCTTCAGCATAAAAGGCATCGCCCAGAATCACATGGCCAATGGCCTTCATGTGGACCCTGAGCTGGTGCGTGCGGCCGGTGAGCGGCACGAGCTTGACACGAGTGGCCGTGTCTTCGCGCTCAATGACCTGCCATTCGGTCTGCGACGGGCGTCCATGATCTTGATCGACGCGCTGGCGCGGCTTGTTCAGCCAGTCGGTGGCCAGCGGCAGATCGACGAGGCCAGTGTCATCTTTCATGATACCCGAGACGCGCGCCACGTAGTGCTTGGTGGTCTTGCGGTGCTCGAATTGGCTGCCGATGAATCCGTGCGCTTTCTTGTTGAGTGCCAGCACCAGGACGCCAGACGTGTCCTTATCGAGCCGATGGCACATGCCGGCGCTTGGCCAGGTCTGGCGCGCACGATGTTCGATGCAGTCCCATAGGCTCGGGTCCTTGCCCGGAACGCTCAAGAGCCCGCTCTGTTTGTCCACGACGAGGATATCGTCATCGACGTGCAGGACATTGAGGTAGGGATCGGTTGGCGGGTGGTAATCGAGAAGCGTGGGCATTGCTGGCATGGTGGATTGTCTAGCAGAGGCGGGAAGGATTGACCATTTGTGCCGACCGTCCGCGTGACTAACTTGTGATAAGTGCCGCAGGAACGGCCACGGGGCACTGCGGGTTGTATCGGCGAGTTTCTTGAAAGGAGACCGTCATGCACAAGGATGAAGTGAAGGGCGCCGGCAAGCAGGCCAAGGGTGCAGTCAAGGATGCCGTCGGCGGTTTGACTGGCAATAGCAAGCTGCAGGCTGAAGGCAGGATGGACAAGGCCGAAGGCAAGGTCCAGCAGAAGGCCGGCGAAGTTAAAGACAAGGCTGGCAAGGCCCTAAAGAACTAATATGATGCTGATTTCTCAGGGCCCCCTCGCGGGGCCCTTTCTTTTTGTGCCAGCCGCGGGGGCAGGATGTACCCCGGCTCAGAAGTCCGTACTCCTGGCACTAAGCTAAGTCCTAGTGCCCCGTCTGTTCGATTGCCTTGCCGTGTGTCGCTCGCTAGCGCCATCCAGTCACATTACGATACCATCGGGTCGGTCTCGGCAGGGCATTGTCGGGCCTTATCTGGCAGCGGGACACAGGGTGAGTGACATGGGCGTCGAGATTGAGCGAAAATTCTTGGTGGCGGGCGACGGTTGGCGAGCCTGCGTGACGTCCGTGTGGTCGATGCGCCAGGGCTATCTATCGACTAATGCCAAGGCCACGGTGCGCATCCGGATCGTGGACGATGCAAAGGCCATCCTCACGCTCAAGGGGCCGACCAGCGGCATTTCGCGGGCCGAATTCGAATATGAAGTGCCAATCGAGGAGGGCAGGGCGCTGCTGGAGATCGCGCGGCCAGACGTGGTGGAGAAAAGCCGGCATATTGTGCCGTATCGCGGCCTTGAATGGGAGGTTGACGTATTCGATGGCGCCCATGCCGGACTGATCATTGCCGAGGTGGAACTTTCGAGCCCAGATCAGGCCATCGATATGCCCGAATGGGCGGGGCAGGAAGTGAGCCAGGATGATCGCTACGCCAATGCAAGCCTCTCCCGCCAGCCAGGCGTGCCGCAGCCTCCAACCTCAGGCTGAACGCACTGTTCAGTCCCGACTTTGACCTCGATCATGGCGTGGCCGGGTTTGTGTCCCTACATCAAGGGTACAAACCAAGGAGATTACCATGAACAAGGATTTTGCAGGCAAGGTCGCCTTCGTCACCGGCGCAGCTTCGGGTATCGGCGAGGCTGTTGCCCGGCAATTGGCGGAGCGCGGAGCCAAGGTCGTCGTGGCCGATCTCAAGATGGATGCGGCTGAGAAAGTGGTTGCTGCCATCAAGGCATCGGGCGGGGAGGCCGCTGCCGTTTCCGTGGATGTAGGTCAGGCGGACCAGGTCGACAGCGCCGTGCAATTCGCGGTCGACACGTTTGGCCGGCTCGACGTGGCCGTGAACAATGCCGGCATCGGCGGCAAGGCCGCCGCCTTGGGCGATTACAGTCTCGACGACTGGCACAAGGTCATCGACGTCAACCTGCATTCGGTCTTTTATTCGATGAAGGCGGAAATTGCCGCCATGCTCAAGACAGGTGGCGGGTCCATCGTCAACATGGCGTCGATCCTTGGAACGAATGGCTTTGCCAGTGCCCCGGCATATGTCGCAGCCAAGCATGGCGTGGTGGGCATGACGAAGGCGGCGGCCATCGATTATGCGCAAAAGAACATACGCGTGACCGCCGTAGGTCCTGGCTTTATCGAAACCCCGCTTCTGGGCGCGAACATGTCCGAAGAGGCCATGTCGGGGCTCAAGAGCCTGCATCCCATTGGTCGGCTAGGCAAGCCGGACGAAGTGGCGGCGATGACGCTGTTCCTGCTGTCCGATGCCGCGTCCAACATCACGGGCTCCTACCATCTCGTCGATGGCGGCTACGCCGCGCAGTAACCCCCTGGGGATCGCATCCATGCCTGTCTGCGTTGGCCCAAGCGGCAACGGGGACCGGCATGGACAGCATCTTTACGGCAAATCTGCTCAACGTGATTACCCGCACCATCGAATGGTGCGGGATCGCCATCATAGTGGGCGGGCTGATCTATGGCAGCGTGCGCTTCGCGCTCAGCGTTGTTTTGGCCAAAGCCGATGAACCTAGGTTTCGACGCTACCGCGCCGACGCCGGGCGCGGTATCCTGCTCGGGCTGGAATTTCTCGTAGCAGCGGACATCATCGCCACGGTTGCCATCGAGCCCAGCCTCGAAAGCCTGGCAGTCCTTGCTGGCATCGTGGCGATACGCACCTTCCTCAGCCTCTCGCTTGAGGTCGAAGTGTCGGGTCGCTGGCCATGGCAACAACCCTCAACCGAAGTGCAGCAGCGGCAGCAGAGCAAATGATTATTGCCAGCGCTTGAACGTCTTGAGGTGATCGAGTGCACCAGTGACAGTCCGCACGATTTTCTCCGGGCTGTCGGTGACCGGGACATTCAGTACATTCTCGGTTGTCGGGTCGGGCTTTTCGAGGGTGGCGAACTGGCTGTCGAGCAGGCTGGTCGGCATATATTCATGGTTGCGCCTGGCCATGCGCTCGGCAATCACATCGCGGCTGCCATCCAGATAAACGAACAGCACGGCTTCGCCTGCCTTTTCCGTGATGAAATCTCGATAGGCCTTTTTCAGGGCCGAGCAGGCTCCGACGGCAACGCCCTTTTTCTGCGCGGCTTCCTTCAGCGCGGCGGTCAGGGCTTCTAGCCAGGGCCAGCGGTCCTCATCGGTCAACGCAATGCCATTACGCATTTTCTCGACATTGGCTTCGGGGTGATACCTGTCGCCATCGAGAAAGGGGGCATGCAATGCCCGGCCGAGCGCGGCGCCCACGGTCGATTTTCCTGACGAGCTAACGCCCATCACGATGATGATGCGAGCCGGCTCAAACCGTGGCTGTGAAGGCGCCGTCGACATAAAGAATGTGTCCATTGACAAAGCGTGAGGCCTCGGAGGCCAGGAAGACGGCAGCACCGCCCAGTTCTTCGGGCTGGCCCCAACGGCCCATGGGGGTACGGCCGGAAATCCAGGAATTGAACTTCTCGTCCTTGAGCAAGGCGTCGTTCATCTCGGTGGCGAAATAGCCGGGGGCGATGCCGTTGACATTGAGTCCATGCCGGGCCCAGTCCACAGCCATGCCACGGGTGAGATTGGCGACGGCACCCTTAGTGGCCGCATAAGGAGCGATGGAGGGCCGCGACACTTCGGCCAGTAGCGAACAGATATTGATGATCTTTCCGTGTCCGCGCGAGATCATGTGGCGCGCCACCGGCTGGGCGACGTTGAACACGGAAGTCAAATTGGTGTTGATGATCTGGTCGAACTTTTCCGGCGGAAACGCTTCCAGCGCCGAGCGAAACTGCATGCCGGCATTGTTGACCAGAATGTCGATCGGGCCGATCTCGTCTTCGATATGGCTGACTGCATCGTTGACGCTGTCGCGATTGGTCACGTCGAATGCCACCGCAGTGACCCTATGGCCCATCTGGCCAAGATCGGCGGCCGCGTTGCCTAGCGCGACGCTGTCTCTGGCATTGAGCACAATGGCAGCGCCTGCTTCTGCAAGAGCTTTTGCCATGGCAAAACCAAGGCCGCGGCTGGATCCAGTGACCAGTGCCCGGCGTCCCGCAAGGTCGAATGGCGACTTCGTGCTCATCTTGGCTCCCATGTTCCCTCCGAGCTTGTTAGTTTACGCTGACCAGGTGCGCAAGGATGGATAAAACTTCCATACAAGGCAGGGGCGATGGTCGAAAAGTGTGCATTCGGCCCTTCCTTCGCGCGCCATATTGTGGTCATTTCGCCGCCGCGCGCCATGCGCTGCATGCATGATACGACGATTTCGGAAGGACTTTGCGGATGTCGACTGCGGATATCGGCCTGATCGGCCTGGCGGTGATGGGTTCCAACCTGGCCCTCAACATCGCGGAGAAGGGCTATACCGTCGCCGTTCACAACCGGTCGCCCGGCCGCATCGACGAATTCGTTGCCGAAGCCAAGGCGCAGGGCCTCGACGGCAACACGATCCCGAAATATGACCTGGCCGATTTCGTCCAGACGGTGAAGGCACCGCGCTCGATCATCATCATGGTCAAGGCCGGCCAGCCGGTCGACGACATGATCGAGCAGTTGCTGCCGCACCTTGAGGCTGGCGATGCCATCATCGAATGCGGCAATTCGCTTTATACCGACACGCAACGCCGGTTCGACTATCTCAAGCCCAAGAATATCGGCTATCTCGGCGTCGGCGTGTCCGGCGGTGAAGAGGGCGCCCGCCACGGTCCCTCGATCATGGTCGGTGGTTCCAAGGAACAGTGGCACAATGCCGAGGCCGTGCTGACGGCCATCGCGGCCCAGTTCAACGGTGAGAGCTGCTGTGCCTATCTGGGTGAAGGCGGCGCCGGCCATTTCGTCAAGATGATCCATAACGGCATCGAGTATGGCGACATGCAGATGATCGCCGAAATTTACGGCGTGATGCGCGATGGTTTGGGCATGTCTCCCAAGGAATGCGCCACTGTCTTCAAGGAGTGGAACAAAGGTCCGCTCAATTCCTATCTCATCGAAATCACCGGTCATGTGCTCGACGCCGTCGATGGCGAGACCGGCAAGCCGCTGGTCGAACTGATCCTCGACAAGGCAGGCCAGAAGGGCACAGGCGTCTGGTCAGCCATCGTGGCCCAGCAGATGGGCGTGCCCGCCACCGCCATCGAAGGCGCCGTGGCCGCCCGCTCGATTTCCTCACGCAAGGCTGAGCGCGTTGCCGCGGAGGCTGTCTATGGCAAGCCGAACCGTCCCAAGACCGACGTGACCCTGGCGGACCTCGAAAAGGCGCTACTGGCCGGCAAGATCGTGTCCTATGCGCAGGGCTTTGCCGTCATCGCCAAGGCTTCGGAAGAATTCGGCTGGTCGCTGCCGCTGGCAACAATCGCCAAGATCTGGCGTGCCGGATGTATCATCCGGTCGCGGTTCCTCGACCAGATGTCGAGCGCCTATGCCAAGGGTGAAGCGGTGAACCTGCTTGTGGTGCCGGACTTCGTTTCGATCATGAAGGATAGCCATCCGAGCCTGCGAAAGGTGATCGCCGCAGCAGCGATCGGCGAATTCCCGATGATCTGTCTGTCTGCCTCGCTCAGCTATTTCGACAGCTACCGCCAGGCTCAGGGCACGGCAAACCTCACCCAGGGCCAGCGCGATTTCTTCGGTGCCCATGGCTTCGAAATCGAAGGTCGTGGCACCGACCTGCACGGCACGTGGCCGTCGACGCTGGGCAAGTGAGTTTTCGAGATCTGATTACAAGAGGCCGGGCTTGCCCCGGCCTCTTGCTTTTGGGCGACGTCTAGACGTCCAGCCGCATCTGCGGTTCATCGTCAGCCTCGTCCTTTGTCGCTGACAAGCGTTCCAGGAAGCCTTGCGCCCGCGCCCGGATATTGGCTAGCGCGGCGGCATCCATCCTGTCGAGGTTGCGATAGGGCATCTTCATCCGAGGATTGGACTGCAGCGTATGTCGGTTCTCAACGAGGAAGTTCCAGTAGAGCAGGGTGATCGGACAGGCTTTCTCGCCGTCCCTGGTCTTGGGGCTGTATCGGCAATTGCCGCAATAGTCGGACATGCGGTTGATGTAGGCTCCGGACGCCGCATAGGGTTTTGAGGCCAGCAGCCCTCCATCGGCGAACATCACCATGCCATGAACATTGGGCAGCTCGACCCAATCGAAGGCGTCGATATAGACGGCCAGATACCAGGCTTCGATTTGCGCGGGCGCGATGCCGGCAAGGAGTGCAAAATTGCCGGTGACCATGAGCCGCTGAATGTGATGGGCATAAGCATGGCGCGCAGTGTCGGCGATCGCCTGTTTCAAGCAATTCATGGTCGTCTTGCCTGACCAGTAGAACCAGGGCAGGTCGCGTCCAGCGCCGAGGACGTTTGATTTGGAATAGTCCGGCATCTTCCACCAGTAAATGCCGCGCACATATTCACGCCAACCGATGATCTGGCGAATGAAGCCCTCGACGGCGTTCAAAGGCGCGTCACCCTGGTAATATGCCCGTTCTGCCGCCCGGCAAACCTCGTCCGCGGTCAACAGGCCCACATTGAGATAGGGCGAGAGCAAGCCATGATGCAGGAATGGCTCCCCGGTACGCATTGCGTCCTGGAACGTGCCGAAACCGGGCAGGGCGGTCTCGATGAAATGATCCAGTGCCTGCAAAGCGCCATCGCGCGTCACTGCCCATTCGAAGGGTTCGAGATCGCCGAAATTGCTAGAATAGCGTTTACGGACCTGGTCGATCACGGCCTGGGTTTCGGAGTCCGGTTCAAAGCGCAGGCGCCGGGGCGGCACATATTCGGCAGGAAGAGGCTCGCGGTTCTCCGCGTCGAAATTCCATTGCCCGCCTTCGGGTTCGGTGCCCGCCATCAATAGCCCGGTCTTACGGCGCATTTCCCGGTAGAAGAACTCCATCCGCAGCGACTTTCGGGGCTCGGCCCAAGCGCGGAATTCGCCGTGGCCGCAAACAAAGCGATCGTCGTCCCGGATTTCGACCGGCAGGCCCAGACGCGTCTGCCAATTGTCCATCATCTCGCGCACACGCCACGCGCCGGGCTCGGTTACCACCACAGCCTCCACGTGGTGGCGCATAAGGGCTCGTTCCAGTTCCCCTTCCAGATTCTGGCTGTTCCCGCTGTCGTCGAGCTTGATGTAGTCGACCTTGATGCCTTCCTCGCGCAAGCCCTGTGCGAAGTGGCGCATTGCCGCGTAGATGAAGACAAGCTTTTGCTTGTGGAATCCCACAACGCTGGATTCGCTGCCCACCTCGGCCATCAGCACGATGTCCGATTGCGGATCGATATCCTGAAGGGCGGTGACGCGTCGCGACAGGTGATCACCCAGAATGAAGCGCAGTTTTGCCATGGCATCATTACGCGCTGGTGCGCATCCCGGTTCAGCGCGCAAGAGGGCGGCTAGAGCGTCTGGAACATCACAAAGGCGTCGACATAGCCATGGACGGGGTGGTGAAAGGCGCCGGGCAGGATGCCGACGATGTCAAAGCCCAGCTTTTGCCATAGGGCCACGGCGCCGCGATTGGTGGACACGACATGGTTGAACTGCATGGCGCGGAAGCCGCGTTGCCGCGCCCGATCGAGCGAGTGTCGGCACATGGCGCTGGCAATGCCCTGTCCCTGCGCAGCAGCGGCAGTGACGTAACCACAATTGGCGACATGGGCGCCGCCGCCATGCCGATTGGGCATCAGGTAATAGGTGCCCAGGACCTGTCCGTCGCGTTCGGCCACGAACACCTCATGCGCATCCATCATCCAAAAAGTGCGGATGGCGTCATCGTCGAGATCGCGGTCGACGGCATAGGTCTCGCCAGCGGAAAAGACCGGCTTGAGCATGGCGAGCAGGCTCGGCCAGTCACCGTCATGGGCGGGTCGGATCGTTATAGGGCTCATCGTCATCTATCGGTGGGGTACGGACCTGCCCCGGCGGCGCCATTTCCGGGGCATGGGGGTGATCGGCGATGCTGGGCCTGTGCCCCAGCTCGAACCGCCACGCGGCAAAGCCAAAGAGCACCAGTGCCGCAGCGACGCTGACGCTGGCAGCGATGAACGGGGCGCCGGGAAAATAATGATCGGAGCCGGAGGCGGTGTAGTATGAAAAAATCTGTGTGGCGACGAGGGGGCCTATAATGGTGGCCAGAGAACTGGCGGCATTGACTGCGCCCTGCAATTCGCCCTGGCTGTTGTCCGGCACCTGCCTGGACAGGACGCCATTGATGGCAGGCGGCGCCAGACCGCTCACCGTGCCTACGAGAATGAACAGATAGAGATAGTAGACGTCCTCGGCGAAGGCGATGCCGGCAAAGGCCGCTACGGCGGCTAGTAGGCCGATCATGGCCACGGCCGGCTCGCCCAGACCCCGTGACAGCGGACCGGCCAGCACCGCCTGGCTGATGGCAAAGCCTAGTCCGAATGCGCCCAGCGTTCGGCCGATGGTGGAGGACGTGAAGTTGAACATCTCGACCGTGAAATAGCTGAAGACAGTCGGAAGCGCCTGAGCGGAGAGCTGGAAGAAGAACAGCACGCCCAGGAGCCAAAGCACGGAGGGATACTTCTTGAGGGCGAGAACGGCGCCCAGGGGGTTGGCGCGGCGAATGTCGAACTTGCGACGCGAGGCCTTGGGAAGGCTTTCGGGCAAGACCAGGAGGCCGAAAAGAAAATTACCGAATGCCAGGGCGGCGGCGGCGTAGAAGGGCACGCGCGGGCCGATTTCGCCGAGCTCGCCGCCAATGACCGGTCCGATGATAAAGCCAAGGCCGAAGGCGGCGCCTATGAGCCCGAAGCGCTGGGTACGTTTGTGCGGCGGGGTGATATCGGCCATGTAGGCTGTTGCCGTCGCCAAAGCTGCCCCGGCGATGCCGGCGATAATGCGCCCGATGAAGAGATACCAGACGAAGGGCGCAATCGACATCATGAGGTAGTCGAATGTCAGGCCCAGAAGCGATATCAGCAGGACCGGGCGGCGCCCGAAGCGGTCGGAGAGATTGCCCAGGATTGGCGAGAAGACGAATTGCATGAAGGCATAGGCAAAGACCAGGTAGCCCCCGATCACCGCCGCGTCTGCTACGCTGCCGCCGGTCAGTTCCTCCAGCAGCTCGGGCAGAACCGGCACGATGATGCCCACCCCGATCATGTCGATAAGGATCGTGATGAGAATGCAGGTGAGGGTAAGTCGGGAGCGGGTCGCAGCTTGCATGCGGTTTTTCGAACCTTTTTCCTGTCCCGCTCCGCAGGCTCAAGCCATGCAATTGACATGGCCCAGCCCGGTTACGCAAGGTCGGCTAGCTGTTCGCTGCCGCCTTGTAGCTGTAAATCCAGCCCAGTCGCCGCAAGTGGGCGCGGGGGCCCTGCGCTGACATGACCATGTCTCGCGCGGTGCTCATGGGCCAGGGCAGATGGAAGATGCGCCCGTTTTGTGCGGAAAGCGCGGCAACGCGCTCCACGCGCTTCTGTCGCAGACCCGCATAATGCGCAAACGCGGCATCAGCGTCTTTCGTTTCCATCAGCAGCGGTGCAAGCACGCTTGCATCCTCTATTCCCATCGCGGCGCCCTGCGCCTGGAACGGCACCATGGCATGAGCGGCGTCGCCAATGAGACCGATATTGCCGACGTGCCAGGAGCGGGTGTGCACGGTATGGAGCGGCCAGGGCGTCCAGCTGTCGCCGGCTGCGCTCATCAGGCTTTCCACTTTTGCGCCAGGCCGCACCAAGCGCGGCTGTCCTGTGGGTTCATGGGTCCTGTCCGGCAGGAAGAGGGCAAGATTGACTTGCCCGCGATGGGGCAGCGGATAGCAGACAAGGTGGAAGCCGGAGCCGAAGAAAACCGAAACCCGATCCGCCGCAAGCTGCCCAGACAGCATTTCGGCCGGAACCAGGGTCCGCCAGGCGATGCGTTTGCCAAACCTGGCATCGGGCCCGCCAAGGACGGTGCGGCGCGTTCTGGAATGGACGCCATCGGCGCCGATAAAGGCATGGGCCCTGGAAGTCCGGCTCTGTCCATCCGCTTCGTCGATGGCGACGCTCACGCCGCGCGCATGAGAAACCACGTCCCAGTGCCGCACGCCGAAGCTGATGTCGATGTTGGCAAAGCGCCGGCAGGCACGATGTAGCAGGTCTGCCAGGTCCGCACGGTGCATGACTGTGTATGGTGCGCCGAAGCGCTCGCGCATAATGTCGCCTAGTTCCATGCTCATCGAGGGAGCAAGGCGTCCCTGCGCATAAAGGTCTAGGGCTGCGGGCTCAAAGCCTATCGCGTCCAGGGCCGGCCCGAGACCGAGCTGGTGCAGGCAGTGGCGCGCATTGGGGCTGATCTGCAGGCCCGCGCCGAACTCCTGCAAGTGGGGGCTGCGGTCCAGGACGAGCACGCCTGCGCCAAACTTGGCCAGAGCAAGAGCCAGCGTCAGGCCGGATATGCCGGCCCCTGCGATGATGAAATTGCGACCCCCTTCGGGCATGAGGTCACTCAGGCGGCGTCAGCCTCGAACACGGCTGAAGCGGGGTGGGCATGACCCGCGCCTAGCTCGGCCTTGAAGATGTAGAGCGTCGAGCAGTAGGGGCAGACGGCCTCGTTGTCCTTGCCCATGTCGATGAAGATGTGCGGATGATCGAAGGGCGGCAAGGCGCCGACGCACATGAATTCCTTGGAGCCGACCTCGATCGTGCGCAGACCTTGGGTATTATGGAAATGCGGGGTCGAGCCGTGAGCCATGGTCCGGAACCTGGGTAGAATTGGAATTGGCGCGACCATAGCCAAAGCTCTGAGTCAAGAAAAGGGCAAAGGCGCGCCGCAGCGCAAAGGGCCTTTGCATCCCGATTGGGCTTGCAATTGTCGGCTCAACCCGCAAAACCCACGGCAAGGAAACCGCATCGAGCTCGTCATGCCCCACTTTTCAACCTCCGGTCTTTCTCTGGCCTACGACGTTCATGGTGATGGCGCTCCGGTTCTCTGCATTCATGGCTTCGCCTCGAGCGGCAAGGTTAACTGGCTCGATACCGGCTGGATCGAAACACTGACCGGGGCCGGCTATCAGGCGATTACCATCGACAATCGTGGGCATGGATTGTCCGACAAGCCGCATGATCCCGAATTCTATCATCCGGGTCTCATGGCCGATGATGCGGTCGCTCTGCTCGACCATCTGAATATCGGAACAGCGGCCGTCATGGGATATTCCATGGGGGCGCGCATATCTGCGTTCATGGCCTATGCTTATCCCGAGCGTGTCGCCTGCGCCATCTTTGGCGGCATGGGCCTCAATCTCATCAATGGCCTGACCGACGGCAATGACATTATTGCAGGACTTCAAGCCCCGGATCTCTCGGACCTGACACATCCTACCGCGCGCCAGTTTCGCATCTTCGCCGACCATACCGGCTCCGATCGCAAGGCGCTGGCTGCCTGCATGGAAACCTCGCGTCAGCCGATGGCGCGAGCCGATGTCCGGCGTATCAATGTTCCTGTGCTCGTGGCAGTGGGTGGAACGGACGACATGGCGGGCAGACCTGCGCCGCTGGCTGATCTGCTGCCCCACGGAGAGGCCGTGATAATTCCGAAGCGTGACCACATGCGCGCGACCGGCGATAAGGTTTTCAAGTCCGCGGCGCTGGAATTTCTGGGCAGAACATTTCGCGCTGATCCGGTTTCGTGAACCAAATCGTCCGCAAGACCTTTGTCTTGGAGAATGATCTGACCTATATCGTCAGTTATCGATGAAGCGGAGTGCCACAAGATGAGCGGCAGCGCCAAGAAGTCAGTTCAGATCCAGTCTGTCGATCCCGTGTGGGCCGCCGTGCGTGCCGGGGCGCAGCAGATTTTGGACACCGAGCCCTCTCTGGCCAATCTGGTGCTCTCCAATGTGCTCAACCACGAAAGCTTCGAGGATGCGCTTGCGCATCGGCTCGCCGCCCGCCTCGATCACGAGGAAGTCTCCGCCGATATGATCCGGCAGGCTTTCGCCGAAACCCTACGTGACAATCCAGCTATTGGAGAGGCGGCTCGCGTGGATCTGGCGGCTACGCTGGAACGCGACCCGGCCTGCCATCGGGCGGTGGAGCCACTGCTTTATTTCAAAGGCTACCAAGCGATCCAGACGCATCGCTTCGCGCATGCGATGCACAAAGCTGGTCGTCGGGATTTTTCGCTCTATCTGCAGAGCCGTTCAAGCCAGGTCTTTCAAGTGGATATCAACCCCGCCGTGTCGATCGGCAAGGGTATCATGCTCGACCATGGCACCGGTCTCGTGATCGGGGAAACATCGGTCGTGGGCGATAATGTCTCCATGTTGCAGAATGTGACGCTGGGGGGGACAGGAAAATCCGACCAGGATCGGCATCCCAAGATCGGCAATGGCGTGCTTATCGGGGCAGGGGCCAAGGTTTTGGGCAATATCAAAGTCGGCGATTGCTCCCGGATCGGGGCTGGTTCAGTGGTGCTCAAGGAAGTTCCGCCGCGTACCACCGTCGCCGGTGTTCCGGCCAAAGTGATTGGTGAAGCGGGCTGCGCGCAGCCCGCGCTTGTCATGGATCAGATGGTGCTCGTGCACGACGCGTCCTAACCCGGACGCAAGTCCGCGAGCCGCGTTATTACCGGAAAATGCCGCGTCCCGGGGGTTGTCAGCGCCGGGGCAGTCACTAGATTGCCGGCTCAACAAACAACAGGATCTGTTTCGTGAACCATCCCGAGATCATCAAGCTGCAGAAGTTTCTGCAACGCACTTTCAACAACCGCAACATCGACGTGCGCCCGCGCGCCAAGCTCAATGATTCCGTTGAAGTGTTCATCGGCGAGGAGTCTATCGGGCTTATTCATCTCGACGACGAAGATGGCGACAAGTCCTACATGTTCTCGATGTCGATCCTCGACATCGACCTTGAAGATATCGACTGACGGAACGGCGGCGCCTCTGCGCTGCCGATCCTAAAGCGCTCCGATCCGACCGAGCCAGGCTGCCAACTCGATGTCGAACTGCCGCCAGTGCTGCAAGGCTGTGGCATCAAAGCTGAGGACGGCGGCCAGCCCGCTCTGAAGATGAATTGTGCGCAGACATTGCGCCGGCCGGCCCGGCTCCACCGGGTTGGCACATTTTGCGACGAAGGGGCTTGGCGAGAGCGGGTCATACCAGACCGTCTCGCCGGCATAGCCCTCCCGGGCCGTCAATTGCTTGCCCACAAGGCCGGGCACCCCGCCCACCGATCCATCCTCGAACTGGTGCAGATAGACGGCGTCCAGCAAGGCGCTGCTCGCCCGGGCCCGGCTGCGCGGCAGCAAGGTCGCACCAACCGGGGTGGGGGATGCCCCAGAATCCAGCGTCAAATACAGGCGCAGGTCGATCTGGCTGGCAAAGCCCTCCTTGACCTGCTCGCCGTAACGAAACCACAACAGCGGAATGTCGAGGTCGCGACCCGACAGGGTCTGCCTGACGGTGTTGATATCGTTGAGCATCGGTAAGGCGCGGCTGTCTGCCTGACTGGCGCGATCGATCAGATATGCCACCCCCACGGCCAGCAGGAACACCAGCACAGCTATGCCGGCGAGGTTATAGGCCAGGCTCGAGCGCGGCTCTGCCAGGACATGTGTGGATATCGGCGCCCGCATTAACCAGTTTTTCCGCCAGAAGGTGACAGGCCATAGGGCAATCAATATGCTTAACAAAAGGTAAAGAGTTTTTAGGGTGCCGGCATGACCAGAGAACTGCTCCTCGCTGCGTTCATCATGGGCGTCGGGCTCTGCATGGCTGGGATGTTGACGCATCTCTATCAGTGGCTGGCGCGGCAGCCGGCGATGCTGCGCATGGACGGACGCAACTATGCTGCGGCCATGGGCAATCTGGCGATGAGCTTCGTGTGCGGCCCGTACATCATGCTGCAGCAGGGCTGGCGGCATGAAGAGGGCGGCACGATCTCCATGACCTCCGTGCTGGTTTCAGCGCTAGTGGCCTTTGGCTGGGCCTTCATCACCGGGCTTTTGTTCATGAGCGCCTATGTCGCGTTGCGCTTCTGAGCTCGTTTGAAACAGCAAGGCCGGCTCCGCTTGCGCGAGGCCGGCCTTGCTCTTCAGACCCCTATCAGGGTTAGGCTTTTGGGCGGGGTCCGGAAACTCAGTTGCCGTTGGCGGCGACGATGGTCACGCGGTCATCGATCATGTCGACCCACTGGCCGGCGTGAGCCTGAGACTGGCGCTTGACGTATTTGTACGGCGTTTCGCTCCAGAGGCGGATGGCGCCGTGCTGGTTGTCGAGAACCATGTCGCCGCGATCGGTGCGGGCGATGAGAACGGCGTGGCCATTGCCGTTGGCTTCCTTGACGACAGCGATGAGCAGGGTGCTCGGGTGCCAGCCGGCGGCGATGAGGTCGCGGCGCTTGATCAGGGCGAAATCTTCGCAATCGCCATAGCCGTTGGGATAGGTCCAGAACTCTTCGGTCTGATAGAGCTCCATGTCGGTGACCGGCACAATCGTTTGATTATAATAGTTATTTACCGAGACCAGCTGCTGCCAGTTGGCTTCGTTGAGCACGGTTGCGGGCTCGATGCGGTCGTGCGGGCGGCATTCGGCCGGGCGGGACTGGCAGAACTCGAGATGGCCGACCGGAATGGAGGTGGTGCCGGTGGCGGTCTGGATGAAAGCGACGTTGGTAAAGTCGATGGCGGCGGCGGGATTTGCCAATGCGATCAAGGCTGTAACCAGCCCAACCAGCAGTCCCTTCGAGTTCAAAGCCATTGTGTAGTCTCCCTGATGGAGACCACGTTAGGCGGGCCGGCTTAGGCCGATGCGAAAAGTGCCACGCAGTTTTTATGCGTATTTTATCGAGGTGCGCAGGCTCTGCTTAACCATGACATCTGGGGCGAAAACGCTAGCAGACTGTGAGCGTTCAGTTCACGCGCAGGTTCTGTTGGACAACATTGAGCATTTCCTGCGCGGAAGCGAACTCGACCGCGACCCCGTTCTGGAAATGACGGACGACGCGCGCCCGCATCCGGCCCAGGGTGACGGGCGTGCCCATGGCGGGACGCACGTCCAGCTCGATGGCGGCGCCGGAGAGCGAAATGTCGATGATCTTGCAATTGTAGCGCCGGCCATCATCGAGGACGACGGTGGAATGACGGATGTCGGGCACGACGCGTTCGTGGCGACGGTCCTCGGGCAGGTTGAGCAGATCCTTGTTGGCGAGCCAGGTCAGCTGGGCGGCCATCTTGTCGCGCTTGCGGGGGGAGGCGCTGATATCCATGACGAAACCGCCATCGACCTGTTGCAGGATCGTGCCCTCGATGCGGCCGAGGTGATCGAGATAGGCGATGATGCGTTCGCCCACGATGCCCGCGACCGGGGCGATGACGACGGCGTCGCCCGGGGACATCGAGAGGACCTGGCAGGGAAATTCGCGGCGGTCGGCCAGCATGTAGCGGCCCAGGATCGAGACGGTGACGCGCTGGAAGCGCTGTTCCATCGCGACGCGATCGCGGCCGGCAGCGGAACGGGGCGTGGAAAAATCGTCACTGAGCATAAGCAAACCCGCCCCACGCGTCGGAATAAGTGCGGGAAGGTTAGCGCGTCTTGGTTAACGCTTGATGAGGCCGGCCGGCGCGATTAGGCGCAAAGGCCGACGAAGTCGATCAGTTGCGGCCGCCGTCGATCACCGCCAGATGGGCATAGCGGCGGGCGCTGCGGCCATAGATGGTGGTGGGCATGCCCGAGGGCGAGGCGGGCGCGGTGAAGCGCACGTCGTTGACGACATTGGAGATGACATCGCGCGAGACATCGCCGCCCGCGGCCTCGTCGGGCCAGATCAGGCGCAGGCCGGTGATGCGCTGCTCGAGAATCGGCTGCACGCCCAGCCAGTAGGGGTCCTCGAGCGCGGTCATGGCGCCCAGGATGCGGGTATGGGTGGAGCCGTTATGGCGCAGCGGCATGAGGATGGTTTCGAAATTGACCTTGGTCTGGAGCGCCGTCGAGCCCTGGAAGGTGACGAGGGCGACCGCATGATCCTCGGTGACCGCGCGGATCAGGGTTTCCATGGCGTCGCTGTCGCGATCATGCCAGAGCGCGGAGAAGGAGCGGCCCTTCAATTCGCGGCAATAGCTGGTGCACAGATGCGAGCCCGCGAGCCGGAAGGAGAAGAGGTCGTTGTCATCGAGTTCGAGGATGAAGGTATTGGCCAGCGATTCACGGATGCGCGTCGGGTCGATGTCACGGCGATCGGGCGCGCTGCGCGAGCCGCGAATCGTGTTCCAATAGGTATAGAGCGACATCGTGCTCGGCATCTGCATGGTCAGGACCCGGTCTGGAGATCTCGGAGAACCCCCCGAGGTCCATCCGTAACGCCTCGACCATCGCAAAATGCCGCCGCAAATGCCCGCTTAAAGAAGTTTTAAGGTTAACGCCGCCGGCCGCATGTGGAAAAGGGAAAGCCATTCCATGTGCTGCCGGGGCTTCAGGACTTTTCCATGAGTGAACAAGACCAACCCCCCGGCGTGCCGGGCTCTCCGGCGCGAGAGCCGGTGTTTCTGCTGCCCAGCGCCGTGGCGGCGCTGGCCGGGCTGATCGTGGCCATTCACCTGGCATCAACCCTTGTTCTTAACGAGGAGGGGCAGATCGAGCTGTTGTTCTGGTTCGCGTTCCAGCCCTATCGCATCGTGCTGATGGGGGAGGACCCGAGCTTCGGCCTGCCGCTGCTGTGGTCGCCCTTTTCCCATGCGCTGCTGCATGCGGGATGGGACCATGTGCTGTTCAACGTGGCGTGGCTGGTGATCTTCGCAACGCCGGTGGCGCGGCGCTATGGGGCCGGGGCCATGGTGGCCCTGTTCCTCGTGTCCTCGGCGGCGGGCGCCGCCTTTTTCGCGGCGACGACGCTGTACCAGGGCATCTACCTGCTCGGCGCCTCGGGCGGGGTGGCGGGGCTGACGGGCGCGGCCATCCGCTTCATGTTCCAGCCGGTGCTGATGGGCCGGAACCCCGAAACCGGCGAGCCCGTGGTGCTGGGGCGGCGCCTCGCCAGCGTGGGAGAAGTGTTCACCAATCCGCGCTCGCGCTATTTCGCGCTGATCTGGCTGGTGCTGAACGCCGCCGTGCCGCTGGTGCCCGTATTGACGGGGCAGGACCTCAACATCGCCTGGCAAGCCCATCTCGGCGGCTTCTTCGCCGGCCTGCTGCTGGTGGGGTTGTTCGAGAAGAAGGGGTAGGGGCAGATAGGGGGTCGCTGACAGGCGAATATTGCAAAAGTAGGAGATGCTAACGCTCCCACATTTGCCATATGTTGTCAGCAAACTGTGCTCTCACCTTGTTGTGCTACGAGTCATTGGGGACCACTGAGCAGGCATCTGGGCCTAGCGCTCTTTTGTCGGCCAGACGAGGGGCCTCCGTTGCTGCCTGGCAAGTTCTTCCATACCTAACAGGGATGCCGCATCTTTAGGGTCGCGACGTCTTTTGATGTCCCGGTACTCGCCAAGGAAGCCCACCACTAAGCCTGCCATTTTCGCATCTATTCGGCTAAACAGTGCATCATCGTTGCAGAAGCGATAATGCTTGCCCCAGCCCCTAATGATGCTGTCGACACGGTCGAGAGTTGCTACTAGAGAATGCTTTCTAGGGATGGTTTCGCCTCTCTTAGTGTCGCGCATTCCCTTAGTGCTTTCCCTAAAGCGCTTTTGTACATTCAGCTCCAGCTTCGAGATAGCCTTCGATGATGGACGGACGAAGCCGTTATTGAACTCGATTCCAAGCCAATCGAACTTGTCGGACACTCTCAGCGGTGCCGTCGAAGATTTTTCCTCGGAAAGGGTCATGCCGAACTCATCCAAAATGCTAATGGCCAATCGCATTCGGGCTTTCGCGGCTGCCGCTGAAGGCGCAAGGATGATAAAGTCGTCGATATATCGGATGCACACGCAGTCACCATCATTCATGCGGCGATCAAAGTCATGAAGTAGGATATTGCCTAGCAGAGGTGATAAAGAATTCCCTTGGGCAACCCCGATAGCCTCTATTGGAAAGTCCTGTGCTTTTTCTTTAAGCTCCGCCATGTTTGATAGTTCGAGCCGAATGGAATCTTCAAACAATAAAACGAACGGTGGATCTTGCGTGACCTTCGCTATTATATCTGTCACTAGGGGTTTGGGTATTTTGGTGAAGAAGGCACGTATGTCGGCAAATGCCACATGGGTGGCACCATTGCCTATCGCAGTTAGCACAGCCTGAACTGCGGCAGGGACTGCCGATAGCCCATCCGTCTGCTTCTTTATACCGCCGAAGCTGTTCGGATTGTCAAAATAGCGGCTGAGGCCCGGAACTGTTCCCAAAGCCTCAAGTACGGCGCGCTGGACGATGCGCGAACGTAGCGGGGCCAGTACAAGCGGGCGAAATTTGGCGCTTTTGCTTTGCCGCCCATTCTGCGCGGATGAGACCGTGACCTGCGCCACCGCCTCCCCGCCGCACTCCACATCCAACGCCCTGGATAATCCAGCCGCCGAAATGAAGGCGAATGCTCAGGCGCAATGTATCTCACATGTGCCCGATTTTCTTCAAGTGTTCTTTGGCAGGCTTATCTACTAATCGGCACCAAAAAGAACTCGGCCTGAAGTTTCCACGTGGCATTTCTGCCGTGAGCTTTTTCCCTGCGAGGATTTTCTCGTTCAGGATCTATGCTTTGTTTGCTACGCAGACACATAGAAGCTTCCAATAGGACCGCTTCGGCGAGCCCAAACTTCCATCGGAATGACAGCAATGGGCTCACGAGCTGATGCTGTATTGCTACCTTCTCACCCTCCATAAACCGCCTTTGGGTCGAAGAGACGGGGCAGGCCGGTGTCGGCCAGCTGGGCGGCGCCGTGTTCGACGATGACCTGGCGGTAGAAGCAGGATTTGCGGCCGGTGTGGCAGGCGGCGCCGCGGCCGGTCTGGTGGACGGACATGACCAGGCAATCCTGGTCGCAATCGGTGCGCAGCGCGACCACCTGCTGGGTTTCGCCGGAGGTTTCGCCCTTTTTCCAGAGCGCCTGGCGCGAGCGGGACCAATAATGGGCGATGCCGGTTTCCAGCGTCAGCGAAAGGGCGTGGGCATTCATGTGGGCGACCATGAGAATATCGTTGGTGCCGGCCTCGACGGTGACCACGGTGATGAGGCCCTGGGCATCGAAGCGCGGGGCGAAGGCGGTGCCTTCCTCGAGCGCGGCATGGTCGAGGGCTTGGGGATCGGCAAAGGCGACGGTCATGGCCGGGGCTCCTGTTGAGGATGGCCGGGCTTTAGCGCGGATGGGGCGCAGGGGGAAGAGGTTGGCGCGCGCGGGCAAGGGCGGCGGGAGCGGAGAGCCGCCGGTTTCGCGGGGAAGCCGTTTGGGAGGTTTCGGGGCTAGAGCCAGCCTTTGCGCTTGAAGAACAGATAGGGCAGGACGGCAAAGAGGATCATGAGGCCGATGGCGAAGGGATAGCCGAAATCCCAATGCAGCTCGGGCATGATGTCGAAGTTCATGCCGTAGATGGAGGCTACCAGGGTCGGCGGCAGGAAGACCACGGCAGCGACCGAGAAGATCTTGATGATCTGGTTCTGCTCGAGATTGATGAGGCCGAGCGTGGCATCGAGCAGGAAGCTGGCGCGACCGTTGAGCCCGCGCGCATGTTCGCCCAGCGAGAGCGCATCCCGCTGGATGACCTTGAGAAGATTGCGGTTTTCCCGGGCGGGCAGGGATTTCCGCGGCGTCTCGTCCATGGCATTGTGATAGGCGGTGAGCCGGCCGATACTGACCAGGCTTTCCTGGATGAGATTGAGCAATTCGGCCTTGGCGCCGATCTTTTCGATCACGGCCTGGAGGTCGCGGGTTTTCTTGGAAACGTTGCGCGCCTTGTTGCGGAAGATTTCGCGCGAGATGTGGTCGACATCGGTGCCGATGCGCTCGAGGGCGTCCGCCATGCGGTCGATCAGGGCTTCAAGCAGGCCGAGCATGACATGTTCGCCGCTGCGGGCGGGCGTATCCTTCTGGCGGGCGGCGCGGGCGCGATAGGCGGCGAAGGGCCGGGGATCGCACCAGCGCACGGTGACGAGCGTGGTGCCCTTGAGGATGAAGGTCACCGGCATCTTGACGGCGTCGTCGCTGTCGAGATTGGCGAGGGCAGTCATGGTGAGGAATTCGGCGCCGTCCTCGTGATAGAGGCGGGAGGACAATTCGATCTCGGCCATGTCGGCCTGGGTGGGGATCAGCACGCCCAGCGCCGCCTCGACGGCCTGGTCTTCCTCGCGGGTGGGATTTTCGAGATCGATCCAGACAAGCCCGCTCGCGTCGCCGGAAAAAGGCACTTCGGTCAGAAGATCGCTGGTGCAGGTAAAGGCTTTCAGCATGGATTGTCCCCGGCAGGATGGCGGCGCGCTTATAACAGAGATGCGGCCCGGTCCCTATCGGGGAGCCGGGCCGGATCGCATAGCCAAGGATGGCGCAGACTTGTGACGGCTTAACGGCGGCCGGCGACCATGGCGAAGAAGCGGTCCTGCTCGACGCGATCCTCGGCGAAGACGCCGGTGAAGCGGTGGGTCACGGTCTTGACGTCGTGCGCCTTCACCCCGCGCATCGTCATGCACATATGCTCGGCCTCGAGCATGACGGCGGCGCCGCGGGGCCCGAGATTTTCGTTGATGGCGTCGATGATCTGCGCCGTCATGGTCTCCTGAGTCTGCAGGCGCCGGGCGAAGACTTCCACCAGCCGCGCCAGCTTGGAGAGACCGACGACACCGTCATGGGGCAGGTAGGCGATGTGCGCCTTGCCGTAGAATGGCACCATGTGGTGTTCGCAATGGGCGTAAAAGGGGATGTCCTTGACCAGGACAAGGTCGTCATAGCCGCCGACTTCCTTGAAGGTCTTGGACAGGACCGCCTCGGCATCCTGGCCATAGCCGGCGAAAAGCTCGCCATAGGCCTTGGCGACGCGGGCAGGGGTTTCGAGCAGACCTTCGCGGTTCGGATCGTCGCCGGCCCAGGCGATCAGGGTGCGAACGGCGGCTTCGGCTTGTTCGCGGCTGGGGCGATCGACGGGCTGACCAGCGGCAACGGCCGGCTTGAGCGGCGTGGCGGGGGCGTCCATGGGTCTGGCTCCTTGCGTGTGACCGCTTCAATAACGCAGGTTAAGTCCGGTCGGATCATGCCAGGATGTTATTCCCCTGACAGGGGCCTGCAGAGCACCTATATAGAAAGCGCAGCGGCCCGGAACAAGAAACGAATACCGGCACAATGGAACTGAGCGACCTCTACTCCGAAAAGATACTCGACATCGTCGGCAATGCCCCCCAGCCGGGGCGCCTGGCGGATGCGGACGGGTCGGCACGCAAGGTCAGCCGGGTCTGCGGATCGGTGGTCGAGGTGGATGTGCGCGTCGAGCACGGGATAATCGTGGGCTATGGGCACGAGGTCTCGGCCTGTGCGCTGGGACAGACCTCCGCCGCAATCGTGGCGCGCGAGATCGTGGGCACGCCGGTCGAGAGTTTCCGGCAGCTGCGGCAGGCCATGCACGACATGCTCAAGGCCGATGGCGCGGCGCCGGGCGGGCAATGGGCGGATCTGGGCTATCTGGCGCCGGTGCGGGACTATCCCAACCGGCATGCATCGACCCTCCTGGTGTTCGATGCGGTCGAGGCGGCCCTGGCAAAAGCCGTGTCCGAACAGGGCGTTGCGGCGCAAGGCTGATGGATCGATTCACTTCGCTGTTCTGGCGGCTCGTCGACTTTCCGTTCAAGCTCGCCGCAGTGTTCCTGATCACCGTCTATCGCTACACGCTCTCGGCCTTTGCCGGGCGAACATGCCGGCATTTGCCGACCTGCTCGGAATATACGCGGGACGCGATCTGGCAATATGGCTTCTGGCCGGGCGGCTGGATGGGGCTGGCGCGGTTCTGGCGCTGCCGGCCGGGGGGAAGCCATGGCTATGACCCGGTGCCCGAGGGCCTTCCGGCACAAGGCAGATGGTATCTGCCCTGGCGGTATGGACGCTGGCGCTAGCCGGCAATCCAGCGCTTGGGATTGGCGCCGCTCATGGCGTGGATGGCATAGCCCGAATCCTTGAGCGTGACGATGTTGCGCGAGAGATTGTCGAGCACGACTTCGCCGGCCGTGGTCTTGACCACCAGGATCAGGTGCTTTTCGCCGCGACGCGTGGCTGTGACGGCGAGGCGCAGGGCCCCGGCCGGGACGCCCAGCTCGATCAGGCGGCTGCGCTTGGTGAGCGCATAATCGTTGCAATCGCCGGAGGCGGGGTTGATCTTCCAGCCGCCGCGAGGATTGGCCTGCGGGCGAATGGCGGCGTTGACCTGCATGTTGACCTGATGAAGGGTCTTGTGCAGCTGGTCGTTCCAGCGCGCCTTGGTGTCCTTGCCGGCAACGCATTCGCGCGGATTGCTGGCGCAGAAGAATTGCATGGGCAGCGGCGTCATGATGGTGGAGCCGGGAATTGCCCCGCGCGGGCCCTGGCTGGCCTGCGCGGCGCCGGCCAGCAGCAATGCCAGGGCGGCGGCGCCGAAAAGACGGGGAGCGGTGCGGGTAACGAAGGTTTCCAGGCTCGACATGGCTGCAATTCCTCTGCGCGATCAAAGCAACTTCTGTGCTGACCCAAGGTTTGCCCAAGAGTTCGAGACAATTTCTCTCAAGTTTCGTCGCAATTTTAATCAAATGCGCTGCATCGAAGGTCGGCGCGCGCGGTGCCGCTTTGGGCTGGCAGAAAAGCAAAAGCGTGCTATTCAGGCCGCCTTGCAGCGACGGACGCTGCATTCAACCCAATTTCTGGAGACATGAAATGTCGATCAAGGTGACGTTCCCCGATGGTGCAGCTCGCGAATTTCCGCGCGGCACCACCGGCACCACCGTGGTCGAGGGGATCTCCAAGAGCCTGGCCAAGAAGACGGTCGCCATGAAGTGGAATGGCGTGCTGTCCGATCTTTCGGACCCGCTCGAAGCCGATGGCAATATCGAGTTCGTGACACGCGACAGCGGCTCGAAAGACGCGCTGGAGCTGATCCGGCACGATGCCGCGCACGTGCTGGCCGAAGCGGTGCAGGAGCTGTGGCCCGACACGCAGGTGACGATCGGCCCGGTGATCGAGAACGGCTTTTATTACGACTTCTACCGTCCGGCAGGTCCGTTCACGGAAGACGAGCTGCGCACAATCGAAAAGAAGATGAGCGAGATCATCGAGCGCGGTGCGGCCTTTACCAAGGAAGTGTGGAGCCGCGACCAGGCCAAGGATTTCTTCCGCGCCAAGGGCGAAGAGTTCAAGGTCGAACTGGTCGATGCCATTCCGGCCGACCAGTCGCTCAAGATGTACAAGCAGGGTCAGTGGATCGACCTCTGCCGCGGCCCGCATATGCGCTCGGTCAAGGATGTCGGGCAGGCGTTCAAGCTGACCAAGGTGGCCGGCGCCTATTGGCGTGGCGACAGCAATCGTGAAGTGCTCAGCCGCATCTACGGCACGGCCTTTGCCACCAAGGAAGAGCTCGACGCCTATCTGCTGATGGTGGAAGAGGCCGAAAAGCGCGACCACCGCCGGATCGGCCGCGAGATGGACCTGTTCCACATGCAGGAAGAAGCGCCCGGGCAGGTGTTCTGGCACCCCAAGGGCTGGAGCATTTATGTGGCCCTGCAGGACTATATGCGCCGCAAGCAGCGCGCCGATGGCTATGTGGAAGTGAACACGCCGCAGGTCGTCAGCCGGAAGCTTTGGGAAGCATCGGGCCACTGGGACAATTACCAGGAAAACATGTTCATCGTCGAAGTGGACGAGGAGCATGCCAAGAACAAGACGGTCAATGCGCTCAAGCCGATGAATTGCCCCTGCCACGTCCAGGTGTTCAACCACGGGCTCAAGTCCTACCGCGACCTGCCGCTGCGCATGGCCGAATTCGGCTCGTGCAACCGCTATGAGCCCTCGGGCGCGCTGCACGGGATCATGCGCGTGCGCGGCTTTACCCAGGACGACGCGCATATCTTCTGTACCGAGGACCAGATCGAGGCCGAGACGAAGAAGTTCATCGACCTCCTGTCCGGCGTCTATGCCGATCTGGGCTTTACGGGCTGGCGCATCAAGCTGTCGACGCGCCCCGAAAAGCGTATCGGCTCGGAAGAAAGCTGGGATCGGGCAGAGGCTGCGCTTGGCAATGCCTGCAAGGCTGCCGGGCACGATTACGTCGTTTTCCCGGGCGAGGGCGCCTTCTATGGCCCCAAGCTCGAATTCGTGCTGACCGACGCAATCGGCCGCGATTGGCAGTGCGGCACGCTGCAGGTCGACCCGAACCTGCCGGAACGGCTGGACGCAGAGTATGTGGGTGCCGATGGCGCCAAGCATCGTCCGATCATGCTGCACCGCGCTGTCGTCGGCAGCTTCGAGCGCTTTATCGGCATCCTGATCGAGAACAGTTCCGGCAAGTTGCCGATGTGGCTGGCCCCGACCCAGGTGGTGGTGACCACTATCGTGTCGGAAGCGGACGCGTATGCCGAAAAGCTGGTCAACCAGCTTCGTGCTGCCGGGATCCGCGCCGAGATCGACACCCGCAACGAGAAGATCAACTACAAGGTGCGCGAGCACTCGGTGGGCAAGGTGCCGCTGCTGTTCGTGGTCGGCAAGCGCGAGGCCGAGGAGGGCAACGTGTCCATCCGCCGCCTCGGCACCGAGGGCCAGCAGGTGCGTCCATTCATGGATGCATTAGTCGATCTTTTGGCCGAGGCCACCCCGCCCGACCTGCGGGAAAAGGCCGAGAAGGCTGCCTGATGCCGCAACGTCCGTCCAATCGGGAAATGAAGGCACTGTTTCATCTGGGCGAGGACAAGGTCCTCGGCCCGGATGACTTCAAGGATATCGGCGAAAAGACCTTTGCCGGCATGCTGAAGAAGAAATGGGTCGAGGAAGTCGAGCCGGGCAAGTTCCGGACGACGGAGAAGGGCCGCATCATCCACGATGAAGAAGTCTACTTCACCGGACGCTGGAAGCGCTGACGACCGCCGGACCGCTTCGTCGTCGAGGCGGGGCAGTTACAAGATGGTCGCCCGGGATGCTCGTTTTTTGCGTCATCGTGGAGAAAACGAGGCATCGAGAAGGGGCCCTCGTCAAGGGTGAGAGCAGGAGCGGGTATCGATGGCCGAACTGATTCAGATCACCCGTTCGATTGCCATCGATCCGTCCGAGATCGAAGAGACGTTCGTGCGCGCTTCGGGGCCGGGCGGGCAGAACGTCAACAAGGTGGCCAGCGCCGTTCAACTGCGCTTCGACCTCGTCAACTCACCCAGCCTCTCGGAGCCGGTGAAGCGACGCGTCGCGGCCCTTGCGGGGAGCCGGCTGACCAAGGACGGCGTGGTGGTCATCACCTCCAATTCGCATCGCGACCAGCCGCTGAACCGGGCGGAAGCGCTGGCGCGGCTGGTGGCGCTGATCCGCGAGGGGGCTTACCCGCCCAAGCCGAGAATCGCGACGCGTCCGACGCTGGCCTCCAAGAAGCGGCGGCTCGAGGGCAAGTCCAGGCGCTCGGAAGTCAAGCAGATGCGGGGACGTCCCGGGCAGGACTGACCGCGTCGTGGCAGGAGCGTCGTGTTGACGCGCGCCCGCCCGATGCCGGACGTTTTTTGCTCAATCCTGTACCGGCGGATTTGTTGTCCGTTAACACTTTAAGTGTCTTAATCGACTGCGTGCCGAGAAGAGATCTTGGCCGGAGGACAAAATGAGACAACAGGCCAGTGTCGCCCACCAGAATGGTCTTGCGCTGCCGCGCGGCGTGGTGCTGCTCGGGATGACCGCCTTGTCCTGGATCGGCGTTTTCGCCCTCTGGCACAGCTTTACCAGCATCGCGGCGGCGCTGGGCTTCTAGGCCTAGACAACGCGCATTACCGCTGCGCAGATCTTTGAAATTTTTGCCGAAGCGCGCAAAAGCCAAGCAAAATTGCAGCGACTCCTTTCCGCCCTGCCGCTAATACTGCGCGGCCGGACGCGGAGGCTGTCATGAAGATTGCAATGGTTGGGGCAGGATATGTCGGGCTCGTGACCGGCGTGTGCCTGGCCGATTTCGGTCATGAGGTCATCTGTCTCGACCGCGACGCCGACAAGATCCGCGCGCTTCAGGACGGCATCATCCCGATCTATGAGCCCGGACTGGCCGAGCTGGTGAAAGCCAATACCGAAGCGGGGCGGCTGTCCTTTTCGCACGAGATGAAGGCGGCGATTGGCGCATCGGACGTGGTTTTCGTGGCGGTGGGGACACCCTCGCGGCGCGGCGATGGCCATGCCGACCTCAGCTATGTCTATGCCGCCGCGCGGGAGATAGCGGCCAGCCTCGAGGGCTTTACGCTGGTCGTCACCAAATCGACGGTGCCTGTCGGCACGGGCGACGAGGTGGCGCGCATCATCGCGGCGGAAAACCCCAATGCCGATGTGCTGGTGGTATCCAATCCGGAATTCTTGCGCGAAGGGGCGGCCATCGAGGATTTCAAGCGTCCCGACCGAATCGTGGTGGGCATCGAAGACGAGCGTGCCCGGGCAGTGATGACGGAAGTCTACCGGCCGCTCTACCTCAACCAGGCGCCGCTGCTGTTCACCAGCCGTCGCACGGCCGAGCTGATCAAGTATGCCGCCAATGCGTTCCTGGCCATGAAGGTCACGTTCATCAACGAGATTGCCGACCTTTGCGACCGCACCGGCGCGGATGTGCAGCAGGTGGCGCAGGGCATGGGGCTCGACAAGCGGATCGGGGCGAAATTCCTCCATGCCGGGCCGGGCTATGGCGGATCGTGCTTTCCAAAGGACACGCTGGCGCTGGCCAAGATCGGCCAGGACAATGACGCGCCGATGCGGCTCGTCGAGGCCACCATCGCCGTCAACGAGCAGCGCAAGCGGGCCATGGCGCGCAAGATCGTGGCAGCCTGTGGGGGCGATGTGCGGGGGCGGACCATCGGCATTCTCGGACTCACGTTCAAACCCAATACCGACGACATGCGGGAGGCGCCCTCGATCGACATCATCCGCGGGTTGCAGGACCGGGGGGCCAGGATCGTTGCCTTCGATCCGCAGGGCATGGCGGCGGCGGAAGCCGTTCTGGACGACGTGCGGTTTGCCGACAGCGCCTATGCGGTGGCCGAAGGGGCCGATGCCCTGGTGCTGGTCACCGAATGGAACGCGTTTCGCTCGCTGGACCTGGCGCGGCTCAAGTCGCTGATGGCGGCGCCGGTCTTCGTGGATCTGCGCAATGTCTACCGGGCGCCGGAAATGGTGCGGCACGGCTTCACCTATGCCAGCTTGGGGCGACCCGACGCGGCGATGCCGGCGCTGGCGGGGCAGGGCGAGGCTGCCGGCATCGAGGCCTTGCTGGGCGAGTTGACCGCCGGGACGTAATCGCCTTAATTGGCGCGCCGACCATGCCGGCCCGGAGGCAGAGAAGCGTCATGTCCCCAACCAGCCTGAGCTTTGGAACCAGCGGCCTGCGCGGTCTTGCCCGTGATCTCGAGGGGCAGGCGGCACGTCGCTATACGCGTGCCTTTATCCGGCATCTGCGTGCAGTTGCGCCGTCCATGTCGGGCGCTGTCTATCTTGGTGCGGACTTCCGGCCATCGAGCAAAAGCATTCTGGCCGATTGTGCGCTGGCGATAGCCCAGAGCGGGCTGACGCCGGTGTCTTGCGGGGCTGTGCCGACACCGGCGCTGGCGCTGCATGCGCAGGCGCAGGGCGGCGCGGCGATCATGGTGACGGGCAGCCATATTCCGGCCGACCGGAACGGGCTCAAATTCTATCTGCCCAGCGGCGAAATCAGCAAGGCGGACGAGGCCGGCATCGTGGCCGCGCTGGACGATGCACCGGTCGAGGGACCGGCAGCGGAGGTCGTCGATGAAGGCGCAGAAGCGCTGGGGCGGTATAGCGACCGGTTTGCCGGACTGTTGCCGGCAGGGGCGCTCTCGGGGTTGCGCATCGGCGTCTATCAGCACACGACGGTGGCGCGGGACCTGCTCGGCGACATTATCGGCGGGTTCGGCGCCGAGATCGTGCCGCTCGGCCGGCTTGAGGGCTTCGTGCCGGTGGACACCGAAGCGTTCGCCGATCCGGTCCTTGCGCCGCTGGCAGGCTGGGTGCGCGAGCACGGCCTCGATGCCATCGTTTCGGCCGATGGCGATGGCGACCGGCCGCTGCTGATGGACGGCGAGGGTGATTTCGTGCGTGGCGACGTGCTGGGCCTTCTGGCCGCCCGGCATCTGGGTGCGCGGACCATCGTCACGCCGGTAACGTCCAATTCCGGCATCGAACGGGTCGAGGGCTTCGACAGGGTGATCCGCACGCGGGTCGGGTCGCCCTATGTGATCGAGGCGATGGCGGCGGCCGGATCGGGCGTTGTGGGCTTCGAGGCCAATGGCGGCACCTTCGTGGGACCAGGCGTGACGGCACGGGGTGTCAGCCTGCCGCCCCTGCCGACGCGGGACGCTTTGTTGCCGCTGCTCTGTGCGCTGGCGCAGGCCATGGCCTCGGGCACGACACTGGCGCAGCTGCAGCGCGGGCTGCCGCTGATGCACGCCCTGGCGAACCGGCTGCAAAATGTCCCGCGCGAAAAGAGCCTGGCCTTCCTCGACAGGCTGGGCCAGGTGCCCGGTTTTGCCGAAACGCTGTTCGGCGATCTCGGCGTCAGCCGCAAGGCCGTGATCGACGGGGTGCAGGTGTGGACCGGATCGGGCGACATGGTGCATTTTCGCGCCTCCGGCAATGCGCCAGAACTGCGCTGCTATGTTGAAGCGGCGCAGGAGGGCCAGGCACGCCTTCTGCTCGAATGGGGCCTGCGCAAGGCCGCGGAAGCCGTCGGCACCTGACCTTTTGCGCCATTGGCCGGCATTTGATGCAAGTTTGAGACGAGCTTGAGCCGAATTGCCACGGTCATCTCAACATGCCGGTTGCCTGGCCGGAATAAGACCCCAGGACCAGCCGGAACCGGAATTTCGGCATTTGAATAAAATTGTACCGAATTTGCGAATTCGGCAGCAATTTGTCGCGCGCATCCTGCTGACATCAACTCATCAGGGGATGGCTCAAATGAACACCAAATTCGCAGCAGCGCTGACTGGCCTCACGATGGCGGTCACCTTGTTCTCCACCGGCGGCGCAGCCGCCTATAATGCGGTCGGCAACTTTGCGGCCTTCGAGCGGGTCACGCACACCGCCGCACTGACCCCACTGTCGATGCAGTATTTCTGCGCCAAGCACCGCAATGAATGCGCCGGCGGCGGCAGCAGCAAGGTCACCATGTCATCCAACCTCCTGGCCGTGCTCAAGCAGGTCAATGGCCATGTGAACCGCTCCATCCGTCCGCAGCGCGACAATGTCGATAGCTGGGAGCTCAATCCCACGAGCGGCGACTGCGAGGATTACGTGCTGTCCAAGCGCAGCGCCCTGGTTCGCAACGGCGTCTCGGCCGGTGCCCTGCGGATCGCCTATACCCATACCCGTCGCGGTGAGCCGCATGCCGTGCTGGTGGTCCGCACCAGCGAAGGCGACCTCGTGCTCGACAACCTGACGGACTCGATCAAGACGCTGCGCGCGTCGGGTTATAATATTCGCTCAATGTCTTCGCCCAACCCTTCCCGCTGGACTGCCGGCTGATCACCTCTTTGAAAGCTGAGTTCGCCGCCGGTACCCCAGGGGTGCCGGCGGTAACTATTTTAGCGGGTGAGTACGTGGGTTCGTATGCTTGTAGTTGGTGGCGCGACAAGGCCGTGTTATTGGTTTGTGACCAAATGAGGGCTGAACGCCGTTGCGGTTCGATACAAAGTTGGCGATTTTGCCGCTCTTCCTGATATTGGCGTTGTTGGGAATGTGGGCAGCGGCCCAGGAGGCCGAAGCTTTCCTCGTGTCCGGCACGACACCGGTCGATCGCGTTGCCGCCCTGACGCCCAATCCCACGACGCCCGGCCTGGCCGTCGGCACCCGCGAACTGGCGCTGCGCGACTGCGCGACCGTCGTAAACCGTCTCGGCTCGCTCGAAATGCTCTACCGGCCCGAGGCCGAGCGGCAGGCCATGGCCGAGGCATGCCTTGAAATGGCGTCCTCGATCACCGCCGAAATGCCCAATTATTCGTATGGCTGGTATGTCGGTGCCGCAGCGGCCGCAGCACTCAAGGACTGGACCGAAATGAACGATCGGCTGTGGCGGTCGCAGGTCAGCGGGCCGACGGAGCAGTGGATCGCCATGGAGCGCGTGGCGCTATCGGAGCGATATGTGGACAAGCTCGACGCGCGGGCGCTGGCCGCCGAAGATGCCGACCTGCGCATGATCGTCGTCAGCAGCCGCGGCATTCGCGCCTTGGCGCGCTCCTATGTCAGCCGCCCGCAATTCCGCGAGCGTGTGACGGGGATCGTCGAATCCATGCCCAGTCGCGACCAGCGGCGCTTTCTCTTCGTTCTCAACGAACACCTGGCGGCAACACGATGAGCGGTCTGGATATCACGGCGAGCGAAGGTCATGCCGTGACGCGCAAGGGGCGTCGCTCGCGCCTCAAGAGCGGGCAGTCCCATCTCAACGGCCGCCTGTTCTGGGCTTTGCTGGTCGTCGTGGCGCTGAGCCCGCTGCCATTCGGCAGTGCCCGCCCGTTCCTCAGCGCGGCCTGGGCCGTCTATGTGGGGCTGGCGGGAGCGATCTACCTTCTGGCCATGAGCCGGGCAGGGGAGGCGCTGCGACGCTCCTGGAGCGAGCTGGGACTGCCGGCTTTGCTGTTCATCGTCTTCTGCGGCTTCCTTGTCGTCCAGATCATACCGTTCGGCTGGATTGCCGGGCCGGTTCCGGTGTTCGCGGTGGACGGCTGGACCGCCACGGTGCCGCAGATCAGTATCTCGCCGGGCATGACAATCCTGATGCTGTTGCGGCAGCTGACCTATGGCCTCTTCTTCTTTCTCTGCCTGCAAGTTCTCGCCAATGATGCGCGTCGCTCGCTGATGCTCAAGGTGGTGCTGGGGGTGGTGATCGCCTATGCGCTGCTGGGCATGATCAACCTGCAGGCCGGCGATACGCTGATGGGCTTTCCGAAATGGGCCTATTTCAACGTGGCGACCGGCCCCTTCGTCAATCGCAACAGCTTTGCCACCTTCCTGGCCCTTGGCGCCGTGATGGCGCTGGGACTGGCGGCGAGCCAGCTGGTGCGGCGGGCCGAGCGGCACCGGCACGATGGCGTTCCGCCCAATGTGATGAGCAATTTCTTCCTGTTCATGATCGCCTATGGCGGTTTGCTGGTGGTGATTGTGGCAACGCAGTCGCGCATGGGCCTCGTCGCCTGCCTCGCCGGCTCGGCAGTCGTGGTGATCCTGACCGCCCATGCCCTGCGCAGCCTGGGACCATTGCTCTATGGCCTGCCCGTGGCGCTGCTCGGCTTTATCGGCATTTTCCTGCTCTATGGGCAGGGATTGTTCGAGCGGCTGGAATCGGTGGACGCCGCCCGCGAGGTGCGCGGCGACCTTTATGCGCAGGTGCTGGAGCTCATTGCCATGCGGCCGCTGACCGGCTTCGGTGGCGGCAGCTTTGCGACAGCGTTCCCCCTCGTCCATGCGCCGCCGGTCAACCCGGATTATGTCTGGGAAAAAGCGCACAGCACCTATCTCAGCCTCTGGTCGGAAACCGGGATCGTGTTCGGCAGCCTGCCCATCATCGCCGTGGCTCTGGTGGCCATCCGGCTACTCGCCAACCTGGTGCAGAACAAGGGGTCCTGGTCGGCCCAGGCCATCGCGCTGGGCGCGATCACCGTGGTGGCCGTGCATTCGACGGTGGATTTCAGCCTCGAGATCAGTGCCGTCACCTTCCTCTTCGTCGCCCTTCTGGCAGCGGGCGTAAGTGCCCGCGCCAGCAGCCAGAAGCGATAGAGCCAATGATGTTCGAAGCCCTGCGAAATCTTTTTGGTGGCAAGGGCGAGAGCGCTGCCCCGCAAGCGACAAGACCGCGCCTCAGCGCCGAGGCCTGGCCCGACGCGCTTTATGCCGTTGGGGATATTCACGGCTGCCTCGACCCGTTGCGGGCGCTGGAGGAACAGATTTTCGCCGACGCTGCCGAGCAGGGCGGCGAGGCCTGGATCGTCTATCTCGGCGACTTCGTGGATCGGGGGCCTGAATCAGCGGGCGTGCTCGACCGGCTGACGGCACGGGCGCCGAAAAACGTGCGCCGGATCTGCCTGACGGGCAATCACGAGACCATGATGCTCGACTATCTGGCCAATCCGCGCGCCGATGCGGACTGGCTGCAATTCGGGGGCATGGAAACGCTGTTTTCATACGGTCTTTCACAAGCGGTGATCACCGGGCCGGCAAAAGCCTGCCGGGCCGCCCTGGCCAGCCACATTCCCGATGAACACGTCGCGTTTCTCGAAGGGCTCGCCCTGTCCATGAGCGTGCCGGGCGCGGTGTTCGTGCATGCCGGTTTGCGCTCGGGCGTGCCGCTGGACCAGCAGGTGGAAAAGGACCTCCTCTGGATCCGCACCGAGTTCTTCAACGCCGAACCCGAGCCCGGACGGCTCGTGGTGCATGGGCATACGCCGGGGGAGGCACCCATCGTGGCCCCGGGGCGCATCTGCATCGATACAGGCGTGTTCGCCACCGGGCGTCTCACTGGCGTGAGGCTTTTTCCAGACGGCGAGCCGCGCTTCTTTACCGGTACAAGTGCTGCCAGTAACCAGCAGGGCAGCTTTGCACCTTAATTTCAAGAATCCGGTATCCACTCTTACCAAAAGCAACGTAGATACAGTCTAGATTGCGACTGAGGAACCCGAATGGACGACACCCAGATTAACCTGCGCGCAATATTTGGTCTGCTGCAGCGCCAATTCAGGTTGATCCTGATTGTTCTGATCTCTGCGCTGGCACTGGCGACCATCGCCGCCTTCGCGCTGACGCCGATCTACACATCCTCGGCGTTGATCATGGTGGATCCCAGCGCCAAAAACCTCTTGGAACCGGAGACCGGGATGACGAGCGCCAGCTCGGACAGCGCCCGCATCGATAGCGAAGTGGAGCTCGTACGGTCGGACAATGTCTTGCTCAAGGTGATCCAGGAGCAGAACCTCACCTCGGATTCCGAATTCGGCGTGACGCTGGGCACCACTGCGCGCATCCTGCAATTCCTGCGCCTGCGCGAGCCGCAATTGCCCAGTGGCGAGGCTGCGCTGAACGAGGCGCTCTCCACGCTGCGCAACGCCGTCACCGTGCAGCGCCGGGCGCTGACCTATCTGATATCCGTGCAGGTCCGCTCGGAAAGTCCGCAGAAGGCGGCCGACCTCGCCAATTCGCTGACGCGGGTCTATATCGCCGATCAGCTGGCCTCCAAGGTCAACAGCGCGCTCGCCTCCCGCGATACGCTCCAGGCCCGACTGTCCCAGGCGCGCGAGCTGATCGTGAGCTCGGAGGGCTCGTTCGACAGCTTCATCGCGCAGAATATCGACCGCATCACCCAGGATACCGGCCGCAACGACCTGGCGCAGATGCAGGCGCAGTTGGACCAATTGCTCGCCGCGCGCCAGCAGACGGCTGCCCTGGCCGACAGCGCCCGCGCCTTGCTCGACCAGGGCGATCTTGACGGCATCGTCGCCAGCCTGCAATCCGACGCGTTGCTGGAGCTTGAGCGGCAGCGCGACGAAATGACTGCCAACCTGGCGGCAGCCGAGGCCGGGTCACCCCTGGCGGTCAACCTGCGCCAGGAACTGGCCGCCATCGAGGGACGGTTGCGCAATACGGCGAGCTCGGAAATCAATGCCCTGCGCGACACGGTCCAGGCGGATCAGGCTCAGGAAGACAGCCTGCGGCAGGATTTGCGGTCGCAGGTGCTGACCAGCGAATTGTCCGGCGACGTTCTGGCGCAGCTCTACGAATTGCAGCAGAACGCCCAGATTGCCCGCACGCAGTACCAGACGCTTTTGGCGCGGACGCAGGATCTCGAGGCGCAGGCTACGCTTCAGCTGGCCGATAGCCGCATCGTGTCGCCGGCGCTGGCGCCGCAATCGCCGTCCTTCCCCAACAAGACGCTGATCGTGCTGGTCTCGGGGTTGATCGGCATTGGTCTGGGCATCGCGCTGGCCTTCCTCTATGAAAACCTCATCGGCGGGTTCACCAGCGAAGAGCAGGTCGCCTCGGTGCTGAAGACCCCGGTGGCGGCGACGGTTCCGCGTGAGCGCAGCAAGACGGAGAATGCGAGCCTTGCCAACCTCATGGTCACGGCGCCGCTCTCGATCTATGCGGAATCCGTGCGGCGCGCCCGCGCAGCGGTCGACCATGCCATGCGCAAGCGCGGCGAGACCCCGAGCGAAGCAGCTGCCCAGGGCAAGGTGGTGATGCTGACATCGACCGCCCCCAATGAGGGCAAGACGACCCTGGCGCTGTCGCTGGCGCGCTCCTATGCGCTGTCGGGCCACAGCGTGTTGCTGATCGACTGCGACATGCGCAAGCCCAGTATTCATCGCCATATCGGCGCCGAGCCGTCAAAGGGGCTGCTGCAATTTCTCAGCTCGGACTCGATGACCGATATCAGCGGCATCGTGCAAAAGGATGAATTGACCGATGTGACCATCGTGGTCGGGGCGCGTCGCAGCGATCTGCCCACCGACCAGCTGATTGCGGGCCGGGCCTTTTCCAGCCTTATCCGGTCGGCGCGGCAGAGCTTCGATGTGGTGGTGCTGGACACGCCGCCTATCGGACCAGTGGTCGATGGCCTTTATATCGCCGCCCATGCCGATGCGATCCTGTTCATCACGCGCTGGGCCAGCACGTCCCAGCTCGACGCCCGCAAGTCGGTGGCGGCGCTGGAAAACGCCAAGGGACCGGACTGCCAGATCATTGCAGTGCTCAACGAGCGCGATGCGTCGGCAGCATCCTATCAGCGCAAGTATGGCGGCTATTACTCTTACACGACAGGCTGACGCTCAGCGGGTCGAGGGGTCCTCGAGAAGGAAGGCCTCGACCTGACGCTGCAAGCCCTGCAGCATCTCGATTTGGGCATCCACCGTATCCAGCCGGGCCCGGCCGGCGCTGGCCCGCTGTTCGGCCTGGCTGATCGCGGTCTCGTCGGCAGCGGCGCGATCGGCGAAGTCTCCGGACTCATCCATGATCGCCACTGCCGTGCTGTAATATTCCTCGATGCGGCGCCGCAGGCCATGGCGCTCGCGCTCGGCGTCGGCAATGGCGGTCGATATGGCGGCACTCACCGCCGCAAAGCGTGTCCGGTTGGTTTGCTGGTCGCGATCCGGTGACCGGGTGCGGAAGCTGAGCTTGAGGGCCATTGGCGGGTCCGTTGGTGAGATTGCGCAATTATGGGCGATCCGCGCCATTTCGCAAGGCCGATGAAAAGCAAACTTTGCCAAGACCTTGGCCGATGATGTTCGCCTTATTCTCCCTCTGCCGGCCGACCGGATAATGGGTGTGAGCATAATGGAGACTCACATGCCTGATCGCTTTTCATCTCACAGCAGCGGCCTCGATGCCCCGGCTACCCACGGCTTTGCCATCGTACCGCATGACAGCAACGACCTCGCCGAAGTGACGCGCGCCATTTTCGTATCCGGCGGCGGTAATCTCGTGGTGCAGATGGCCAGTGGCGCGACGCTGAATTTCGGCGGCATCCCCGCCGGCACGCTGCTGCCGATCCGTGCGAACCGGGTGCTTGCCGCCAGCACAGCCAGCGGCCTTGTGGGTCTGGTCTGATGCCGGGATTTTTCAGCATGGGGCTGGGCCTGCGGCCGCGTGTGGGGGTGCAGTGGCTGGAGGAGACGGCAAGCCTGATCGCCCGCATGAGCACGCCGCCCTCGCCGGCGAGGGCAGGGCTCATCAACGACCTGATCGGGGCGCTCAAACAAGCCGGCATCTGGCCGCGGCTGGACGCTTTCTACATGCTGGCTGCACACGACGCGCAGGCGGCGCGGTGCAATTGGGTGGCCGATACCTACAACCTGGTCGTCACTGGTGCTCCGGTCTTCGAGGCCAATCGCGGCTATACGGGGGGACCCGGAGGTCATTATCTCGATACCGGATTTAACCCCGCGACGATGGGTCTCTTTTCTCTTTCCGATGCCCATATCGGGGTCTATTGCCGTACCAATGTCGCCGAGGACGTAGGCGATTGCGGCAATCTCAACTCCCGCATCTTCACACGAACCCTGGGTGGCCGGATTTCGGGCCGCATGAACGACAATGCAGCACCTTCGGTGCTGCCGACGACGAACACATCGGTCGGCCATACGCTTTTTTCGCGCCACTCCACCGATGGCTACCGCATCGATCGAAACGGCGAGGTGCTGGCCACGACCAGCAATGCAGCAAGCGGGCTGACCTCTGCCAATTTCGTGCTTCTAGGTGCCGGGCCGAGCGTAAGCACAAAGCAGGTGGCGGCAGGGCATTTCGGCTTAAGCCTTACAGTCGCCCAGAGTTCAGCGGCAAGTAGTGCAATTCAGGCCTACTTTAACGCTATTGGGGCCTGAAGCAGAGGACTGGCTTGCCCGCAGGCTTGGGGCCGCTGTAAGTTCATTTCATATGCCGGCCATTCGCCCAGATTTGGCTGTGTCTGAATGAAAGCCAATGAATTGCTTCGCGTCTCATTCTGGAAAATTCTCTGCGCCGCTGTGTTCTTCATTTCGATGATCACGGCGGTGCCTGAGCTCATAGCGGTTTCGCGGGGGCAGTTCGGTGCGGATGAGTTCGGTCCGGGTCGCATAATTCGAGAAGTATTGTTCCTTGCGATGTTCGGGTTCACGGTCCTGAACCTCAATCGACTGCCAGCATCATATGCGCAGTTTTTTGTGATCGCCCTACTGGCGTTGGTTTCCTATCTGGTGCTGCTTGGCCTGCTGCGACAAGACAGTCTCATCGCCATCGTGGTGGTGCTGCGGTACCTGCTTATCCTGACCATCATCTATTTTTTCCTGGCGGCATATTTCAAAGATGTGGATCAAACCGACAAATACGTCGCGAGCCTGATCCGTGTCTTCGTTATCATCTGTGTTCCGATCGCCATCTGGCAGGTGCTCTACCTGCCACCTGTGAAAGGAGCGACTTTTCTTGGGTCTCGTGCGTTCGGTCTGTCCCCGAACCCAATCCTGTTCTCCCAAATTCTGGCAGCCTTCGGTCTCTTCTTCTTCGTCGTAAAACCACCCAGAACGTTTGCGTGGCTGGTTGTGCTGTTCAGCTTGTCGCTGACCACGGGTGGACGCTCAGGCGTGCTGGCGCTGGCCGGCCTCTTGGCACTGCATTTGATCCGCCAGTCACGGCTCGACCCGGTGGTCACGCGCCTTGCCTACCTCCTAGCGCTGTTGGGGGCATTTCTCGGCTATGGTCTGCTCAGTTCCGAGGCGGTCTCCGGGCGCGTGATCAACAGTGCCAGCATTGGATCGGAGGCGCGTCTCGATAATTGGGGCACGCTGATCAGCTATTATATCCACTCCGGCTGGCAATGGCTCTTCGGGGTGAATTTCGGGCTGGGCATGAATGCCTATACTGGTCTCACCGGTCGCCCACTGATCGATGGCTATCTCTACATTCCAGCAGATAACATGTTTCTTTCACTACTCCTCAATTTCGGCCTGGTGGGCCTTATCCCAGTTGTGTTGGCGCTGCTCGCCATCGGAAACATGGCCAAGGGGATCAACGGCTTGGCTATCCTGTTCACAATCGCACTTCTCGGGCTTACTCAAAACATCGTCGAAATTCACGTCGTCAACCTCATCATCCTCGCTGTATTGGCGCGTACACTCGTGCTTTCGACGAAACCGGCCCCGGCCGCCGGAACGGGGCGGCAGGCGCGACTGGCGCAAGCCTAGCGATTTACCAAGCATCGAGTGGGTGCTTCTTTTTTCTTTGGCTATGAAATAGAAACGACCTGTGATGCAGTCCTCGTCCCGTAGCCGAGGACTTCGCGTCGAAGAGGCGGGCTTATTTCATGGCTAAACATTCCAAATCCCTCTGGGGCGAACTTGCAGTGCCGTCCCAGATTGGTCTTGTGCTTGGAATTGTTCTGTTTTTCAGCGTTTTCGTCAATCTTCTGGTGCTGACCTCGCCCATCTACATGATGCAGATATACGATCGGGTGCTGGTCAGCGGACAGATCGAGACGCTTATCTTCCTCAGCCTCATCGCGCTTGGCGGTTTCGTTGCCATGGCAGTGTTCGACAGCGTTCGCGGTTACGTCCTTGTCAGGCTCGGACGCTATCTCGATCTCACCCTGCGCGAACCGGTGCTGGAAAGCGCCATCGGTTATTCGCGCCGCGGCGGCGCTGCGCACCGCAAGCTGGTCGATGACCTCAGCACAGCGCGCAACTACATCGGCAGCCAAGCCGTGCTGCCCTTCATCGATGCGCCGTGGGTGCCGTTCTTCGTGGCCGTCATCTGGATCATTCACCCCTGGCTGGGCATGCTGGCGCTCGGCTCTGCGCTGCTGCTATTCGGCGTGGCCTTGCTCAACGATCATCTCAGCCGAAAGCTGATGCTCTCCGTGGCGCGCCAGCAATATGCCGCCGGAGAGTTTGCCAGCGCGGCGATCCAGCAGGCAGACGTCGTCCATGCCATGGGCATGAAGGGCGCCGTTTATGCCCGCTTTCGTGGCCTTGTCGACGAAATGGGCCTGGCCAACCAGCAGGTGGGCGACATCGCCGCTCTGGTGAGCGCCATATCGAAATCCCTTCGCTATCTGGTGCAGAGCGCTGCGCTCGGCCTTGGCGCCTATCTCGTGATCAGCGCACAGATGACGCCGGGCGGCATGATCGCCGGATCCATCATCCTGGGCCGCGCGCTGGCGCCGATCGAGCAATCGATCGGATCGTGGCGGCAATTCGTGGGCGCCCGCGAGGCCTATATCCGGCTGCGCGATTTCCTCAGCAGCGTGCCCGCCCGCAACGAGCCCATGCGCCTGCCGGCGATCAAGGGAAGCCTGCGGGTAGAAGAGCTTTTGTACATGATGCCGGAAGCGGATGCGCCTGTGCTCAAGCGGGTGTCCTTCGGCCTCGAGCCGGGCACGGCGCTGGCGGTGGTCGGCCCGTCTGCCTCGGGAAAGAGCACGCTGTGCCGCTTGCTGGTAGGGGCACTCGCGCCGACATCAGGCCATGTTCGGGTGGATGGCGCCGATATCGTCAGTCTGCACAGCGCCGACGCTCAGGCAGCCATCGGCTATCTGCCGCAGAATATCGAACTGTTCGCCGGCACTGTGCGGGACAATATTGCCCGCTTCGGTGGCCGCGACGACAATGCCGTCGTGGCGGCTGCGCGTGCAGCAGGCTGCCACGACATGATCCTGCGACTGCAGAAGGGCTATGACACCGAAATCGGGGTGGGGGGCATGTTCCTCAGCGGCGGCCAGCGACAGCGCGTGGCACTGGCGCGGGCGCTTTATGGCGCGCCGCGCTACCTAGTGCTCGACGAGCCCAATTCCAATCTCGACCAGGAAGGCGAGATCGCCCTGGTCAAGGCCATCGACCAGGCAAAGCAGGAGGGGGCTACAGTGATCGTGGTCAGCCATCGCTCGACACTGATGCAGCCCATCGACAAGCTGGCCGTGTTGCGCGACGGCATTCTCGAAAAATTCGGCGACCGCGACGAGGTGCTGCGCGAGCTCGCGCCGAAGCCGGCGCAGCCCAAGCCCACACTTGTGGCCAAGGCCAATGTCGGCGCACAGGGTGGGGGAGCAGCGCAATGACGATCATGGACGCCGGCAAGCCCGGACAAGGCCTCGTACCGGCGGCGATTACGCCAGCCAATGACACCAGCGCGGCCGTATCGACCCTGTCGCTACAGAAGGGGCCGCTGCTGTTTGGCCTGTCGGCGCTCGTCGTGTTCGTGGGCGTGTTTGGCGTCTGGGCCGGGCTGGCGCCGTTGTCGAGCGGCGCGCTGGCCAGCGGCATCGTGGGGCCGGATTCCAGCCGCAAGGTGATCCAGCACCTCGAAGGCGGCATCGTCAGCGTGCTGCACGTGCGCCAGAACCAGCAGGTGAAGGCCGGCGAGCCGCTGATCACGCTGGAATCCGTGCAGGCGGAGGCAAGCTTTTCCGCGCAGCGCTCGCAATGGGCGCGACTTCTGATCATGCGCGAGCGCCTGGATGCGCAAATGGACGGGCGATCCGATTTCAGCCTGCCCGAGGCCGAGCAATGGGCCGACAATGTGCAGCTGGCCGAGTTTACCCAAAGCCAGCAGCAATTGCTTTCGACCCGCCAAGCAGCGCTGAAGCAGCAATCAGAAATTCATGAAACCCAGATCGCCCAGCTGCATGACGAGATCAATGCGATCGACGCCGAGAATGCCGGGCTCGACAAGCAGATGGAACTGATGGCCGAGGAAATGGCCAACAAGGCGCGCCTGCTTGAGCAACAGCTGATTTCCCAGCCGGACTATATGCTGCTGCAGCGGCAGATGGCGCAGCTGGAGAGCAGCAAATCCGCCAATACGGCGCGCATTGCCAGGGCGGCGCAGCAGATCAACGAAGTGCGCCTGCAGATGCTGCAATTGCAGGAAACCTACAGGGACAGGGTGGCCGAAGAGAGCACCCAAGTGAACAACGAGATCGCCCAGATCGAGGAGCGCATGGCATCGGCCGGTGACATTCTCAAGCGTACCATCATCACCAGCCCGGTAGACGGGATCGTGCTCAACCTCCAGGCCCAGACCACAGGCGGTGTCATCCGTCCGGCCGAGCCCATCATGGAAGTCGTGCCGCTCAACGACGACATGATCATCGTTGCGCGCTTGGCGCCCAAGGATATCGATATGGTTACGGTAGGGCTCGAGGCGCGAGTGAGCCTCTTGCCCTTTGCGTCGCGGAATGAATTGCCGCTGATCGGGTCGGTTACGGAAGTGGCTGCGGACAGTACCTATGACGAGGCCAGCCGGACCTATTATTACGAGATGCGCGTGCGCGTTTCCGCAGACGAGCTTGCCAAGCACGAGGGGATCTATCTTTCGCCGGGCATGCCGGCCGACGTCACCATCGTCACCGGGGAGCGCACCATGCTGCAATACCTCGCCGAGCCCCTGGTGCGGTCAGTGACGCGGGCTTTTGTCTACGACTGAAACGTCTCCCATGCAGCAAATTGAATGAAAAAGCCCCCGGCGGACTATCCTGCCGGGGGCTTTTTCTTGGGCGCCAAGTTTTCCTCAGCATTTTTACTGATGTCATAAGTTTAGGGCGAAAATGGCGGATTTGCTCGTGATTTCAATGGCCGGCCAAGGGCTCGCAGGTGGCAGAGCAGGGTCGCAAGTGTTCACAAGTAACCATTCAAGAAACGACTCGTAGATTCAAGTTGACTTCAAACCGGTCGGCAGTGTCTATTCCCTAACAAGGCGTTAATGTTGTTCCATATCGGGACAGCCGGAGGGCCGGGGGACATGGCTGACGATTGGGCGGGACACTTGCGTGTCTGAGGACGCTCGACTTCATCCAAAATTCTGAAAGTTCTGATCTGCGCGCCATGGCTCGATACGAGGCATTGCTGCGCGATCCGAAATGTTCGCGCGTGGTGATCGCCACGCTGTCGCAACAGCCAGGTCCCCAGTTTGAAATTCTCGGGTCACCGCGGACGGCAGCAGCCGGCCTGCGTCCTGACCCGTCGCGCATCGATATTGCCCGCCTTGAGGGTGTCGGCAGAAACCGTGAGTTGGAGAAGTAGTATGGCATTCGAAGTCACAAGCGTCGTCGCCAAGGTCTGGAACGGAAGCGCCTTTGTCGCCGACAATTCGGTCAACCGCACCAATATCGGGGCCGGTGGCCAGTTTCAGCTGACCGTCACCTTCTCGGCATCGGCCAACACGGCCTTCACGCCGATCTTCTACTTCAACGGCGACGAGAACCCCGCAGGCGTGCTGAACTTCATCAGCGGCGTGTGGAGCAATGCCAACAAGACCTACACGATCACCTACGGCATCCTCGACGATGCCACGTTCCAGATCGACGACATTGACCTCAACGTGACCAATGTCCGTTCGGGCACCAACCAGGATCTGGGCGTGGCGACGATTGAGAATGTGTTCTCAGTCGACCTTGCCATGCCGGCAGCGTCCGCACCCGACCTGCTGGCCGCTTCCGACAGCGGCGCATCCAACAGCGACAACCTGACCAACGACACGACGCCGACGGTGCGCGTCACGCTGCCCGACGGCATCGAGGCCGGCGACACCGTCCGTATCCTCACCACGTCCGGTATTCTGGCGACCTTCGCCGTCAATGCCGGCCATGTGTCGGCAGGCTATCTCGACGTCACGTTGATCCTCACCGAAGGCACGCATGCGCTCAGCGTGGCCTTCGAAGATCCCGCCGGTAACAAGTCGGTTTCTGCCGACAGCCTGACGATTGTCGTCGACACCTCGGTTGATGCTCCGGTCTTTACCGGCGGCAACACCCCGGTCGGGCAGAATGTCGTGCTGACCGGCACGGTCGATCCGGATGCCACAACCACGATCAGCGTCAACGGCGTGACCTATTCCGCCAATGACATCGATATCGACGCCAATGGCAATTTCACGCTCGAGATCGATGCGGCAAGCTTTGCCGCCGATGGCCTGCCGATCCCGGTCGTGATCACCACGACCGACCTTGCCGGCAATACGAGTGCACTGACCAGCAGCATCACGGTCGGCCTCGAAGGCAACAATGTCGCGTCCAGCACTGCCGCCGACGAGGACTTCAACCTCGGCGCAGGCCGCGACACGGTCCAGTTCCTGGGCACTTATGCGGATTCCACCATCACGCTGGGCGCCGGCGAGATCACCGTTTCCAACGCCGCCGACGGCACCGACACCCTGAGCGGGGTGGAGATCCTCCAGTTCGTCGACACCACGGTCCTGGTCGTCGACGCCACGCCCGGCTATGAAGGCTATACCAGCATCCAGTCGGCCCTTGCCGCGGCAAATGCCGGCACCGGGCACTTCACCATCCTGGTGCGCAATGGCGATTACACGCTGACCAGCACGCTGACCCTGAGCAAGTCGATTGCGATCGTGGGTGAGAGCGAAGCCGGCGTGAAGATCAATGCCGCCGCTGTTTCCGGCTATGGCATCCTAGTGGAAGGCGACGGGGTTTCGCTCTCCAACTTCTCGCTGACCGGTCCGGCCGCCAATGCCGGCTCAAGCTATGGCATCAAGGTCGAGCCTAACTCCACCGACCCGGCGGATCGCCTGCTCGATTTTGCCCTGAGCCATGTGACGGTTTCGGGCTCCGGCCGCAGCGAGATCGATCTCAATGGCGTCAACGGCGCAGTGCTGAGCAATGTCACGGCCAATGGCCTGGGCACTGCGGGCGTCGGCATCGCGATGACCAATTCGGCCAATGTCGAGCTGAACCACGTTTCGACAAGCGGCAACAATTGGGGATCGGTGGCGCTCTATCCGAGTGTCGGGCCCTATAACCAGGCCGTCGACAATATCGAATTTACCGGCACGTTCAGCACCACCGATGCCATCGGCGTCTTCGTGCAGACCAAGCCGGGCGCGGCGCCGCTGGGCGATGTCAGCTTCCCGCCGGCCTGGTCGGCCGACGGCGATGGTGTCTGGACCGTGGTCAATGCCGCGCACCGTCCGGGTGGCGAAGCCTTCACCTTCTTCTTTGCCGACCGCGACGATGCGGAAGCCTTTGCCGCTGTGCTCGAAGGGGTCAACGGCAACACCAATTCAGTGGTCACCGGCCCTGACGGGGTCATCTACGGCTCCGTCGCGATCGACACCCTGCATATCGATGGCACCTGGGCCGATTTCACCATCAGCGAAGCCAATGGCGTCTATACGCTGACCGACACCCGCGCCGTGCCGGAATATGATGCGCCGATCCTGGTCAATGGCATCGCCAATTTCGCCTTCAGCGACGGCACCATGCCGGTTGCTGATCTGCGCAATGACGACCCCTCCGGCATTACGCTGGGCGCCCTCACGCTGGCTGAAGATGCCGCCACCGGCACCATTGTGGGCCAGGTGACAGGCGTTGCCGACGCCGATGGTGCGTTCGACGCGCATACCTTCGAGATCGTCGGCGGCGATGGCCGGTTTGCCATCGATGCCGTGACCGGTGTCATCACCGTGGCGGATGGCGGTTTCGACTTCGAAACCGAAGCCAGTATCGACATTACAATCCGCGCAACCGACGTCCATGGCGCCTTCTACGACACAAGTGTCACTATCGGTGTGACCGACGTTAACGAAGCGCCAGCGGTGTCGCTGGCCAATGTGATCGCTTCGATTGCCGAGAACACCGACACCACCACCTCGGTCAAGGTCGCCGATATCGTCATCACCGACGATGCGCTGGGCACCAACAGCCTCAGCCTGTCGGGCGCCAATGCGTCGTTGTTCGAAATCGTGGCCAATGGCAATGCCTTCGAGCTTCACATCAAGGCCGGCACGGTGATCAATTACGAAGCGCTGGCCGAGCTCAATGTCAGCGTCACGGTGGCCGATGCCACCTTGCCCTCGACCAGCGACAGCGTGGCTCTCGCCCTCAGCGTCGATGATGTCAACGAAGCGCCGGTTTTCGGCTTCAACCAGTCGTTTGACGCCAACACGGCAGGCATCCAGACGCTCAATGGCGCCTATGGTGCGGCCGTGGTGGTTGCGAGCGGCACCAACGGCATCGCTTCGCCCGATGGGTCGTCCTTCGCGATCCTCACCCAGACCGCCCATAATGGTTCCAACGCGACCGGCCCCTATACGTTCTTCGACGGCAAGCACAGCGAGTTCGTCAACGGGCTCACGGCCAGCACCAGCGTCTATCTGGACACCAACTGGGCCAATGGCGAAGGCTTCGACTATTCCGTCAGCGCCCTCAAGGCCGACGGCACGTTCCTGCGCGACTTCATCTTCCATGTGAGCAAGGATACGAGCAGCAATGCGTTGCTGGTCGGCGGCAGCAACAACACCAATTTTGCACCGCGCCAGGATCTCGACAGCCCCGGCTACGTGGCGGCCAATGGTCCTGCCTTTGCCGTTACCCAGAGCGGCTGGTACACGCTGCAGCACACGTTCAAGAACGCGGGCGGAGTGCTCGCCGTCGAGCTGAGCCTGCTTGACCAGGCCGGCACCGTGCTCTGGTCGCTGACCAAGTCTGCGCTATCCGACCTGATCGCAGCGGGCCCGGGCTGGCCGGGTGCCGGCGGCGTCAATTATGGCTGGTTCACCAATATCGATGTGACCGGCGGCATTGCCGTCGACCAGATCGCGCTGGGCGACTACACCGCCAAGGTGACCGAACTGCTCGATGGCGCTGATAATGAAGGCACCGAAGTGCACGTCGCAAAGGGCGTCATCACGTTCCGCGATGTCGATGCCGGAGACAGCCATACTGTGTCCGTAACCGCGCCGAGCGGCGCCCTGGGCAGCCTTTCGGCCAGTGTCGTCAATGCCGATGGTGATGGCGAAGGCTTTGTGGCCTGGACCTTCAGCGTCGCCGATGCCGATATCGAGCACCTCAAGGGCGGTGAAACGCTGACCCAGACCTTCACGCTCACCCTGACCGATGCCGCTGGGCTCCCGGTGACCCAGGATGTGACGGTTACCCTCGTTGGCACCAACGATGCTCCGGTGATCACCGGCGATGTCAGCAAGACGGTTTCGGAAACCGATGCAGCGCTGACGATCACCGGCACGGCCATCGCCACCGATGTCGATGCCGACGAAAGCGGTTTCGAGGCAGCGTCCGGTCAGCAAGGCACCAATGGCGGGACTTTCTCGATCGACGCGGATGGCAACTGGACCTATGTGGCCAACAGCGCCTATGACAACCTGGCCGTCGGCCAGTCCTTCGTGGACAGCTTTATCGCCAAGACGATCGACGGCACCGAACAGCTGATCTCGGTGACGATCGAGGGCACCAATGACGCACCGGTGATCATCGCCGGCGGCAATACCGGCACCGCTTGGGAAGCCGGCGACGCGATCAACAACCTCCTGAGCGCTGCGACCAACGGCACCTTTGATCTGTCGGTCGACTACAGCGCCACAATCCTTGCAGAAGGTGTGCCGCATTCGCGACAGGACATTGATGGGCTGATTTCCGCTCTCATGAACGCGGGGGCAGGAGAAGCCGAGGCCATCGCGGCGGTCTGGGATCACTACGACGACAATTTCGGCGGTTATAGCGCGCCGCCGCGCGACGAAGCCATGGCCTGGCTCGGCGTCTACTATGCTGACTATCTCAAGCAGAACAAGCAGCCGCTGACCTTCGTGGCCAGCAAGTATGCGGCCGATTCCAACAATAGTGGCGCGCCCGATCGCCTGCAGCCCCTGCACGATAACCTGCTGGGCAACCTGTGGTGGCAGGATTTGCAGGAGCGTCTCGACCAGAAGGGCACGGCCACCAGCTACGCGGATATCGTCGCTGCCCTGACCGCTGTCGATCCGGCCTTTTCGACGCTCTCGGTCAGCCGTTATCCCTATTCGGGCAATGAGGGCGTGGTGAATACCGCCAAGGCCTATGACCTGGCCAACGGCCTGGTGCCTTCGCTGAGCGGGCAGCTGTCGGCGACGGATGTGGATGACGGTGACGTGCTCACCTGGTCCATTGCGGACGCCGATGCACAGGGCCTTTACGGCACGCTCGTCGTCAACGCGGACGGCAGCTGGAACTATGTTCTGGACGAAGCCCTGGCCGGGTCTCTCAATGCCGGCGAAAGCGCCTCGGACACCTTCACGGTTACCGTCACTGACGGGAAGGAAAGCGTGTCCACCAGTGTGACCATCAATGTGCTGGGCACCAACGACGCGCCGGTCGCGCAGGTTGCGACGGCGGCGGTTGACGAGGATGCTACCATCGATGGCGCGGTGACCGCGAATGACGTCGATGCGGGCCAGACCGAAACCCTGACCTTCGAACTGGTCGGCACGGCACCAGCCGGCCTTACCTTCAATGCTGACGGCACCTACAGCTTCGATGCCTCGTCCTATGACGCGCTCGGTGAAGGCGAGGAGAGCGACGTTGTCGTCACCTTCATCGCTCGCGACGCCAATGGTGCCGCTTCGGCACCGCAGACACTGACCATCACCGTGACGGGCAAGAATGACGCTCCCACGATCGATGGTCCGAGTGTGGTGGTTGGCCGGGCCTTCGAGGCTGCACAGCTCAAGGGCATCATCTCGGCAGAGACCAATGTGAATATTTCCGGAATCGGCAATTTCACGCATAGCTTCTCGCTCAGCACCGATGCCGTCGATGCCATGAACGGTCTCTTGGTCGATGCCAACAATGTTTCGGCCGTTCTCGACCTGCTCGCAGCAGAAGTGGGCGGGCGCCCGACGGCGATAGCGGTCCTCTGGGACTTCCTGGACGCCAATTACGGGTCCTATGTCTCGGTGACCAACGAGTCCTTCCTGCGGCTGGGTGTCGAATATATCGATTATCTCGCCGATGGCGGAACGCCGTTTACGGAGGTGATTGCCAAGTTCAGCCCGACCCGCGAGCAGAGCTTGCATGACAATCTGCTGGGCAATTTCAACTGGGACGACGTGAACTACCGCTTCCCGGCTTCCACGCCGGCGCGCCAGGAAATCATCACGCTGCTGGTCAATGCCGAGCTGGTCGATCCGGCCGTCGCGGCAGATCTCGTGGACTTTGCCCAATATGGCCGGGACAATCTGCCAGCGGGCGCCGGGGTGCTGACCCGCCCGGTTTTCGACGGCAATTTGAACAACACCAATAATCCAAATGGTGTGTTGAGCCGCGACTGGGATGCTGGCACCCCGTATTTCGACGGTGAAGTGCTCGGCGGTAAGCTCGTCGCCGAGGATGTCGACGCCAATGACGAGATTACTTGGTCGACCGACCCGCTGGTCGGGACTTACGGCACGCTGACTGTCGATGCGTTCGGCAACTGGAGCTACCTGCTCGATGCCGACAAGGCCCAGACGCTTGCGGCCGGACAGTCCGAAACCGACGCATTCGTCGTGACCGCGTCCGACGGAAAGGGCGGTACGGCGTCCGTGACGATCGAGATCAACGTGCACGGCGCCAACGATGCGGCCAAAATCGTGGCCAGCGCTGATGAAGACCTGGCAGTGGTGGAAGCCGGCGGCGTCAACAATGCCGATCTCGGCGACGCAGTCGCCGGCGGCACGCTGACCGTCATGGACGTCGACACGGGTGAGAACGTGTTCGCCGAAGTCGATGCGGCAGACCTTGAAGGCGCCTATGGCTCCTTCACCTTCGACAGCCAGACCGGGGCCTGGACCTATGTCCTCGACCAGGACAAGGCCGATATCCTCAAGGACGCGGCGATCGAAACGCTGGTGGTCAAGTCCCTGGACGGGACGGCAAGCTACACGATCACCGTCAATGTCACGGGAACGAACGATGCCCCCGTCGCCTCGGTGATCGCCAATGCGACGGCAGAGCAGGACCAGGCGTTCAGCTTCACGGTCGATGCCTTTACCGATGTCGACGATGCGGTGCTGAGCTACGAGGCCAGCCTCGCTGACGGTTCGCCGCTCCCGGCATGGCTCTCCTTCGATCCAGTTACGCTGACCTTCTCGGGCACCCCTGCCAATGGCGATATCGGGACGCTGAGCGTGAAGGTGACGGCGCTCGACGCCGACAATGCCTCGGCCAGCGCCACGTTCGAAATCGAGGTGGGCAATGTCAACGATGCGCCCGAGTTCCTGTTCACCGGATCTCTGACCATCAACGAGGACGAGATCGTTTACCGCACCGCGGAGCAAGTTCAGGCGCTCGTCGATGCCTATGTCCGCGACATCGACGGCGATGACGTCACCGTCACTGTCGAAATCAAGGATGGCGACGAAAGGGTCGGATACTACGTCTATCCCGAAGATGGAGACTTCGACTTCACCCCGCCCAGCAATTTCAACGGGTCCTTGACGGTTATCATCACGCTGGATGACGGAAAGCTCGAAGCCAACAGTGTCGTCACGAAGACGCTGACGCTTGCGGTCAATGCAGTGGACGATCTGGTAGCCGAAGACGATGCTTTCGACGGTCTCGAAGATGAGGCAATCGAGGCAAGCGTGGCCGCCAATGACAGCACCACGTCCGGTGGTACGCTGTCCTACGAGCTGGTCAGCAGCACTGAATCGGGCGATCTGGTGTTCAACGCCGATGGGTCGTTTGTCTACCAGCCTGAGGCAAATGCATCGGGCGTCGTCAGCTTCACCTACAAGGTCACCGATGCCGAGGCCCGCGAAGAGGCGGTGCGTACGGTCACCCTGACTATTGCCGCGGTGAATGACAGCCCGACCCATACCGGTGCGCTTACCCTGCTCACCAACGAGGATGCCGATCAGGCGACGCTCGACCTCCTGGCGGGTGCCGTCGATGTGGATGGCGACACGCTCAGCGTCGCCAATGTGACCCTCACCGGCCCCAGCGCCGGCGTCTCGGTCGTCAACAATTCGGTGTCGATCAACCCCAACGCCTACAATTATCTGGGTGACGGGCAGAGCGCCGTGGTGACGATTTCCTACAAGATCGTCGACGGCAATGGCGGATCGGTCGATCGCACCGCCACCATCACCATCGAAGGCCGCAACGAACTGGTTGTCGGCAGCGACTTCGACGATGTGGGGCTCAATGCCCTGCAGGGCTCCAACTTCGCCGACACCATCTATGCCGGCGACGGTGATGACACGGTCTATGGTGGCTCGGGCGACGACATCATCTACGGCGAGGCCGGCGATGACTCCCTCTATGGCGGTTCGGGCAACGACACCATCTACGGTGGCGACGGCGATGACTACATCGAGGGTGGCTCGGGAGATGACTATCTCCTGGGTGGTGCGGGTGACGACGAAATCCGCGGCGGTGCTGGTTCGGATCGCATTGAAGGTGGTCTTGGTCGCGATATGCTTTATGGCGGCAATGGAAATGACATCTTCATCTACCGTTCGGCAGCGGACTCCGAGGTCGGCGCGCAGCGCGACGTGATCGCGGACTTCTCTTCCGGTGACAAGATCGATCTGCGCGACCTTATCCCTGGTGGGGACGACGGTTTCACATTCCTCGGTCGCGGTACGGCGACACGAACGATGGAGTTCGGAAATCTTAAGTACTACTATTACGCAGGGGATACCTACATTGTCGGTAGCGTAGATGGTGACAAGGAAGCCGACTTCCAAATTCGACTTCTCGGCGAACATGTGTTGACGTCCGCTAATTTCCTTGGTGTCTCAAAATCGATAATTAGCGGGACCGGAAACCCGGATACGCTGGTGGGTACTTCAGGAAACGACATCTTCCTGGGTGGACGTGGTGCCGATGTTATCAATGGCAATGGCGGCAGCGACACTTACCTGCTCCTCAGTACCTCTGACAGCCGCGTTGGTGCCGAAGGCCGTGACGTGCTGACAAACTGGAACTCGACCAGCAAGATCGACATCTCGGCAATCGACGCCAATACCAAGGTGGACGGGCATCAGGAATTCCTGTTTGTCGGTCAGGGCGCTGCGGATCGCTCGGTGGGGACAAGCCAGATCAAGTACTATCACAGCGGCGGAAATACCTTTGTCGTGGGTGATACCAATGGCGATGGCGACGCCGACTTCCAGGTCCAGCTGAATGGCATTCATCACCTGACGGCAGACAATTTCGTCGGTGTAAAGCCGGGCGTTATCATCGGCACGTCAGCCGGCGACCGGCTGGCAGGCACAACAGGCAACGATATCTTCGTCGGCGGCCTTGGTCGCGACGTGCTCGGCGATGACGATACCGGCGGGCTGGGTTCGGATCGGTTCGTGTTCCTGTCCAAGGCCGACTCGGTTGTGGGTAGCAACCGTGACGTCATCCGCAACTGGGACTCTTCGGACGTCATTGACCTGACGGCTATCGATGCAAATGCGTCAGTCAGCGGCCATCAGCGCTTCATCTTTGATGGCGACGTCCCTGGCACGCCAGATACCATCGTGGAGCAGGGGCACATCAAGTTCTATCATGTTGGAACGAGCACGTTTATCGTCGCCAATACCGGAACTGGAAATCAAGCGGACTTCCAGATCGCGCTGCAGGGGATTCATTTCCTTACAGCTGAGAACTTCGACGGCTTGCTATAGATACTGAGCTATCGAAACCGATCACCAAGAGGGTGGCGGCCGCAAGGCCGCCACCCTTTGTTCTCTTTTGGGTCAATGAGCCCTCAAACCGTCCTTAGGCTGCAGGTCAGCCCTGCTACTTATGCATAGGTGAGGGGGGTGTATTGGAAAATTGCGCCCCAATAGACTGGAAAGCATGGTAAATCCGATGCAATACTATGGTTTCCTTATTGTTTTTGGAGTTTTCGCGGATGGATTTGCCTCGAAAGGGTAAATGAAAGGTAAAACAAATCTTGACCGCCTGAGGGGCCGAGCGTAGGGTCCGGACGTGGCGCAAGATTGAGGTTTCAGAATGCGTAAGCCCCTACCGTATATGGTCCTGGCGATTGGTTTGGCGCTCGGTTCCGCTGGTGGCGTTGCGGCCGCCCCGGTGGCTGGCAATGCAGACTACGTTACTCTTTATGACGCAGCCTTTTCCGGCTGCACCGTGCCTGCAGGTTCTGTGGCAGCGTGCGAAGCGGCCCTGACGGCATATTCGAGCCGCCTGGTCGCCGACAACATCGAGATCGAGGTGGCCAATGCCTCGTTCAGCGCACTTCGCATCGATGTCCGTGCTGCCAATGCGGGCAATCCCGAGTTCCAGGCTTTGATCGAAGCCCTGTTCGAGCAGCTGCTGCCCGATTCCGGTGCGATCGCTGGTCCTGTGACCGGCACGGCCCCTGTGGGTGCTGACCCGAGCAGCCCTGGTGCTGGTAGCCCCACGGCTCCCACTCCAGGCCCGGGCAACCCGACCCCGGCCAGCCCGACCTGATCTCAGTCACGTCCGGCTTTGGTTTCATGCCTCGCGCTTAATGGTGCGGGGCATTTTTGTTGCGGATTGATCGAGGCGATCGGTTCAGCGACGCCTGTGTTACTGCTGACTACCAGCCTTGCACTTTTGTGCAGGGTGCGCCCAGATATCAACGATCAACCCTCATATTTGGGCGCAATACGGAATTATGTACTGCCTGCGCCGTCTTTCTAGGAATTCTGTTTTTCTGCCTATTAGGTTGTGCAATTCGCGTTCCTAAACAAGGGATTGGCAATAATTCAGGATTTGGTAACCTTGGCTTGCGGCTGACTTGTATGGGTACGGGCAATTGTCCGTGCCGACACGCTTCGGAGCTTTGCGATGAGTAGTGTTGATTTCGTAGGCCGCGGCGTCGCTATGCTGTCGCCAGATTCTGCAGCCGAGCGGCCCCCGGTCGTCCTGCAAAGTGGCCTTCCCTACGCTGGTGCCGTCGCCCTTACGCCTGAAGTTCTGGCGGAGCCCAGACGGCGCCGTCACCTGTTCGCCAAGCGGGTTGTCGACATCCTGCTGTCTGGCGCCGCGCTGATCGCTCTCATGCCGTTGATGCTGCTGGTTGCGGCAATCATCAAGATCACCAGTTCGGGGCCGGTGACGTTCCGGCAATGGCGCGAGGGCGTCAATGGCACAAGCTTTGAAATCCTGAAGTTCCGCAGCATGCGCCAGGATATGTGCGACCTGTCCGGCGTTGCGCAAACGGCGTCCAATGATCCACGCGTGACAGCAATCGGCCGGTTCATCCGTCGCACCAGTATCGACGAGCTGCCACAGCTGATCAATGTGCTACGAGGCGACATGTCGCTCGTTGGCCCGCGACCGCATGTCGACAATATGCGCGCCGGTGGCATGGCCTATAAGGAACTGGTGCCCTATTATCACCTGCGCCTGCAAATGCAGCCAGGCCTGACCGGCTGGGCGCAGGCCAATGGCTTTCGCGGTTCCACCACCGATCCGGTGCGGGCGCGTCAACGGATCGATCACGACATCGCCTATATCCAGAATTTCTCGATCTGGCTCGACTTGCGGATCATCTTGATTACCTTGGTCCGAGAATTTGTTGGAGGGTCGGGCGAATAGCGCCGGATGCGCTGCCTGCTGTACCCTTCTTAGAAATCGGATCCATCCGGATCCTTCCAACCTAAAGGTGTAGCATGAGCAAAACGGTCTCGCCGACGTCCTCCGTCAGGGCCATCCTGGCCAGCGCACTCCTCTGTCTTGCCTCTTATCCGATCCTCGCATCGGCCCAGCAGCAGGAGGCTGCTTCCAGGGCGAGCGCAGACGATGCATCCTCGCAAGCCACTGTCCCGGAAGTGGAGGACGTCGAAGCGGCCTTCGCCGAGGCGCGCGCCTTGCTGGCCACCGGCGCTGACAGCGCACAATGGGCCGAAGGAGTGGAAAAGCTCCGCATCGCCGCAGATGGCGGGGTGGTGTCCGCCATGCTGCAATTGGGTGACGCGCTTGTGGAGGGGCGGTTCGGGCTTGAGGCCGAGCCTGAAGCAGCGGTGCCCTATTACCAGCTGGCCGCCGATGCCGGCGAGGTCAATGGACTTTTGCGCCTTGGCAATCTCTACCGTGACGGCGCCGCTGGTCTTGAACCGGACGGCTCGGCCGCCAGCCGTTTCTACGAGGAAGCTATCGCAGCAGACAATAATGCTGCGCGCCGGTATCTGGGCACGTTGCTGCTGGAAGGACGGCTGATCGATGCCGATCCGGATCGCGGCGTTGCGCTCTACCAAGAGGCCATTGCGCAGGGCGACGCGTCGGCAGCCATCGGGCTAGCCAATATCTATCGAGACGGGACTGGCATTGCCCCTGATCCATCCCGGGCCGTTGCTTTGCTCGAGCCACTCGCGGAGGCCGGCAATACGAGCGCACTCAATGCGCTTGGCGATATCTACAGGGCCGGAGGGCAGGGGCTGACGGCTGATCCGGAAAAGGCGCGCGACTATTTTGCGCTGGCTGCGGACTTGGACAACAGTACGGCTGCGCGCAAGCTGGCTGACATGATGATCCGGGGTGAAGGGGGTTCTGCCGATTTTGCAGGAGGCGTTGCGCTCCTTTCTGAGCGAGCCGAGGCTGGCGACGATGCCGTGCTGCTGCCGCTGGGAGATTATTATGCCGATACCGCGTTGGCTGAATCCGACGCGGGCATGGCGGCCGAATTTTACGAGCGGGCCGCTGCAGCCGGTAATGTAACCGCGCTGTTGCGTCTCGGAGCGCTCTATCGTGACGGAGGGCCGGGCCTTGCGGCCGATGGAGCCCGGGCCCGAGCCTATTTCGAGGAGGCCATCGACCAAGGCAACAATGCCGGTCGCCGCGCGCTGGCCGAGATGCTTTTGTCCGGCACAGCGATCGAGGCCGATCCTGCCGCGGGGGAGGCGCTTTACCGGGCTGCCATTGCCGAGGGCGACAATGCTTCGGTTTTGCAGCTCGCCGAGGCTTATCGCACAGGGCTCGGTGTTGCTGCCGATGGCGCCATGGCCGCAGCCGTGCTTGAGCCATTGGCGGCAAGCGACAATGTATCCGCGCTCAACGCGCTGGGCGACCTCTATCGAACCGGTGCGCCGGGCCTTCCGGCCGATCCAGACGCGGCAAAGGCGAATTTTGCGCAAGCGCAACAGCTCGGCAATTCGACGGCCGCGCGCAAGATTGCCGATATGATCATCCGCGGCGAGGGCGCAGAGCCTGATTTCGAAGGCGGGCTTTCGATCTTGCGCAGTCTTGGGGGCGAGGGCAATCCAAGCATAGCGCTCGCCATTGGCGATTATTATGCCGACGCATCGCTCGGCAATGTCGATGCCGACCAGGCTGTCGCCAATTACCGCCAGGCCGCCTCCGACGGCAGCGTTGCCGGATTGCTGCGGCTTGCCGATCTTTATCGCACTGGAACCGAAGGGCTTCCGCCCAATGGTGAACTGGCCGTCGCTGCCCTGCAGGAAGCCTCCGACGCCGGCAATAATGTGGCACGGCGAACCCTTGCCGGGATGCTTGTCGCCGGCGATCTCGGGCAAAAAGACGTCGACCGCGGATTGGCGTTGCTCGATGCCGCTATGGGGGAAGGCGACCGGCAGGCCGCCCTGCTTTTGGGGGAATTTCGATCCAATGGTCGTTATATGCCCGCGGACTATGACGAGGCGATGCGCGCATTTGATGCGGCAATTGCTGCCGGTCACCCCTCGGCCGAGGTCAGCAAGGCCTTGGCCTTGACGTCGGGACCGCTGGCCCGAGAATATAAGGCCGAGGGCGTCGAACTTCTCAAAGCCGCTGTCGCTCGGGAAGTCCCAACCGCTAGACTGGCTCTTGCCCAAGCCCAATTGGCGGGCCGGGTGGACGGAGATGGATTGGCCGATGCGATGGCGACGCTCGGCCCAGCAATCGAGGCCGATGACAGCGCTGCAATTCGTTTCCTTATCGGTTTCTACCGAGACGGCCAGCGAAACGTCGCACGACCTGACCTCGCGGCTGCGCGTCAGTTGGTGGAGCAAAAGGCGGGAGTGCTCGGCGCGCCACGCGTCGCACTCGAGAACATGTTGATCCTCGCCAAGGAACCGGGATCAAGCGGTCGCCTTGGCGCTTTCGACGCCTATTTCCAGGTATTGGAGCCACAAACGCGGTCAAGCGCAGTCATACTCATTCATGCGGCGAACCTGAACGCCTATGTCTATCTCCTGCAGCGGGGACTTGCCGAAAAGGGCCTATATGACGGCGTGCCGAATGGGCAGCTGGGTCGGACGACGATCAATGCGGTCGCTGCGTTCTGCTCCAGTGCTGGGATCAGGTCAGTGTGCGACCGGGGTCCGCTTACGCCTCAGGCGGCGCGTGCTATCGCCAATGCTCTCTTTGTCAATCAATAGGCTCGATCAACAGTTTGAGCCCAAGTTCATGCGCACCCACCATGCGCTGCGTGCATTAGTTATATTTCCGCTAATCAGTTGTTATGCGTAGGAGGCGCGTGGCAGAAAGCTAGCACTGTTCCTGCTCGGGGGGCCTTCGTTCGAGGGTTGTGTGGGGTTCAGCGCATTAAGGCCGAATTGTCTGTTTGCGTAAGTGCAGGAGTTGCTTCGCATCGCCTTTGGGCAATGCGACAGGCAAGTCCTGTGGCGGTTTAGGAGCTAGGTTTTGCGTAAAGTCGCGTTGATTACCGGGGTGACTGGCCAGGATGGTGCGTATCTGGCGCAGTTGCTCCTCGACAAGGGATACACGGTGCATGGTCTTAAGCGCCGATCATCCTCCTTCAATACCGGGCGTATTGAACACATCTATCAGGATCCGCATGATCCGGATCCCAGGCTTATTCTTCACTACGGAGATCTGACGGACGCGACAAATCTCATCCGCGTCGTCCAGGAAGTGCAGCCGGACGAAATCTACAATCTGGCCGCGCAAAGCCATGTGCAGGTTTCCTTTGAAACTCCCGAATATACGGCGAACGCGGACGGAATCGGGACGCTGCGGCTTCTCGAAGCCATTCGCATCCTCGGACTTCAGCAGAAGACCCGGTTCTACCAGGCTTCGACATCTGAATTGTATGGGCTGGTGCAGGAGACCCCACAACGGGAAACTACTCCCTTTTATCCGCGCTCGCCCTACGCGGCCGCAAAACTATACGCGTACTGGATCGTGGTGAACTACCGCGAGGCCTATGGCATCCACGCCAGCAATGGCATTCTCTTCAATCACGAGAGCCCGTTGCGCGGCGAGACTTTTGTCACTCGCAAGATCAGCCGTGCCGTGGCCGCTATCAAGCTGGGTCATCAGGACAAACTCTATCTCGGTAATCTCGACGCCAAACGAGACTGGGGGCATGCCCGCGAATACGTAAAGGGCATGTGGCTGATGACGCAGCAGGACAAGGGCGATGATTATGTTCTCGCTACAGGCGTCACCACCCCCGTGCGCGATTTCGTGACCTGGGCCTTTGAGGATACCGGCGTTACACTGGAGTGGCGCGGGCAGGGTGTCGATGAGCGTGGCTTCGATGCCGCTACCGGGAGATGTCTGGTCGAAGTCGACCCCCGCTACTTCCGGCCCACCGAGGTTGAGCTCCTTCTGGGCGATCCGACCAAAGCCCAGGAGAAGCTGGGATGGACACACCAAACTTCGGTGCGTGACCTTGCTGCAGAAATGGTGCGCGAAGACCTCAAGGTCATGCAGACCTCTCCGGTGATGAAGGAAGCGTGATGTACGCGCTCGACGGCAAACGTGTCTGGGTTGCTGGGCACCGAGGTATGGTTGGTAGTGCAGTGGTTCGTCGCCTTCAATCGGAAGGATGCGAGGTCCTGACGGCGAGCAGGTCTCAGGTTGACCTGAAGCGGCAGTCCGAAGTCGAGGAATACCTGGCGGATACCCGCCCGGATGCCATAGTTATGGCGGCAGCCAAGGTAGGTGGTATTCAGGCCAACGCCTCCTATCCAGCAGACTTTTTGTACAACAACCTCATGATAGAGGCCAACATTGTCGAGGCGGCTCACCGCAACGACGTCGAGCGCATGCTGTTCCTGGGATCCTCCTGTATTTATCCAAAGCTTGCGCCCCAGCCCATTCCGGAAGATGCGTTGCTGACGGGGCCGCTCGAACCAACAAACGAGTGGTATGCCATTGCCAAGATTGCGGGCATCAAGCTCGCGCAGGCGTATCGGACGCAGCACAATCGCGACTACATCTCGGCCATGCCGACGAACCTTTATGGCCCAGGCGACAATTTTGATCTGTCGTCCAGCCATGTCCTACCCGCCCTCATTCGCAAGGCCCATGAAGCAAAGCTGGCGGGAGCCAGGTCCATGACAGTTTGGGGAACAGGTACGCCGCGGCGCGAATTTCTTCACGCCGATGATTGTGCCGACGCGTTGGTGTTTCTCCTCAAGTCTTATTCAGATTACGAGCACGTCAATGTCGGGTCGGGCGAAGATGTCAGCATTCTTGAGCTCACGCGGATGGTTTGCGGCGTGGTGGGGTTTGAAGGAGAGTTGCAGCATGACTTGTCCAAGCCCGACGGAACGCCGCGCAAGCTGATGCAATCCGACAAGTTGCGCGGCATGGGCTGGAAGCCCCGCATCGACCTGGAACAGGGCATCGCCAGCACCTATGCCTGGTTCCTCGAAAATTATGGGGCCGCTCAATGAACACAACGGCCATTATCTTCGGCGGGTGTGGGTTCTTTGGGACCCACTTGGCCCGGCACCTGGCGCTCGACGACACGGTGACGAGGATTATCCTCGCCGATATTCGCGAACCGAGGGAGCTGACGGCCAAATCCGAATATGTCCGGTGCGATGTCCGCGAGCCAATTGACATCGCAGTAGAGGGCAAGTCCGTCATCTATAATTTTGCCGCCGTTCATACCACTCCCGGTCACGAGGACTGGGAGTATTACTGGGCTAATGTCCGGGGCGCTATCGAAGTGTGCCGATTTGCAGAGCGCAAGGGCTGTACTCGCATTTTTTTCACTTCCACGATGGGTATCTACGGACCTCAGGAAGACATTGTGGACGAGCAGACCGTGGCACAGCCCGTAAGCGCCTATGGCAAGTCAAAGTTGCTGGCGGAAAAAATACATGAAGATTGGCAGGCGCGGCACGCAGACTCTCGGCGCCTTGTAATCATGCGTCCAGCTGTGACGTTCGGCGAGGGCGAGCATGGCAATTTCGAGCGTCTGGCAGGCCTGCTGCGTCGCGGACTTTTCGTTTACCCAGTTCGCAAGACCACGATCAAGGCCTGCGCGCCGGTGGAGGAAATGCCGGAGTGCTTTGCATATATGGCCGCATTCGACGAGCCGGTCATCCGATTCATTTTCGCCTATCCTGACCGCACCACCACTGAGGACATCAATCGGGGATTCCATGAGGCAGCTGGATACAAGATGCCGGGCGTGGTGGTACCTGGCTGGATCATCAACACGGCCGCCTTGGGCTTCGAAGTCCTCGCCAAACTTGGTCTGAAAACCTCGATCAACAGAGCGCGTGTCCGCAAGCTCGTTCAGTCGACCAACATCTATCCACGCGAACTTGTCTCTCGCGGCTGGACATTCAAACTTCCACTGGCTGAGGCGCTGCGCCGCTGGCAGAAAGCGAATGACTTCAAATGAGCACTTCGTTTGACAAGCGTTGCAAGATTTTCTTTCACGACTACGGCGGTCATGCCTTCACCGCGCAGATAGCCCGGGCGATGGCAAAACGCGGTGCAGATGTTCTCTATGCTTCGTTCGGTGGATTTGCGACGCCTAAGGGCAAGGTGGACGGCGAAAGTACCGATCCTACTGGTTTCAGAGCCGAGCAAATCACAATTTCCGAGCCTTTTGATAAGGATAATCTTCTGCGTCGCCAGCGCCAGCAGATTGAGTACGCGCGGATTGCGGCAGCAAAGGTTCTGGCTGAGAGACCGGATATCGTCTTCTCCTCTAATTCTCCGCTGGAAGTGCAGAAGCATCTGATGGATGCCTGTAAAGAGGTCGGTGCCAAGTTCGTTTTTTGGTTGCAGGACATCCACAGCGAAGCGATCGAGCGCATCATCGGCAAGAAGTCCGCTCTGCTCGGACGCCTGGCAGGGGCCTATTATCGTCGTCTGGAGATCAAGCTTCTCAAAAGTAGCGACCGGGTCATCGTTATCGCGGATGCCTTCAAATCCCTGCTCAATGGCTGGGGCATGGACACACGGTCCATGGTGGTGATCGAAAACTGGGCGCCCCTAGAGGACATTCCGATGCTTCGGCCCGATAATGATTGGGCGATGAAGAACCTGCGACCAGGCCGCAAGCGGATCATCTATTCAGGCACGCTGGCCCGAAAGCACAATCCGGATATGCTTCTCCATCTGGCGCGTAATCTGGATGTCGACGTTCACCTGTTCTCGCAAGGCTCCAATGCCGATTACGTGCAGAGCGTCGCCGCCAAGGAGGGTCTCGACAACATGATCGTGCGACCGTGGGTCGCCGTTCACGACCTACCCAGTATGCTCGCTTCGGCAGACATCCTTTATGCCGTCATCGAAAAGGATGCTGGACATTTTTCTGTTCCGTCCAAGGTACTCTCCTACCTCGCCGCTGGCCGGGCCATTCTTGCTTCGATACCGCAGGACAATCTTGCCAGCATGAATATCCAGCGGGCAGAGGCGGGAATGGTGTCGGCGCCTGATGACTTGAATGGCCTATTGAGCAATGCCCGGCAAATGCTTGAGGATGATTCTCTGCGCCAGCGTTTCGGCGCCAATGGTCGTGCTTATGCGGAAACACTTTTCGACATCGACGCGATAACCGACCGGTTCGTCGATATTGTTCAGTCCGCGCTGGGACAATCCCGGACTTTGACCATGGCCCTGCCAACAAATCCCACACCGTCTGCGTCCGTTTTGTAAAGAGTACTTGTCATGACAACCAGCGCGCCGCGCATCGCCCTCGTCTCCGGTTTCTGGGGCCAGAATATCGGCAACGCCTTTTTCAATATCGGTGGGCACTGGATCCTGCGGCAGGTCTTTGGCGAAGACAACGTGGCGTTTATCCAGGATCAGCCGGGCTATCGTACCTTCCACAAGCAGGCGACCGGCAACCCGCGAAACGATATCGAGATGCTACGCTTTCTGGACATCGACTACATTGTGCTACAGGGCCCGCTGATGACGACGTCACTGGAGGCGCTCTGGCGACCGACCCTTAAGGCGCTCGCGGCTCGGGGTACGCGCATCATTTTGCTCGGCGCGGCCTTCTTCAAGTACAACGAAGCCGAGTTTAAGGCGGTAAAGAGCTTCCTGGCGGAGTTCAAGCCAGCCGTCATCTCCACGCGCGACAGCCGCTCCTATGAAGTCCTGAAAAGCTGGGAGACGGATATTCCGCTCTATGACGGCATGGACAGCGCGTTTTTCGTCCCCAAAGCCTATACGCCGTTCAAATATGCTATAGACCGGTATCTGGCTCTGAACTTCGACCGTTTTCCAGAGCCGGACATTCGCCTCGCAACGGCCAAAGATCCGGAAGCAAATTTTTCTTTCGAGCATCGCGGCAAATGGTGGAACCTGCATGTTCCCAAGGTGCAGGATTATTTCTCGCACAAGGGCAAGGCGGTGGCCTATCTGGGCCACCTGCTGGATCGCCGCAAGCTGCCAGTTGAAGTGGATGGCCTTATGGTCATGCGCCCGGAGCATCGCTTCAACCCGCACATGACCCGCAAAATCTATCAGCATCCCAATGCGGTCGCATCCGACGAGCCGTGGACCTATTTCAACATCTACGCCAATTCCGAATTTGTCCTCGCCGATCGCGTCCATGCCTGCGTTGCGGCGCTGGCTTATGGCCGCGAGGCCATGCTGTTCACTCCGTCTCCGCGCCAGGCTCTTTTTGCGCGCGTTGGTGCGCATGACATTCGGAGCCGGCCGGTCCGTATTGATCTCGACTGGCTCGAGCAGGAACGCATGGATGAACTGGCCTGGCTCAAGGACAAGTTGAGCTGATGGGTGAAGGCCGGATATTCTTTTGTGGGCCGTTTCCCGGCGTGGTGACCGGGCAGACGGTGACAACCGAGTTCCTGTTTTCACGTCTTGCTTTGAAGGTCGAGCCGAAAAAATTGGTCCGCCTCGATGTTTCCCGAGCCAACGTCAAAAAGCGATTTGCCAGTTACGGCATCAGGTTAGCTCGCGTAGCCAAGGCCTTATATCAGTTGGCTGTCCGTCCACATAAGTCGGATACGGTATATCTCTCGGTCGACGCCAATCGCGGCATGATTGTAACCATTGCATTGGCACAGTTGACGAGCTTGCGCGGTGCGGAGCTCGTTCTACATCATCATACTGCAGCGCATATCGACCGGCCCAGCGCTTTGATGCGGGCGTTGGTCCGGGCCTCGGGCAGCGCGGCAGTTCATCTCACTATTTGCGATGCGATGAGCCAAGCGTTAGTTCGCCGCTATCCCGAAGTCCGCCATACTGCGGCGCTATCCAACATTGTTCATGTGCGTGGCGAGCAAGACCTGTCGACGCGCACGGATAGCCACTTCAAGCTCGGGTTCATGTCGAAGCTTGTGGAGGAGAAGGGTCTGTTCATCGCCCTGGACCTGCTCAAAGCTCTTCGCGCGGCAGGGATCGAGGCCAGTCTTCATCTCGCTGGTGCATTTCCCAACGACGCAACCCGGCAGTCCTTTTCCGATCGTGCCGGCGAATACATCAAGTATATCGTTCAGCATGGTTTCCTTGACCAAGCCGGAAAGCAGCAGTTTTTTGCTGAGCTGGACCTGTTTGTCTTTCCCACGATCTATGCCAACGAAACTCAGGGCATCGTCAATCTCGAGGCGCTGGCCAATGGTGTGCCCGTCGCAGCTTATGGACGCTGCTGCATACCGGGCGACCTCGAGAGTTCCGGAGGTCTGGTCGTCCCGCCGGATGCAGACTTTGTAACTGAGACATCGGTCTTCATTCGAGATCTCATTTCTAACCACGGTCAGTTGGATGCGGCAAAGCAGGCCTCACGCAACCGCTTCCTGCAGTTACGTGGCGCTTCGGAAGCGCAGTTACAGGCCTTTGATCGTCTTCTGATCGGCAGGGTTTCGTGAATGGGCGCCTATGTTGTCTACGGGGCCTTTGGCGGTCTCAATGCTGGTGATGAGATGATCCTGCGCGCGACAGTGCAGCAGATCACAAGCAGGGACCGACAAGCGGATATCAACGTCTTGCCATTGTCTCGGAAAATCGCGCCGGAAGCTGCACAGGATTACGTCCAGGCCGGATGGCGTTGTCTGCGGTCAGACAACTGGCGGGCTCTATTTGGGGTGCTTTCGCGAGCCGATCTCGTGATTGCGGGGGGGCAATTGCTCAACGGAAGACCGTTTCCGAAGAGCCTTATTTTCCTGTTCGGCGCAGCGCTATTGGCTCGGGCGTCAGGTCGGCGTGTGCTGATGGTCGGAACGGGATCCCGAGACGTGTCCAAGTTTGTGCTGTCGCGGTTTCTCGTCCGTGTAATCCTTTGGCTTTGCACATTTTCGGCTGTCAGGGACGATGCAACACTACGAGATCTCCAGACAAGCGGGGTGAAAGGAAAATACCAGCCGCATCTCACTGCGGATGTGGTTTGGACTCTGGGGACATTGGGCCGGCAAGGGCTGGAGCGTCGCACCATTGTTTTTGCCGTGCATCGCGATCCGGGAGAAATTCATGCGGCCCTTGATCGTCACCTGCAAATGCTTGCTTCGCTTCGCGAGGCGTTCCCCGACTATTCCATTGCCGTTGCAGCGCACGATTGGCGCGATCGATTCGACGGTGGGCTAGTCGCGGACATGCACAGGGCTGCTCCGACAATGTGCGTTCCGGTCCTGCTTCACTCGGCATCAGATGCAGAAGCTCTGTATGAGAAGGCGGCTGTCGTCGTCAGTTCTAGAATGCACCCACTGATCATTGGAAGTCTCTGCGGAGCGTCCATTGTTCCAATCGCGTCCAGCACGAAAGTCGATGGGCTGGCGCGCCATTTCAATCTTGAGCCTATTACCTGGAATGCAGATCGCGCAGCACTGACGTCTGCTGTGCATGCTGCCCTTACACACCAGCCCCGGCGTAATCCGGATATCATCAGGCAATTGCAAGCCCGGTCCATGCTAAATTTCTCTTGGCTTGGTCATGGAGCCTGATCAGTCTTTGCCTGGTCGGCCGGACGCCGTGCCGAAGCATTCACTAAAGAGCGTTTTCACGCGTGCGCTTCGTATATTTGGGCTTCTGGCAGGCCGTTTCACGGGTACCGGTTTTCAGTTTCTCTCACAGGTTTTGGCCGGGCAATTGCTCGGCCCCGCAGCTGTGGGGCTGATGGGGGCCGCGCAGGGCTACATTATGCTGTTCGGAACAATCGGCACCATTGGGAGTCCGTTTTTCCTTCTGCGCCGGGTGGTGTCTCGACCGGGCCGCGATGTGTCCCGCCAGCGCCAGGACTGGCTGCGGTTTGCGCTGATCGGCGCGGGAATTGGCGGTGCAATTTCCACGGCAGTCTTTGGGATCTTCTGGCTGCTGACACCGAATGATCTCAACGCACGTCAATCGACATTGGCTTGGGTCACAATTGCAGTTGGCGTTTTCTCCTATGCCTTGGCCAAATGCTATGTGGAGTATCTCAAAGGGTTGGGGCAATCGAGCAGAGGGCTGATGCTTGAGTTCACCCTGCCTTACGCCGTTACCCTGCTCTTTACCGGCCTTGTCGCCATCATCGACTTCGGTTCGCTTGACGTAGTCATTCCGACTATGGGGTACGCTTTTGCCCTGCTTATCATTGCTGCGCTGTTCATACGCCGGGCAAGACAGGGCAGACCCTTGTCTCAAGGACAAATCAGATCGCGTCTGCGCAGGAACTGGAAAGAATTACTGACCCTTTCGCTTGTCCAGGTCGGTAACAACCTTGCGTTTTCGTTGCCGGTCGCCGTTGTATTCGCTGTTTCGGGTCCGGTAAGTGCAGGACTTCTCGTCATCATTCTGCGCGTCACTGGCCTGACCGCGACGATTTCTGCGGTCTTTGCGTCTTATTTCTCGCCTCTGGCAGCATCCGCGCACCGACAGGCCGATTGGCAACGGATGCGGCGACTTTATCTGGCAAGTTCGCTGACCAACGGCACAGCCTGCGCGAGCTTGTGTGCCCTGCTCATCGTTTTTCCCCAGCAATTGCTTTCGATTTTCGGCGAAGCTTTCGTAGATCCGTCCGCTATTTTTGCCCTGCAATTGTCTGCAGGGGTGAGGCTGTTGAGGCATTTTCTAGGACTGACGGAGGTCTTTCTGACCATGAGTGGAAGGGCTAGCCTTGATCTGGTGTCGCAGTCGTTGTCCGTGGGTGCGCTGGTCATCGGCATGACGATCCTGATTGTGATCGGGGCCACAGGTGACCTACCTTCAGTTGCAGCCGTAGTTGCGGTGTCGGGCGCTGTGCGTCCGGTTGTTTCGGCCGCGTTTATAATCGGCAGCAGAGGCATAATTAAAGTCTAGGATCGGGTTCGCCGTCGTTCACGCCAGGAAGGCGAGCCATGCATGCGCGCCCTTTTCATTAGGCTTGCAATATGCTCCGATACATTATGATCAGACAACAGCGAGGCTAGACATGAAGACCGCTACTTTGGCGATTTTGGGCATGCTTGTTGTGGCTCCATTTGCCGCAGCCTCTGGAAGCGTAGCGCAGGAGGCGGCGTGCAGTATTGCCGGCACCTACGCTTTCCCGGATCTACCACCCAGCCGCAACAATATTGTTCCAAGCGTACAAAAACAGTTTGCGGCCATAGGCCTTCAGGCCAAGCAGGCGGGATGCGATATTGCCGTCACTTGCGCCTATCAAGCCGGGGCAGGAGCGACGGCGCGAGACCGCAGCAATTCGCAGTGCACGTCTGCTTCTATTCTTATTACCATGTACGAAACGCGCGGCACCGTTCGCAGCAGGCTGCGTTCGGAAATGACGGTGGAAAATCTGCGGCGGCCAGACATGACGTCACTCACCCCCGGGACGGTTTACGTCACGCTCCGGTAAGTTGCTGGGTTAAGGCTGAGGTTGCAACCCTTGCTGGAACCGTTCGGTCCTCAGCAAGGGTCAGAGCGATCAGGTTCTGCCGAATTCGTCCTCGATGCGGATGATGTCGTCTTCGCCGAGATATGAGCCTGTTTGGACCTCGATCAGCTCCAGTTCGATCTTTCCAGGGTTGGCGAGCCGATGCACGCAGCCAAGTGGCAAATAGATCGACTGGTTCTCGGAAAGTACCGTCACGTTACCATCGACAGTCACCTCGGCGGTACCGCGGACCACGATCCAATGCTCAGCGCGATGGTGGTGTTTCTGCAAGCTCAGTTTCTTGCCTGGCTTGACGAACAACCGTTTGACCTGGAACCGCTCGCCATTGAGGACCGAAGCATAACCTCCCCAGGGGCGGTACGCGGTCCGATGGATTTCCGTCAAGGCACTTGTCTGCTGTCGCGACTTGAGGCGCTTGACCACATCGCTGACTTTCTGCGCCTCTGAAAGGCGGCCGACATAGACGGCGTCATTGGTGGCAATCACGGCGATGTCCTCCAAGCCGGTTACCGCCACATGAGCATGGTCAGTGATGACAAGTGATCTGGATACGTCAGTGAGTGTCACCGCGCCGACACTAACGTTTTCGGCGTCATCCTGTTCGCCGTTCTTCCAGACCGCGTCCCAGCTGCCGAGATCTGACCAAGCAAAATCCACGGCCACTACTGAGGCCCGTTCGGTTTTCTCGAAGATCGCGTAATCAATGGAGATCTGAGGTGCCTTGGCAAAACTGGCTTCTTCCAATCGGATAAAGTCCAAGTCCTCTCTAGCCTGCGCCACGGATTCGACAGCTGCCCTATACGTATCAGGCGCAAGGCGCTCGGCCTCTGCCAATAGGCGTCGTGCCTCCAACATAAACATGCCAGAATTCCAGAGGTAGCCGCCTTCGCTGAGCATCTTGTGGGCGCGCTCGGCATCAGGTTTTTCTGCAAAGTGCTGGACCGCTGAAGCCGCACCACCGACCCGAGCCTCAGACCGTATGTAGCCAAAACCAGTTTCGGGGTAGGTGGGACTGATCCCAAACGTCACCAACTGGCCCCGTGTCGCGGCATCTGCGGCGTTATCAAGGGATGCCCAATAACCATCATCGACTATTACCTTATGGTCCGAAGGCAAAACATGGATCAGGGAGTCCGGTCCGAACCGTCGTGAAATGAACGCCGCACCAGCAATGATCGCAATTGCTGTATTGCGCGCCACGGGTTCGAGTAGAACCGCGGTCAGATCAACACCGATTTCTGCAGCCTGCTCGCCAATGATAAAGCGATATTCTGAATTTGTGATGACGACCGGTGCCGCGTATCTTTGGTTGGCCACTCTCTCCAAGGTCTGCTGAAACAGGCTCGTCGGCCCAGTGAGTGGTAGAAACTGCTTAGGACGCGCGGCCCTTGACATAGGCCATAAGCGCGTCCCCTGGCCGCCAGCCAGGATAAGAGGGACAACGACAGTGCTCATAAGCGTGCTTCTCCGCAGACACTTCACCACAGTCATATGCCAAGATTGCAATACTGTCTCTCGGCACCGAAACGCAATGTTTCCATGGTTAAATTTGGTGGCAACGGGGAGATATTTGCACGCGTGATCTTGCACATGGGAGCTATGCGCAAATGGCAAATATGAGGTTGGGGATGCACAAGGGCGGCGGGTAGGGTGGGGCTCGTGATAATCATCCTCTTTGGGAGAGCCAAAATGCTCGCGTCAGAAGATCGGCCACGGGATAACACTTATGCCATGCCTTGGGGCATGAACGATAACTGATCCACTAGGACTGCCGCTAGTCTTCGTCGTCTTCGACGTCGGTGAGGTAGACGGAGATTTCGATGTCGATGCCGTGCGTTGCTATGGCGGTGGCGGCGTGGGCGGGGAGGCGGGCGGACATGGCTTCGCCTTCGGCCGGGTAATCGAAGGCGATATCGAGCACCGCCTTGCCGATGCGCCGGTCTTCGAGCATGGCGGCGAGCGCAGGGCCGGAACGATCGGCGAGCTCAAGAATGGCGCGGACCGGATTATCGACGGGGACGTCGATCTGGGCATAGAAGCTGTCTTCAGCGTCCTCGGGCTCGTAGCGCACGCTGAGCTGGCGCAGTGCCGCGTCGAGATCGGCCTGGGCGATGGAGACGCCCGAGAGGCGCAGGGCCATGGCAAACGGCTCGAACTGGCTCATGCGTCGCGCCCTGCGGTTGCCGCGAACAGCGCAATCGCAGCCGCGTTGGAGACGTTGAGGGACTTGATCGGGCCGGGCATGTCGAGCCTCACCATCTCGTCGCACAATTCCCGGGTGCGCTGGCGCAGGCCCTTGCCCTCGGCGCCCATGACCACAGCCATGGGAACGGCCTCGGCGCGCGGCGTCAGGCGCTGGCTGGCTTCAGAGTCGAACCCCAGAACCAGAAGGCCACGCGCCTTGAGCTTTTCAAGCGTGTCACCGAGATTGCGCACTTCGATCATCGGTACCAAATCGAGCGCGCCTGAAGCGGCCTTGGCCATGACACCGGTTTCGCGGGGGGAGTGGCGGGCCGTGGTGATCACCGCATCGGCGCCAAAAGCGCAGGCGGTGCGCAGGATGGCCCCGACATTGTGCGGATCGGTGAGCTGATCAAGCACGACGACGAGCTTGAGATCGGCAATGTCCTCAAGGCTGAACCGGCTCACCGGATCGACTTCCAGCGCAACGCCCTGGTGCACCGCTTCCCCGCCGAGCAGGCGATCGAGTTCCTTGGGGTTGGTCTCGGTTACCCGGACCTTGCCGATCTCGCCCGTCTCCTTGAGCCGGTTGAGAGCGTTCGGCGTCGCCAGCAGCGTGGTCTTGACGCGATGGGGATTGTCCAGCGCGGCGCGCACCGTATGCAGGCCATAAAGATAGACCGGACCGGTATCAGGATCGTATTTGGGCTTGGGCGGAAACTTGTTGCGGCTCATGGCCGAGCGGTAGCCCTTTTGCAGCGCCTTCGCAATCCAAGACTGTGCGGCAGGCACAGCTTCCGGCACTCGATCTGCAACCGCACGGTCAGATGCAATTCTACTTCTCCCCGCAAGCACTAACTAACCAATGCGTTAAGCGTGAGGGAACGCCGGTGCTGCTTGCGCTATTGGGGAAGGGACTTCGGGGGGAGTTCAATGCACGACGACTGCGACATCGACGATCGGTTAAGGCGCTCCTTGCGAATCCTTCGGGCCTGGCTCTGGATGATGCGCCTCACGCGTGATCCGGATGAGGTTGCCATGCTCTTGCGCACAGAAGCGCGGGCACTGGTGGCCCTGGGCCGCAAATATCCCAGCAAAGCCCGCCAGATCGGCCGGTTGATCGTCGGCTATCACCGCGCCCTTGAAAAGCTCAAGGGAATGTTTCCACCGCCTGATGTGAAATTGCCAGCGTGAAGGGGAATGGAGCGGGTAGCGGGAATCGAACCCGCGTATTCAGCTTGGAAGGCTGCTGCTCTACCATTGAGCTATACCCGCATCGTGCGTTCGCTTAGCAAGTTCGGCCCACTTATGGCAAGGGTGCGGTGTCGTCGTCCCCAAAATTTGGCAAGCTACACAATTTCTTGCCGGTGAGATGCGCTTGGGTGTTGACACCTTTGCGACAGCCAACCATAAACCGCCCCGACGAACGCGACAGCATTCGTGTCCTGCCCAAAATGTGGAGGGGTGGGAGAGTGGTTAAATCCATCAGACTGTAAATCTGACGCCTCAGGCTACACTGGTTCGAATCCAGTCCCCTCCACCAAATCCTCGACAGAACGACATCGAACCGGGGCGGCCACCGAGCAGGCCGCACATCGCCTGCATTTGCTGAGTCGATGCATTTGCTGAGCCAAATGCCGGGTGAATCGCATAAGGCTGGTTGCCAGACGATTCCTCTCTGGCGATTTGCTTCGATGAAAACCTATATACTTCCCCATACCGAACTTGCCCTTTCCAGCGTGGTGCTGGGGCTGATGCGCATCGCGAAGATGAGCAATGGCGAAATCCAGGCTCTCGTGGGCGCAGCGCGCGAGGTGGGTATCACGGTATTCGACCATGCCGATATCTATGGGGGTGAACGGCATCTCTGCGAAGCGCGCTTTGGCGAAGCGATGCAGCTGAAGGCCGCCGACCGGGAACAGATGGTCATTCAGTCCAAGGTGGGAATCAGGCGCGGCTGGTTTGATTTTTCCAAGGAGCATATCCTGCAGACGGTGGATGAATCGCTTGCCGCCTTGCGCACGGACTATCTCGACGTGCTGCTGCTGCATCGCCCCGATACGCTGGTGGAGCCCGAGGAGGTGGCAGAGGCGTTCGACAGGCTTTATGCCTCCGGCAAGGTTCGGCATTTCGGCGTGTCCAATCATACGCCGGGTCAGATCGAATTGCTCAAGTCGGCCGTTCGCCAGAGGCTGTCGTTCAATCAGGTGCAACTCAGCGTCACGCATGCTAATCTCTTTGCGCAGGGCATCGCGGCCAACATGGCCGGTCTCGACCAATCGATCTCGCGGGACGTCGGTCTTCTGGATTATTCCCGGCTCAACGGGGTGATGCTGCAGGCCTGGTCTCCCTTCCAGAAGCAGTTCTTCGATGGCGTTTTCCTTGGCGATCAGGAGAATTATGCCGAACTCAACACCGTGCTCGACGAACTGGCCGCTAAATATGGTGTGACGCCCACCGGCATTGCCGTGGCCTGGATCACCCGGCACCCGGCCAATATCCAGGTCGTGCTGGGCACTACCAAGCCCGAGCGGGTCAGGGAATCAGCGGCAGGTTCGGATGTGCGCCTCGAGCGCGAGGAATGGTACCGGCTGTTCCGCGCTGCGGGCCACAAGGTCCCCTGAGGCGACACAACTAGCGGGGATTGGGATGCAAGACCCACTTGCATCCTTCCTTCTTTGCCATTAGACACGGCCTCGCCTGAAGGGGTTTAGCTCAGTTGGTAGAGCATCGGTCTCCAAAACCGAGGGTCGTGGGTTCGAGTCCCCCAGCCCCTGCCAGGCACAATCACCGACATTTTCTCTCCGACGATCGGGCCGTGCACCGGCACTTGCTTGGCCGGTCCTTCTGATTTCTGTTAGGCTGGCATGCCTGGTCAGCAGTTGGAACTCGTTCGGGCTCCTGCGCCTTAATGCTGATCGTTTTCCTGGGTGCGACACGTGACCAACCAGATTTCTCCTGACGCGGTAGAAAAATTTCTTGAAACACCCGACCTTGCCGATGCGTTCGAAAACGAGCGCTTCCGGCAGTTTCTCGACCATATGCCATTTGGCGTTGCGGTGTCGGAAATGAGCCCGCAAGAGCGGATCGTCTACTTCAACCCGGCTTTTGCCGAATATATGAAGATCGACGGTTCGCTGGTCGGCAAGGATTGGAAGGCGCTGCCGGAATGCCTGGCATCGGCGGAAAGCGGTCAGCCGCTTGTTGAGCAGATCGATAACGTGGAAGACCATCTTGGCGGCTTTCATGGTCCCAGTGACGTCCACATCGAGGCGTGGAGCAGCCTGATCGAGGACGATGCAGGCATAGCCCAGTTTCGTATGCTCGCCGTTGTGCCGATGCCGAGCCGCAATGATGCCTTGCTCAGCCAGATCACCGAAAAGGATACGCTGCTGCGCGAATTGCAGCACCGGGTGAAGAACAACCTGCAGATGATCACCGCGCTGATCCGGATGGAAGCTCGGCAATTGCCGGATGAAAGCGGTGATGCCTTCCAGCGGCTGGCTGGGCGCATCAACTCGCTCGCGCTGCTCTATTCGGCTCTCTACGATCAGAATACCGAGGAGGGCATCGATCTCGGTGCGTATCTGGGACAAGTCGCTTCCGCGGTAATGGCAGCGCAGGCCAAGGAGGGCATTCGGCTCAACCTCCAGGTGGATACCTGGCCCTGCTCGATCAACGTGGCCATGCCCACAGGCCTGGTGGTCAATGAACTTCTGACCAACGCGCTCAAGCACGCTTTTCCTGACGGAGAGGGCGGAACGATAAAGCTGCATGCGCTGGTGGACGAGCGCGGATGCAAGGTGATCGTGGCCGATGATGGGGTGGGCTTTTCAGGGGATGCGAGCTGGCCCAAGCCGGGCAAGCTCAGCGCACTCATCGTGCACTCGCTGCGCGAAAATGCCGGCGCATCGCTCGACGTGCAATCGGCGCCGGGGCAGGGGGTCAGCGTGGAGATTTTCTTTGCGCGTCAACGCGCCGAGCCCGAAGCCTGAGCGTCTACTCCGCAGCAACAGGTAAGTGATCGGTTGCCAGTTTTTGCGTGTGACGGGCCTTGAGCTTGTTCAGCTGATGTGCGGCATGGGTGAGCAGCGCGGTGCGAACCTGATCATGGGGCACATGGCCGCAATCGGCCTTCACCGGAAGGTCGAGCGAATACTGGGTGATATTGCCCATGAAGGTTTCCCTGATGCGCACGCGCACGGCGCCGGTGATCCTTTGGGGAATCGCCTTGTGCGGACCGAAATGCAGGAGCTGACAGCCAACCACTTCGAAAGACATCGCTCCCTCCATGAGCTCTGCCAACTTTTGGGCACATTTCAATCCAATGCCAAAGAAAGCCCCGGTGCAAGCGGATTCCGCGCTGTTTTGCACTTATGCTTTACAAGCGGGTGTTTTCGCGGGGTGCCTGCGGCAGCGATTCTCTTGTGGTGCCCTGTTGCAATATGCAGCCAAAGTCTCTAGATAGCCCGCTCTAGCCGTGCGGGAAACCTGCGCGGCCTTTGGTTTTGCACCAAGAAACGAGTTGATTTGCCCATGGCCCGCACGAACCCGATCCAGTTTCTCCAGCAGGTTCGCTCGGAAGTCAGCAAGGTTACCTGGCCCAGCCGCAACGAAGTCCTGATCTCCTCGATCATGGTCGTCGTGCTGGTGATCATGGCCAGCCTGTTTTTCCTGCTGGCCGACCAGGTGATCTCCTGGCTCGTGTCTCTGATGTTGTCGATCCGCTAAGCGGGTCTGGTTTTTAAGGTTTACTGGGAGCGGCACCCTCTTATGGCCAAGCGCTGGTACATCGTTCAGGCGTATTCGAACTTCGAGCGCAAGGTGGCGGAAGACATTCGCCAGAAGGTTGCGCAGAAGAAGCTCGAGCACCTGTTTGAAGACGTGATCGTGCCGACCGAGAAGGTCGTGGAGATTCGTCGTGGCCGAAAGGTGGATGCGGAACGCAAGTTCTTTCCCGGCTATGTGCTGGTGAAGATGGACATGACCGACGAGGCGTTCCATCTGATCAAGAATACCCCGAAGGTGACCGGTTTCCTGGGTGCAGACAACAAGCCCATGCCGATCTCGGAGAACGAGGCCATGTCGATCCTGCAGCAGGTGCAGGAAGGCGTGGATCATCCCAAGCCCTCCGTCAGCTTCGAAGTGGGCGAGAACGTGCGGGTGTCGGACGGTCCGTTCGCCAGCTTCAACGGCGTGGTCGAGGAAGTTGACGAAGAGCGCTCGCGCCTCAAGGTCGAGGTGTCGATCTTTGGCCGCCCGACGCCCGTGGAGCTCGAATACGGTCAGGTCGAAAAGGTCTGATCCGGCGCGGCCGCGACCGCGTCAAATGAGATTTCGGCGACAGCCGGAAACTGCCGGAGCGATCCGGCAAAACCCGTGGAAGGGGATGGCGCTTAGCCAGCGTCAGGAAACTGTACCACGGCTTCAACTGCCACTCGTGGCATTTTGGAAGGATAGAACATGGCTAAGAAGATTACGGGCTATATCAAGCTCCAGGTGCCGGCTGGCTCTGCCACCCCGTCGCCCCCGATCGGTCCTGCTCTCGGTCAGCGCGGCCTCAACATCATGGAATTCTGCAAGGCCTTCAATGCGGCCACGCAGGAACTGGAAAAGGGTTCGCCCATTCCGACCGTGATTACGGCCTATGCCGACAAGAGCTTCACCTTCGAGATGAAGCAGCCGCCGGTGACCTACTTCATCAAGAAGGCGCTCAACCTCAAGTCCGGCTCCAAGCTGCCGGGCAAGGACAGCGCCGGCACGATCTCGCAGGCACAGCTGCGCGACATCGCCGAGAAGAAGATGAAGGACCTCAACGCCGACGACGTTGAAACCGCAATGACCATGATCGCCGGTTCCGCGCGTTCCATGGGCATCCAGGTCGAGGGCTAAGTACCATGGTAAAGATCGCAAAGAAGGTCGCCGCCGCTCGTGAAGGCATCGACCGCAACAAGCTCTACAGCCTCGAGGACGCCATCAAGATGGTGAAGTCGAAGGCCTCGGCCAAGTTCGACGAATCCGTCGAGATCGCCATGAACCTGGGCGTCGACCCGCGCCACGCAGACCAGATGGTCCGCGGCGTCGTCTCGCTGCCCAACGGCACCGGCAAGACCGTTCGCGTCGCCGTGTTCGCTCGTGGCGCCAAGGCCGATGAAGCCAAGGCCGCTGGTGCTGACATTGTCGGTGCCGAAGACCTGATGGAGACCATCCAGTCCGGCAAGCTCGATTTCGATCGCTGCATTGCCACTCCGGACATGATGCCGCTGGTCGGTCGTCTCGGTAAGATCCTGGGCCCGCGCAACCTGATGCCGAACCCCAAGGTCGGTACCGTGACCATGGACGTCAAGGGTGCCGTCGGGGCAGCCAAGGGCGGCGCCGTTGAATACCGCGTCGAGAAGGCTGGTATCATCCATGCCGGTATCGGCAAGGTGTCGTTCTCCGAGGAAGCACTCCTGCAGAACATCAAGGCCTTTACCGACGCCGTCGTGAAGTCCAAGCCGGCTGGCGCCAAGGGCACCTATGTCAAGAAGGTCGCCGTGTCGTCCACCATGGGCCCCGGTGTCCATGTCGAGCCGGGTACGGCCATCTAAGGAAATTCCGGGCGGTTCGCCGCCCGGTTTCGCCGCTCCCTTCGGAGCTGCGTAAAGTCCTGTCCCAGACTGCCGGCCGGCGCAAGCCGTTAATCCCGATTTCGGGGCCTGCAATAGACGGGGTGAAAACCCAATTCCTGAGCCTTAGGCTGATGGGTTGCGGTTCGAACCTAAGCCAGTTGCCCCTCGGGGCGCTCGGTTGGCAGGCACTAACCGTTGTTCCCCGGCCCCAAAGGGGTGGGGGGCAGCAATTGGCAATGGCTCCAAGGGTTCGCCCAAAGAGCCAGACTAGTGGAGACTAGTGTGGAAAGAGCGGAAAAGAGTGCCGTTATCGCCTCGCTCCAGGAAGCCCTCGCGGGCGCTGGATCGATCGTGGTCGCGCACAATACCGGCCTGACCGTCGCTGCGTTCACAGATCTGCGTGTGCAGGTCAAGAAGGCTGGCGGCAAGGTCAAGGTCGCAAAGAACCGCCTTGCCAAGCTTGCTCTTAAGGAAACCGATGTCGCGGACATTTCGGGCCTGTTCACCGGCCCGACCGTCATCGCCTATGCGGAAGACCCCGTCGCTGCACCCAAGATCGCAGCGGCCTTCGCCGAGAAGAACCAAAAGTTCGTCATTCTCGGTGGTGCCATGGGTCAGACCGCTCTCGACGCCGATGGCGTCAAGGCGCTGGCTACGCTGCCGTCGCTCGATCAGCTGCGCGCAAAGCTCGCAGGCCTGGTCAAGCAGCCGGCAACGAACATCGCTTCCATTCTCGTGCAGCCGGGTGCGGGCATTGCTCGCGTTCTCAAAGCTCACGCAGAAAAGAGCGAAGCGGCGTAAGGCCGTTCCAAACTACCTCAACATTCGAACCCAAACCCAAACTGAAAAGAGTATAAAATGGCTGCTGATCTCGCCAAGCTCGTTGACGACCTGTCCGCCCTGACCGTTCTGGAAGCTTCCGAACTGTCCAAGCTGCTGGAAGAAAAGTGGGGCGTTTCCGCCGCTGCTCCGGTTGCTGTCGCTGCTGCCGCTGGTGGTGGTGCCGCTGCTCCGGCCGCTGAAGAAAAGACCGAATTCGACGTGATCCTCGCCTCCTTCGGCGACAACAAGATCAACGTCATCAAGGAAGTCCGTGGCATCACCGGCCTGGGCCTGGGCGAAGCCAAGGCGCTGGTCGAAGGCGCTCCGAAGGCCGTCAAGGAAGGCGTGTCCAAGGCTGAAGCCGAAGACATCAAGAAGAAGCTGGAAGATGCCGGCGCAAAGGTCGAACTGAAGTAATTTCAGTTTTTGCCTTGAAATATGCGAAATGGCGCTTTATGTGCCATTTCGCTTTTCCGTTTCTGACGGAACGATTCGCCAGGGCCGATTGGATGGGTCCAGGCGCCAATTTGCGGAAATATATGACGATTTCGGATGTCGCGGGCATAAACAAGCCTCTGATGACCTCGCTGCGGCCTGTGCCGCGTGCGGGGCTTTAGTCGCTGTTCACGCGTCTGTGATCTCGCTCCCGGCCGGGGCGGGGTCCGTCCAAGCTTTCTTCAGGCCGGACTGAATTGACGACCAGGCATATATCCCGAGCGCCGACGGCTGATAGTCGGGTCTTTGGATATCTGCCTCCGAGACAATGCCATAACAACGCAGTGCCGAAAAAGGTTCTCAGACTTTTTTCGGTGCAGCGCAAAATACTGAAACAGGAGCTTTCATGGCTACCACGTTCAACGGCCGCCGCAAGGTTCGCAAGTCCTTCGGGTCCATCCGCGAAGTCACGGAGATGCCCAACCTGATCGAAGTCCAGAAGGCTTCCTACGATCAGTTCCTGCTGGTCGACGAGCCCAAGGGCGGTCGTCCGGACGAGGGGCTTCAGTCCGTGTTCCGCTCGGTGTTCCCGATCACCGACTTCTCGAACACGGCCAGCCTGGAATTCGTGCGCTACGAATTTGAACAGCCCAAGTATGACATCGACGAGTGCCGTGCGCGCGATATTACCTTCGCTGCCCCGCTCAAGGTGACGCTGCGGCTGATCGTGTTCGAAGTGGACGAGGAAACCGGCGCCAAGTCCGTCAAGGACATCAAGGAGCAGGACGTCTACATGGGCGACATGCCCTTCATGACGTCGAACGGCACGTTTATCGTGAACGGCACCGAGCGCGTCATCGTCTCGCAAATGCATCGCTCGCCCGGCGTGTTCTTCGATCACGACAAGGGCAAGACCCATTCCTCGGGCAAGCTGCTGTTCGCCGGGCGCATCATTCCCTATCGCGGTTCCTGGCTCGATATCGAATTCGACGCCAAGGACATCGTCTATGCGCGTATCGACCGCCGCCGCAAGATTCCGGTGACGTCGCTGCTCAAGGCGCTCGGCATGGATGCCGAGGAAATCCTGGCGACCTATTACAACACCCTGCAGTACGAGAAGTCCGACAAGGGCTGGCGCGTGCCTTACGATGCTGAGAAATGGAAGGGCGCAAAGCCCAGCCATGACCTGATCGACGCCAAGACCGGCGACGTGGTGCATGAGGGCGGCAAGAAGCTTTCCGCCCGGCAGGCCAAGAAGCTGGCCGAGAACGGCCTCGAGCACCTGCTGGCGGTCGATGAAGACCTCTACGGCATGTACATCGCCGAAGACCTGGTCAACCTCAAGACCGGCGAAATCTATGCCGAGGCCGGCGACGAAATCGACGAGAAGGTGCTGACCAAGCTGGTCGACCTCGGTTTCGACGAGCTGCCGATCCTTGACATCGACCACATCACCATCGGGGCCTATCTGCGCAACACGCTCGCCGTGGACAAGAACGAAAGCCGTGAAGACGCGCTGTTCGACATTTACCGCGTGATGCGTCCGGGTGAGCCCCCGACCGTTGAAACTGCCGAAGCCATGTTCCAGTCGCTGTTCTTCGACAGCGAACGCTATGACCTGTCCGCCGTCGGTCGCGTGAAGATGAACATGCGCCTCGAGCTCGATGCTCCCGACACCATGCGCACGCTGCGCAAGGAAGATATCGTTGAGGTTGTCCGCACTCTGGTCGACCTGCGCGATGGTCGTGGCGAAATCGACGACATCGACAATCTCGGCAATCGCCGTGTTCGTTCGGTCGGCGAACTCATGGAAAACTCCTATCGCCTTGGCCTGCTCCGCATGGAACGCGCCATCAAGGAGCGCATGAGCTCGGTCGAAATCGACACGGTGATGCCGCAGGACCTGATCAACGCCAAGCCGGCTGCCGCCGCGGTGCGTGAGTTCTTCGGTTCTTCGCAGCTGTCGCAGTTCATGGACCAGACCAATCCGCTCTCGGAAATCACCCACAAGCGCCGCCTGTCGGCTCTTGGACCTGGTGGTCTCACTCGCGAGCGCGCAGGCTTCGAAGTCCGTGACGTGCATCCGACCCATTATGGTCGTATCTGCCCGATCGAGACGCCGGAAGGCCCGAATATCGGTCTGATCAACTCGCTGTCGACCTTTGCCCGCGTCAACAAGTACGGTTTCATCGAGACCCCGTACCGCAAGATCGTCGATGGCAAGCTGACCGACGAGGTCGTTTACCTCTCGGCCATGGAAGAGGCCAAGCACTACGTCGCCCAGGCCAACGTCACCTTCACCAAGGATGGCGAGCTCGAGCACGATCTGGTGGTTGCACGCCATGCCGGCGACAACGGCCTAACGCCTAAGGAAAACGTCGACCTCATGGACGTTTCCCCCAAGCAGATGGTGTCTGTCGCCGCCTCGCTGATCCCGTTCCTGGAAAACGACGACGCCAACCGCGCTCTCATGGGCTCGAACATGCAGCGTCAGGCCGTGCCGCTGCTGCGTGCCGAAGCCCCGTTCGTGGGCACCGGCATGGAGCCTGTCGTGGCCCGTGACTCCGGCGCCGCCATCGTGGCCAAGCGCACCGGTATCGTCGATCAGGTCGACGCCACCCGCGTCGTCATCCGCGCCACGGAAGAAACCGATGCGTCGAAGTCGGGCGTGGACATCTACAACCTGATGAAGTTCCAGCGTTCGAACCAGTCGACCTGTATCAACCAGCGTCCGCTGGTTGTCGTGGGCGACCACATCAATGCCGGTGACATCATTGCTGACGGCCCATCGACGGAACTGGGCGACCTGGCCCTGGGTCGCAACGTGCTCGTCGCGTTCATGCCCTGGAACGGCTACAACTTCGAAGATTCCATCCTGCTCAGCGAAAAGATCGCCATGCAGGACGTCTTCACCTCGATCCACATCGAGGAATATGAAGTGATGGCCCGCGATACAAAGCTTGGCCCCGAGGAAATCACGCGCGACATTCCGAACGTGTCGGAAGAAGCGCTCAAGAGCCTCGACGAAGCCGGTATCGTTCACATCGGTGCCGAAGTGCAGCCGGGTGACATCCTGGTGGGCAAGATCACGCCCAAGGGCGAAAGCCCGATGACGCCGGAAGAAAAGCTCCTGCGCGCCATCTTCGGTGAAAAGGCCTCGGACGTTCGCGATACCTCGCTCCGCGTGCCGCCCGGCGATGCCGGTACTGTCGTTGAAGTGCGCGTGTTCAACCGCCACGGCATCGACAAGGACGAGCGTGCCATGGCCATTGAGCGCGAGGAAATCGAGCGACTGGCCAAGGACCGTGACGACGAACAGTCGATCCTTGACCGTAACGTCTATGCCCGCCTCAAGGAGATGCTGTTCGGCAAGGCCGCGACGGCGGGTCCGAAGGGCTATGTCACCGGCACCAAGCTCAACGATTCCATCTTCGAAGCGCAGCCGCGCGCGAAGTGGTGGCAGTTCGCGGTCGAAGACGACAAAGTCATGACCGAGATGGAAGCTCTTCATGCCCAGTATGAAGAGAGCCGCCGTCTGCTTGAACAGCGCTTCATCGACAAGGTCGACAAGTTGCAGCGCGGCGACGAACTTCCGCCAGGCGTGATGAAGATGGTCAAGGTCTTCATCGCGACCAAGCGCAAGATCCAGCCGGGCGACAAGATGGCCGGCCGCCACGGTAACAAGGGTGTGGTTTCCCGCATCGTGCCCGTCGAAGACATGCCGTATCTCGAAGACGGCACCTCGGTGGACATCGTGCTGAACCCGCTCGGCGTGCCCTCGCGCATGAACGTGGGCCAGATCCTCGAGACGCACCTGGGCTGGGCTTGTGCCGGCATGGGCAGGAAGATCGACGAGATGGTTCGCGCCTATCATGCCAAGGGCGACCTCAAGCCGCTGCGTCTCGAAATCGGCGAGCTCTTTGCCAATGACGAGACGATCACCGATCTCGACGACGACGGTCTGATCCGTCTGGGCGAGCACCTGTCCAAGGGTGTTCCGATCGCGACCCCGGTGTTCGACGGCGCCAAGGAAGCCGATATCGTCGAGATGCTGGAGCGGGCAGGACTGAAGTCCTCGGGTCAGTCGACCGTCTTTGATGGCCGAACCGGCGAGCAGTTCGACCGTCAGGTGACGGTTGGCTACATCTACATGCTCAAGCTGGACCACCTGGTGGACAACAAGATCCACGCGCGTTCCATCGGGCCGTACTCGCTGGTTACCCAGCAGCCGCTGGGCGGCAAGGCCCAGTTCGGTGGTCAGCGCTTCGGCGAAATGGAAGTGTGGGCTCTCGAAGCGTATGGCGCCGCCTATACGCTGCAGGAAATGCTCACCATCAAGTCGGACGACGTGGCAGGTCGTACGAAGGTCTACGAGGCCATCGTGCGCGGCGACGACACCTTCGAAGCGGGTATCCCGGAAAGCTTCAACGTGCTGGTCAAGGAAATCCGGTCGCTCGGTCTCAATGTCGAACTTGAGAACCGCGAGCTGGATGGCCCGGCCAACGAAGCTGAAGGCGAACTCGCGCCTCCTCAGGAAGCGGCGGAATAATCCGGCACTTCCAACCCCATTCACCTTCCGGTCGGATCAGCAGCCAAGTCTGCGATCCGGGCGGATAGAGGAGAGAATAGATGAACCATCATTCCCACGTCATGGACCCGTTCAACCCGGCCATCCCGGTGCAGACCTTCGATCAGATGAAGATCTCGATCGCGTCGCCGGAAAAGATCCTTTCCTGGTCCTACGGCGAGATCAAGAAGCCCGAGACCATCAATTACCGCACGTTCAAGCCCGAGCGTGACGGCCTGTTCTGCGCGCGCATCTTTGGCCCCGTGAAGGACTACGAGTGCCTGTGCGGCAAGTACAAGCGCATGAAGTTCAAGGGCGTCATCTGCGAAAAGTGCGGTGTGGAAGTCACCCTCAGCCGCGTCCGCCGCGAGCGCATGGGCCATATCGAACTGGCCGCTCCGGTTGCCCACATCTGGTTCCTCAAGTCCCTGCCGAGCCGCATCGCGCTGCTGCTCGACATGACTCTGAAGGATATCGAGCGCATCCTCTATTTCGAGAACTATGTCGTTCTCGATCCGGGCCTGACCCCGTTCACGCAGAACGAACTGCTCACCGAAGAGCAATTCCTCGATGCGCAGGACGAGTATGGCGCCGACACCTTCACCGCCAAGATCGGCGCCGAAGCGATCCGCGATATCCTCCTCAACCTCGACCTCGAAAAGATCGCGGCTGACCTGCGCGTGGAAATCGCCGAGTCGACCACTGAGCTGAAGCCCAAGAAGCTGGCCAAGCGCCTCAAGATCGTCGAGCAGTTCATCGTGTCGGGCAACAAGCCCGAATGGATGATCATGACCGTCATCCCGGTCATTCCGCCCGAGCTGCGCCCGCTTGTTCCGCTCGATGGCGGCCGGTTCGCGACGTCTGATCTCAACGATCTCTACCGTCGCGTCATCAACCGCAACAATCGCCTCAAGCGCCTGATCGAGCTGCGTGCGCCGGACATCATCATCCGCAACGAAAAGCGCATGCTGCAGGAAGCTGTGGATGCTCTGTTCGACAACGGCCGCCGTGGTCGCACCATCACCGGTGCGAACAAGCGTCCGCTCAAGTCGCTCTCCGACATGCTCAAGGGCAAACAGGGTCGCTTCCGCCAGAACCTGCTTGGCAAGCGCGTGGACTATTCGGGCCGTTCGGTCATCACCGTGGGGCCCAACCTCAAGCTGCACCAGTGCGGTCTTCCCAAGAAGATGGCGCTCGAGCTGTTCAAGCCCTTCATCTACTCGCGCCTCGAAGCCAAAGGTTTCAGCTCGACGGTGAAGCAAGCCAAGAAGCTGGTCGAGAAGGAAAAGCCCGAAGTCTGGGATATCCTGGACGAAGTCATCCGCGAGCATCCGGTTCTGCTGAACCGCGCGCCGACGCTTCACCGTCTTGGCATCCAGGCCTTCGAGCCGATCCTGATCGAAGGCAAGGCCATCCGTCTGCATCCGCTCGTCTGCTCGGCCTTCAATGCCGACTTCGACGGCGACCAGATGGCCGTGCACGTCCCGCTGTCGCTCGAAGCGCAGCTGGAAGCGCGCGTGCTGATGATGTCGACCAACAACATCCTGCACCCGGCAAACGGCCAGCCGATCATCGTGCCCTCCCAGGACATCGTGCTGGGTCTCTACTATCTATCGCTGATGAATGACGGCGAGCCGGGCGAAGGCATGGCCTTCGGTTCCTATGCCGAACTCGAGCATGCCATCGACAACAAGGTCGTCACCCTCCACACCAAGATCAAGGCGCGCGTGCCGGCTTGGGACGAGAATGGCAACAAGACCACCGAGATCGTGGAAACGACCCCGGGCCGTATGCTCATCGGCCAGATCCTGCCCCAGAACCCGGCAGTGCCGTTCGCCACGGCGAACCAGCTGATGACTAAGAAGATGATCTCCAAGATGATCGACACCGTGTATCGCGGTTGCGGCCAGAAGGAGACGGTCATCTTCTGTGACCGCGTCATGCAGCTCGGCTTCAAGAACGCTTGTGACGCAGGCATTTCGTTCGGCAAGGACGACATGGTTATCCCGGCGTCCAAGTACACGATCGTGGACGAGACCCGTAAGCTGGTCGAGGAATTCGAGCAGCAGTACAATGACGGCCTGATCACCCAGGGCGAAAAGTACAACAAGGTCGTCGACGCCTGGGCCAAGTGCGGCGACAAGGTTGCCGAAGAAATGATGGACGCGATCCGCAAGGTTCAGATCGATCAGGAAACCGGTCGCCAGAAGCCGATCAACTCGGTTTACATGATGAGCCATTCCGGTGCTCGTGGTTCGCCGGCACAGATGAAGCAACTCGCCGGCATGCGCGGCCTGATGGCCAAGCCGGATGGCTCGATCATCGAGACGCCGATCACCGCAAACTTCAAGGAAGGCCTGAACGTGCTGGAGTACTTCAACTCCACCCACGGTGCCCGCAAGGGTCTGGCCGATACCGCCCTGAAGACCGCCAACTCGGGTTACCTGACCCGCCGTCTGGTGGACGTTGCGCAGGACGCGATCATCATCACCGAGGATTGCGGCACCGAACGCGGCCTGACCATGGAGCCGATCGTCGATGCCGGCCAGGTGGTGGCTTCGATTGGCCAGCGTGTTCTGGGTCGCACCACTGCGGATGACGTGTTCCATCCGTTGACCGGCGACTTGATTGCGCCCAAGGGCACTCTGCTCGAGGAAAAGCATGTCGACGTGATCGAAGAGGCTCGCATTCAGTCGATCCGCATCCGCTCGCCGCTGACCTGTGATCTGCGTCAGGGTTGCTGCGCGGCCTGTTATGGTCGTGACCTGGCACGCGGTACCCCGGTCAATATCGGTGAAGCTGTCGGCGTGATCGCCGCTCAGTCCATCGGTGAACCCGGCACCCAGCTGACCATGCGTACCTTCCACATCGGTGGTACGGCGCAGGTGGTCGACAGCTCGTTCCTGGAGTCGGGCGCCGAGGGCAAAGTCGAGATCCGCAATGCCAACCTCGCCACTGTCGAAGGCGGCAAGCAGGTCGTCATGGCTCGTAACGTGTCGCTCGTCATCGTCGATGGGGAAGGCAAGGAGCGCGCTACTCACAAGGTGACCTACGGCTCCAAGCTGCTCGTCAAGGAAGGCGACACTGTCCGCCGTGGCCAGCGTCTTGCCGAATGGGACCCCTATACCCGTCCGATCCTGGCAGAAGTCGAAGGCGAGGTTGTGTTCGAGGACCTGGTCGATGGTGCTTCCGTTGCGGAAAACACCGACGAGGCCACCGGCTTCACCAAGCGCGTGGTCATCGACTGGCGCGGCAATCAGCGCGGTGAAGGCCTCAAGCCTGCCCTCGCAATTTCTCGTGGCGGCTCGATCGCCAAGGTCGAACGTGGTGGCGATGCCCGTTACCTGCTCTCGGTCGACGCGGTTATTGCCGTGGAGCCGGGCGAGAAGGTTGCTCCGGGTGACGTCCTGGCCCGTATTCCGCTGGAATCGGCCAAGACCAAGGACATCACCGGCGGTCTGCCGCGCGTGGCCGAACTGTTTGAAGCCCGTCGTCCGAAGGATCACGCTATCATCGCCGAGATCGATGGTACGATCCGCTTCGGTCGCGACTACAAGAACAAGCGTCGCGTCATCATCGAGCCGAATGAAGACGGTGCCGATCCGGTCGAATACCTGATCCCGAAGGGCAAGCCTTTCCACCTCCAGGAAGGCGATGCGATCGAGAAGGGCGAGTACATTCTGGACGGCAATCCCGCTCCGCATGACATCCTTGCCATCAAGGGCGTCGAAGAGCTGGCGCGCTACCTCGTGAACGAGATCCAGGAAGTCTATCGTCTGCAGGGCGTGTTGATTAACGACAAGCACATCGAAGTGATTGTTCGCCAGATGCTGCAGAAGGTCGAAATCGTCGATCCGGGTGAGAGCGGCCTGCTCAAGGATGAGCAGCTCGACAAGCTGGACTTCGACGAGCTCAACGATGCGTTGGTCGCCGAAGGCAAGAAGCCTGCAACGGCCAACCCGGTCCTGCTCGGCATTACCAAGGCGTCGCTGCAGACCCGCTCGTTCATCTCTGCGGCATCCTTCCAGGAGACGACGCGCGTCCTCACCGAGGCTGCAGTGTCCGGCAAGGCCGACCTTCTCGAAGGTCTGAAGGAAAACGTCATCGTGGGCCGACTGATCCCGGCCGGTACCGGTGCCGGCCAGTCCAAGGCCAAGCAGATCGCCTCCAAGCGCGACGATCTGATCCTGGATGAACGCCGCCGCCAGGCGGAGACGGTGAAGATCGCCGCTCCCGCCGCCGAGTAAGACGACCGTCATTCGTGAACTGGAAAGGGGCCCTCGGGCCCCTTTTCTTTTGCCCTCCGAGCACCGCTTGACGACATTCATTAAAAATGGAATGTTTGTTTCGCAGGTGGCTTAAAATAGAACATACGGGCCATTTCTGCGGAGGTTCACGAGGGAGGAAATCGATGAACATTCTTACGAAGGGCCTCGCTGCCCTGGCGCTTGCCGCTGCCGTTTTGCCGGCCACCGTCATGCCTGCCGCCGCGGAGGGAGAGCGGTTCGTGCTTGTGTCCCATGCTCCGGATTCGGACAGCTGGTGGAACACGATCAAGAACGCCATTGCCCTGGCAGGCGAACAGATGGATGTGACCGTCGAGTATCGCAACCCACCGACCGGTGACCTCGCCGACATGGCTCGCATCATCGAACAGGCTGCTGCGTCCGGCCCCAATGGCATCATCGCGACCATCGCCGACTTCGACGTGCTCAAGGGGCCGCTGGCCGATGCCGTAGACCGGGGCATTCCAGTGATCACCATCAATTCGGGGACGGTCGAGCAGTCCAAGGAAATCGGGGCGCTGCTGCACGTTGGCCAGCCGGAATACGATGCGGGCTTCGGGGCAGGGGAGCAGGCAAAGGCAGCCGGCGTCACCAGCTTCCTGTGCGTCAACCACTACATCACCAACCCGGCCTCGGTTGAGCGGTGTCAGGGTTTTGCCGATGCGCTGGGCGTCGAGCTGGGCAATCAGATGATCGATGCCGGACAGGACCCTGGCGAAATCCAGTCCAAGGTCGCGGCGTACCTGCAGACCAATCCCGACACCAATGGCATCCTGACTCTCGGCCCAACCTCTGCACATCCGACCATTGCCGCTCTCAATGCTACCGGACAGGCCGGCGCCATCTTCTTCGGTACCTTCGACCTTTCCACCGAGATCGCCGCTGCCGTGAAGGACGGTACGATCAACTTCGCCATCGACCAGCAGCCGTTCCTGCAGGGCTATCTCCCTGTCGTCGTGCTGACCAATCTGGCGCGTTACGGCGTGGTGCCGGGCAATTCGATCAATTCGGGCCCGGGCTTCATCACCAAGGACAATATCGCCCTGGTCGAGCAATATGCGGGTCAGTACCGCTGATCTTTTCCGGTCATCCGGGGCCGCTTCGGCCCCGGATATTCTGACAGGCGCGTGGCGCCCTCTGTATCTCGGAGACATCTGAATGGTTGACCAGCCCCCGGGCGCGCCGACCGCCGATGAACGTGTTCAGCGGCAGTCGACCCTGCGTCGTGCCTTTGTCCGCCCCGAACTCGGCGCCATGGCGGGCACAGTGCTTGTATTCATCTACTTTGCCATCGTCGCCGGCGGTACCGGCATGTTTGCGGCCGACGGCATCATGAACTGGGGTGTCGTATCGGCGCAGTTCGCGATCATCGCGGTGGGTGCCTGCCTGCTGATGATCGCGGGCGAGTTCGACTTGTCCGTGGGCTCGATGATCGGGTTTGCCGGTATCGTGATCGCCCTGCTCAGCGTGCATCTGGGTTGGCCAATGTGGGCCTCGATCATCGCGGCTTTCATCGTAGCGATGCTGATTGGGGCGGCCAACGGGTACCTGGTGATCAAGACCGGCCTGCCATCCTTCATCGTCACCTTGGCCTCGCTCTATATCCTGCGCGGCCTGACCATCTACCTTTCCATCTCCACGACGCGGCAGACCATTATCGGTGGGGTCCGTGAGGCGGCGCAGGGCGACTGGCTAGCTACCCTGTTCGGGGGGAAGGTCCTCGGGTTCATTTTCTACTGGCTGGCGGATATGGGCTGGATTGCAACCTTTCAGGCGGGCAACCGGGCAGGGCAGCCGGTCGTCGACGGGATTCCCATGCTGATGATCTGGGCCATTGCCCTCATCATCTTCGCTCATGTGCTTTTGACCCGGACGCGTTTCGGCAACTGGATCTATGCCGCCGGCGGCGATGCCAAGGCGGCCCGCTATGTCGGCGTGCCTGTCGATCGCGTGAAGATTGCCATGTTCGTGTTCTCGGCTTTCTGCGCGACGATCTTTGCGGCCTGCCAAGTTATGGAATTCGGCTCGGCAGCGGCGGACCGTGGCCTGCTCAAGGAGTTCGAGGCCATCATTGCCGTTGTGATCGGCGGCGCGCTCCTGACCGGCGGTTATGGCTCGGTGATCGGTGCAGCTCTGGGTGCACTGATCTTCGGGGTGGTGCAACAGGGTCTGTTCTTCGCAGGTGTCGAAAGCTCGCTGTTCCGCGTGTTCCTTGGGGTTATCCTGCTGCTGGCGGTCATCCTCAACACCTATATCCGCCGCCTCATTACAGGGGAGCGCTGAGCCATGGCCGATACACCTCTTATCGAGCTCATCGACATCAAAAAGCAGTTCGGTCCGGTAATTGCGCTCAATGGCGTGTCCGTTTCCGTCATGCCGGGCGAGTGTCATTGCCTGCTGGGGGACAATGGCGCTGGCAAGTCGACCTTCATCAAGACAATGGCGGGCGTACACAAGCCGACTTCTGGTGAAATCCGGATGAACGGCAAGAGCGTCAGCTTTGCCGATCCGCGTGAGGCCATGAATGCCGGTGTTGCCACCGTCTACCAGGACCTCGCGATGATCCCGCTCATGTCGGTAACGCGCAATTTCTGGATGGGCCGTGAACCGCGCAGGCGCTTCGGACCCTTTCAGTTCCTCGATATGGATCGCGCAAATCGGATCACGCTCGAGGAAATGCGGCGCATGGGCATTCAATTGCGGGCGCCGGACCAGGCCGTGGGGACCCTCTCGGGCGGTGAACGGCAGACCGTGGCCATTGCGCGTGCGGTCTATTTTGGGGCTAAGGTGCTCATTCTCGACGAGCCCACCTCAGCGCTGGGTGTGCGCCAGACTGCGAATGTGCTGGCGACCATCGATCGGGTTCGCAAAACCGGTGTGGGCATCGTCTTCATTACCCACAATGTGCGGCACGCCATGGCCGTTGGTGATCGGTTTACGGTGCTCAATCGCGGCAAGACATTGGGCACGGCCCTCAAGGGGGAGCTGCAGCCGGAGCAATTGCAGGACATGATGGCGGGTGGCGCCGAGATGGCTGAACTCAGCTCGTCACTCGGCGGTACTGTCTAGAAGGATCGGATCAGGACATGTCGAATACGATTGGCGTCGGGCTTATCGGCACGGGCTATATGGGCAAGTGCCACGCTCTGGCCTGGACCTCCGTCAAGGCGGTTTTCGGAGCGGGGCCCCGTCCGAGGCTTGTGCATCTTGCAGAGGCCAATGAAGAACTGGCCTTTAAGAAAGCCGATGAGTTCGGCTTTGACCGCGCCACGGGAGACTGGCGTCAACTGATTGCCGATAGCGAGGTGGATGTGGTGTCGGTGACGACGCCCAATGCCTTTCACGCGGAAATGGCGATTGCGGCTCTGGAGGCGGGCAAGCATGTATGGTGCGAAAAGCCCATGGCGGTAAGCCTGGTCGATGCGCAGCGCATGGCCGATGCTGCCCGCGCCAGCGGCCGGGTGGCCATTTTGGGCTACAATTACATCCAGAACCCCATGGTGCGGCAGATTGGCGACCTGATCGCATCGGGCGCAATTGGCGTGCTCAACCATGTGCGGGTCGAGATGGATGAGGACTTCATGGCCGATCCTGAGGCCTTGTTCTATTGGAAGAGCGAAGCCAGTTCCGGCTACGGTGCGCTGGACGATTTCGCGGTCCACCCCCTCAGTTTGCTCCAGACGCTGATCGGCAATCCGACAAGGGTGTTCGCGCACCAGGCCAAGCCTTATGCGGACCGTCCGCTGGCCGACGGCGGCCGCCGGACCGTAGAGACGTTCGATATCGCCAATGTGCTGTTCGAGATCGGTGAGATCAGCGGCGTGCTTGCCGTCAATAGGTCTGCCTGGGGTCGCAAGGGCAGGATCGCGTTGCAGATCTTCGGTTCAGCGGGAAGTATCGTGTATGATCAGGAGCGGATGAATGAGCTTCAGATCTACCAAGCCAACGGACCGGCCGGAGCACAGGGATATACAAGCATTCTGGCGGCGCCCGTGCACATGCCTTATGACCGATTCATTCCGGCGCCGGGCCACGGCCTGGGTTTCAACGACCTCAAGATCATCGAATGTCACGAATTGCTGAATGCCATGTCGGGCATGCCAGCACGCGTTGTCGACTTCGACAGGGGTCTGGAGATCGAGCGGATTGTCCATGCCATGGCTGCCAGCCATGACAGTCAGGACTGGGTCCATATCGCGGCGGAGTAGGGCCGCCGGAGCGGCCCGCCCCCTCATCAAAACATTTCGTTATTTTCATCTGGCTGAGGCAAGGTCTTGCCATCGGGCCTGTCGAGGGCATCGAGCCTGGCCACGTCATCGGCGGAGAGGGTGAAATCCCAGACGTCGAAATTTTCTGCGGCGCGTTCGGGCTTGCTGCTCTTGGGCAGGACAATGAGGTTCTGCTGGATATGCCAGCGGATGATGACCTGAGCAGCCGATTTGCCGTGACGTTCTGCAATCTCAGAGATTGCAGGGTTCTCGAACAGCCCAGTGTCCTTGCCGCCCAGCGGACTATAGCATTCAAGCTGAATATCGTGGTCGCGATGCCATTCGCGAATGTCCCGCTGTTGATAGGCGGGGTGAAGCTCCACCTGGTTGACTGCGGGAACCACGCCGGTTTCGGCTATGATGCGCTGGATGTGCTCGGGCAGAAAGTTGGACACCCCGATCGAGCGCACTCGGCCCTGCTTCTGAAGCTCGACGAATGCTTTCCACGTTTCTGCATATTTGTCATGCGCCGGTGCAGGCCAGTGGATCAGGAACAGGTCCAGATAATCGAGTTGCAGCCGGTCGAGCGATTCTTCCAAGGATCGCATGGCGCTGTCATAACCCTGATGGCCGTTCCGCAACTTGGAGGTGATGAAGAGATCTTGCCGATCGATGTCAGCTTCGGCAATCGCGCGGCCGACGCCGGCCTCGTTGTCGTAACCCTGGGCCGTGTCAATGTGACGATAACCGGCCTTGATCGCTGCGCCCACCACATCAGGTGCGTCATCTTCCTCAAGCCTCCAGACGCCGAATCCGAGCTGGGGTATGGCCTGGCCGTCATTAAGGGGGATCGCGGGACATTTCTGCATGACAAATTCTCCTTTTGGTCCCTAACGGCACCAACAACGCCCGGGCTGCACAAATCGAAAAATGTTAATTGAAGGGTAGGGACCAGCATGCCCTCCCTGTGTAGCTTGCGCTTGGGTCCGCCGAACGCTTTTCTGCATTATCGTCCAGTGCCTGTCGCGGTGCGTATCTGGGTCCAATCCCGCGAAACGCATGGCTCTCCCTCGGATTTTTCACGAAAGAATCCTTGACGGAGCGAGTCATCGGTTCTAAACAGCGCCTACCTTAGCGGTCGGTCGTGATTGTCACACCGGGTCCCTGCCACCTAGCGCGGGAATCCAGGACGATCAAACACACTGTCGGGTAACTAGACGAAGTAAATCCTTGTGCGCATGACTGCTGCCTTTGCGGGTAGGTGGTCCGCTGCAATTGAGGCGCCGCCGAGTCCGTAGAGGGTTCGTGCGAGCGCCGCTTTGGTTTGCTTGTGTAGACCGTATAATTTTGGACCAATGGAAAGAGCGCAATGCCCACCATTAATCAGCTGATCCGCAAGCCACGCGCCAGCAAGCCAAAGCGGAACAAAGTTCCGGCCATGGAAGCAAATCCGCAGAAGCGCGGCGTTTGCTCTCGTGTGTACACGACGACCCCGAAGAAGCCGAACTCGGCTCTCCGTAAGGTTGCCAAGGTTCGCCTGACCAACCAGCGTGAAGTGATCTCGTACATCCCGGGCGAAGGTCACAACCTTCAGGAGCACTCCGTCGTGCTCATCCGCGGCGGCCGCGTTCGCGACTTGCCGGGTGTTCGCTATCACGTGCTCCGCGGCGTCCTCGACACGCAGAGCGTGAAGGATCGCAAGCAGCGTCGTTCGAAGTACGGCGCGAAGCGTCCGAAGTAAGGAGATCGAGATATGTCCCGTCGTCACCGCGCAGAAAAACGCGACGTTATTCCTGATCCCAAGTTCGGCGATCTGGTCGTCACCAAGTTCATGAATTCCCTGATGAAGGACGGCAAGAAGTCTGCTGCCGAATCCATCGTCTATGGCGCCTTCGACATCGTCGAAAGCAAGACCAAGCAGGACCCTATCACCGTGTTCCACGGCGCCCTGGACAATATCCGTCCGGCTGTCGAAGTGCGTTCGCGCCGCGTTGGTGGTGCCACGTACCAGGTTCCAGTCGAAGTCCGTACTGACCGTCAGCAGGCCCTGGCCATCCGCTGGCTCATCGACAGCGCCCGCAAGCGCGGCGAGAACACCATGCGTGAACGCCTCTCCGGCGAGCTCATGGATGCGATGAACGGCCGTGGTCAGGCCGTCAAGAAGCGCGAAGATACGCACCGTATGGCTGACGCCAACCGTGCCTTCTCGCACTACCGCTGGTAGTAGGAGCGCCCCATGGCACGCGAATACCCCATCAATCTTTATCGTAACTTCGGCATCATGGCCCACATCGATGCCGGCAAGACGACCACGACCGAGCGTATCCTTTACTACACCGGCAAGTCCCACAAGATCGGCGAAGTCCACGACGGCGCCGCGACCATGGACTGGATGGAGCAGGAGCAGGAACGCGGCATCACCATCACGTCGGCTGCCACGACCACGTTCTGGAAGTCGCGCGATGGCGTGATGCACCGTTTCAACATCATCGACACCCCCGGCCACGTGGACTTCACCATTGAAGTCGAACGCTCGCTGCGCGTGCTCGACGGTGCCGTTGCCCTGCTGGACGCCAATGCCGGTGTCGAGCCGCAGACCGAGACGGTCTGGCGTCAGGCTGACAAGTACCACGTTCCGCGTCTGATCTTCGTCAACAAGATGGACAAGATCGGTGCCGATTTCTACCGCTGCGTGGAGATGGTCGGTTCGCGTCTGGGTGCCAAGGGCGTCCCGGTCCAGCTGCCGATCGGCGCCGAGAACGAGTTCAAGGGCGTCGTCGACCTGATCGAGATGAACGCTCTGGTCTGGCGCAACGAAGAGCTCGGTGCCCAGTGGGACGTCGTGGAAATCCCGGCTGATCTCAAGGAAAAGGCCGAGAAGTACCGCGAAGCCATGATCGAAGCTGCCGTCGAGATGGACGATGCAGCCATGGAAGCCTATCTCGAAGGCGAAATGCCGAACAACGACACCATTCGTCGTCTGCTCCGCAAGGGCGTGATCGAGACCAAGTTCTTCCTGATCTTTGCTGGCTCGGCCTTCAAGAACAAGGGTGTGCAGCCCCTGCTCAACGGCGTTATCGACTTCCTGCCGTCGCCGATCGACGTGCCGGCCATCCAGGGCATCGATGCCAAGACGGAAGAGCCGATCGAGCGTCATGCCGACGACAGCGAACCGCTTTCGATGCTGGCTTTCAAGATCGCCAACGACCCGCACATGGGTTCGCTGACCTTCTGTCGCATCTATTCGGGTCACCTCGAAGCCGGCGTCAGCCTGGAAAACACCGTGAAGGGCAAGCGCGAGCGCGTTGGCCGCATGTTCCAGATGCACGCCAATTCCCGCGAGCAGATCACGGAAGCCTTTGCAGGCGACATCGTGGCGATCGTTGGCCTCAAGGACACCACGACTGGTGATACCCTGGCTCCGAGCAACTCGCAGGTTATCCTCGAGCGCATGATCTTCCCGGATCCGGTTATCGACATCTCCGTCGAGCCGAAGTCCAAGGCCGACCAGGAAAAGATGGGCCTCGCGCTCAACCGCCTGGCTGCCGAAGATCCGTCGTTCCGCGTCAAGACGGACGAAGAATCCGGCCAGACCATCATCTCGGGCATGGGCGAATTGCACCTCGACATTCTCGTCGACCGCATGAAGCGCGAGTTCAAGGTGGAAGCCAATATCGGTCAGCCGCAGGTGGCGTATCGTGAAACGATCACCCGCAAGACCGACAAGGACTACACCCATAAGAAGCAGTCCGGTGGTTCGGGTCAGTTTGCCCGTATCAAGATCACCGTCGAACCGGGTGAAGTCGGCAAGGGCCTCGAATTCGTCAATGCCATCGTCGGCGGTGCTGTTCCCAAGGAATACATCCCGGGCGTGAGCAAGGGTATCGAATCGGTCATGGGCGCAGGCCCGCTGATCGGCTTCCCCGTGGTTGACGTGAAGGTGACCCTCACCGACGGCGCCTACCACGACGTGGACTCCTCGGTCCTGGCCTTCGAAATCGCAGGTCGCGCGGGTTTCCGCGAAGCCCTGCGTGAAGCCGGCCCGAAGATCCTCGAGCCGATCATGAAGGTTGAAGTTGTCACGCCAGAAGATTACATGGGCGACGTCATCGGCGACCTCAACTCGCGTCGTGGCCAGATCCAGGGCACTGAAAGCCGTGGTGTTGTCCAGGTCGTGAATGCGTTCGTGCCGCTTGCAAACATGTTCGGGTATGTGAACTCGCTGCGCTCCATGAGCCAGGGTCGTGCACAGTACACCATGGTGTTCGATCACTACGAACAGGTTCCGCAGGCTGTCGCCGACGAAGTCCAGGCCAAATACGCCTAACAACAGCGCAAGCTAAAAAACTCAACTGAAAGTCGGCGATTGCGCTGACGAATTTGGAGAAAAGCGATGGCAAAGGAAAAGTTTTCCCGCACCAAGCCGCACTGCAACATCGGCACCATCGGTCACGTTGACCATGGCAAGACCTCGCTGACCGCAGCGATCACCAAGGTCCTGGCCGAAACCGGCGGCGCCACCTTCAAGGCGTATGACCAGATCGACGCCGCTCCGGAAGAGAAGGCCCGCGGTATCACCATCAACACCGCCCACGTCGAGTACGAGACGCAGAACCGTCACTACGCTCACGTGGACTGCCCTGGCCACGCCGACTATGTGAAGAACATGATCACCGGTGCTGCCCAGATGGACGGCGCGATCCTGGTCGTGTCGGCTGCCGACGGCCCGATGCCGCAGACCCGCGAGCACATCCTGCTCGCTCGTCAGGTCGGTGTTCCGGCTCTGGTGGTGTTCCTGAACAAGTGCGACATGGTCGACGATCCGGAACTGCTCGAACTCGTCGAGCTCGAAGTGCGCGAACTGCTGTCCTCGTACGACTTCCCCGGCGACGATATTCCGATCATCAAGGGCTCGGCCCTCGTTGCTCTGGAAAACGGCGACGCGAAGCTCGGCCATGACGCCGTTCTCGAGCTGATGGCTGCTGTCGACTCGTACATCCCGCAGCCGGAGCGTCCGGTTGACCAGCCGTTCCTGATGCCGATCGAAGACGTGTTCTCGATCTCGGGTCGTGGTACCGTTGTGACCGGCCGTGTCGAACGCGGCATCGTCAAGGTTGGCGAAGAAGTCGAAATCGTCGGCATCAAGGCAACCCAGAAGACGACCGTGACCGGCGTTGAAATGTTCCGCAAGCTGCTCGATTCGGGTGAAGCTGGCGACAACATCGGCGCGCTGATCCGTGGTATCGACCGCACCCAGGTTGAGCGCGGCCAGGTGCTGTGCAAGCCCGGTTCCGTGACCCCGCACACCGACTTCGTTGCTGAGGCCTATATCCTCACCAAGGAAGAAGGCGGCCGTCACACTCCGTTCTTCGGCAACTACCGTCCGCAGTTCTACTTCCGCACCACCGACGTGACCGGCATCGTGACGCTGCCGGAAGGCACCGAGATGGTCATGCCGGGCGACAACATCAACATGAACGTTCAGCTCATCGTTCCGATCGCCATGGAAGAGAAGCTCCGCTTCGCTATCCGTGAAGGTGGCCGCACCGTCGGCGCCGGCGTCGTCGCGAAGATCCTGAAGTAAAACGTCCTTGAGACTTTCGCGGCGCGCGATAAAGCGCGCCGCGATCCATTTTGTCAGGATTTGAGAAGATGAACGGTCAGAATATTCGCATCCGCCTCAAGGCGTTTGACCATCGCGTGCTCGACACCTCGACCCGCGAGATCGTCAACACGGCCAAGCGTACGGGTGCGCAGGTACGGGGCCCGATCCCGCTGCCGACCCGCATCGACAAGTTCACCGTCAACCGCTCGCCGCATATCGACAAGAAGGCACGCGAGCAGTTCGAGATCCGGACCCACAAGCGTCTGCTTGACATTGTGGACCCGACTCCCCAGACGGTCGATGCACTGATGAAGCTCGATCTCGCCGCCGGCGTCGACGTCGAAATCAAGCTCTAAAGACAAGAGTTTCCGCGCCTGCCGCAAAAAGGGTCCTCTGAAGACATGACCCGGCAGAGCGCCAAATGAAAAGGTAAAACCGATGCGTTCTGGATTGATCGCACAGAAGCTGGGGATGACCCGCATCTTCGCAGAGGACGGCTCGCACGTCCCCGTGACGGTGCTCAGCCTGCAGAACTGTCAGGTGGTTGGGCAGCGGACCGTCGAGAAGGATGGCTACGTCGCCCTCCAACTCGGCGCGGGCCAGGCCAAGGCCAAGAACATCTCCAAGGCCGAGCGGGGGCAGTATGCCGTCGCCAAGGTCGAGCCAAAGCGTCACGTGGCCGAGTTCCGCGTGGATGCCGACAGCCTCATCGAGGTTGGCGCAACGTTCAAGGCCGACCATTTCGCCGAAGGCCAGCTGGTCGACGTGACCGGAACCTCCATCGGTAAGGGTTTTGCCGGCGGTATGAAGCGCTGGAACTTTGGTGGTCTGCGTGCGTCTCACGGCGTGTCCGTGTCGCACCGCTCGATCGGTTCGACCGGTGGTCGCCAGGATCCGGGCAAGACCTTTAAGAACAAGAAGATGCCGGGCCACATGGGTGATCGTCGCATCACCACGCAGAACGTCAAGGTCGTCAAGACCGACGTGGAGCGTGGGCTGATCATGATCCAGGGTTCGGTCCCGGGCGCCAAGGGTGCCTGGATCATGATCAAGGACGCCGTCAAGAAGCCGGCTCCCGCGAATGTAGTCCTGCCGGGCTCGTTCGAGGCCGCTGCTGCGGGAGAAGCGAAGTAAATGGAACTCAAGGTAACCACACTCGACGGCAAGTCCGCCGGTACGGTCGATCTCAAGGACGAGCTTTTCGGTCTTGAAGTCCGTCCGGACATCCTGCACCGCATGGTTCGCTATCAGCAGCTTAAGGCCATGGCCGGCACGCATGACGTGAAGAACCGGTCGGAAGGCTCTGCTACGGGCAAGAAGTTCGTGAAGCAGAAGGGCTCCGGCGGCGCTCGTCACGGTGATCGCAAGGCCCCGCAGTTCCGCGGTGGTGGCCGTGCTTTCGGTCCGACCCCTCGCAGCCATGCCATCGACCTTCCCAAGAAGGTTCGCGCCCTGGCTCTCAAGCACGCCCTGTCGTCCAAGGCCAAGGCTGGTTCGCTGATCGTCATCGACAGCGTTTCCCAGCAGGAAGCCAAGACTGCAGCGCTGTGCACGACCTTCGGCAAGCTGGAATGGGCGAATGCCCTGATCATCGATGGCGCAAATGTCGACCAGAACTTTGCTCTGGCCGCACGCAACATCCCGAATATCGACGTGCTGCCGGTGCAGGGGATCAACGTTGTGTCGATCCTGAAGCGTGACAAGCTCGTCCTCACCAAGGCAGCGCTCGAAGCGCTCGAAGCGAGGTTCGCATGAACAAGCTTGCCGCTTACGACATCATTCGTAACCCCGTCGTGACCGAAAAGTCGACCATGGCTTCCGAAGCCAACCAGGTCGTCTTCGACGTCGCCATCGACGCCAACAAGACCGAGATCAAGGCCGCCGTCGAGCAGCTGTTTTCGGTCAAGGTCAAGGCAGTGAACACCCTGGTCCGCAAGGGCAAGGTGAAGCGCTTCCGCGGTCGCGTCGGTGTCCGGAACGACATCAAGAAGGCCGTTGTAACCCTGGTTGACGGCCAGTCGATCGATATTTCGACCGGCCTCTAAGGGACGAGAGACAGACAAATGGCTCTAAAGACTTACAATCCCACCTCCGAAGGCCGTCGTACCCTCGTTACGACCGACCGTTCGGAACTGTGGAAGGGCAAGCCGGTCAAGGCATTGACCGAAGGCCTGAGCAAGACCGGTGGCCGTAACAATCACGGCCGCATCACCGCGTTCCATCGTGGTGGTGGTCACAAGCGCAGCTACCGCATGATCGACTTCAAGCGCGTGAAGTTCGACGTGGTCGGGACCGTTGAACGTCTCGAATACGATCCGAACCGCACGGCCTGGATCGCTCTGATCAAGTACGAGGACGGCGAGCTCGCCTACATCGTGGCACCCCAGCGTCTGACCGCCGGCGACAAGATCATCTCGTCGATGAACGGCGCCGACGTGAAGCCGGGCAATGCCATGCCGCTCGAGCGCATGCCGGTCGGTACGATCGTGCACAACATCGAGCTGAAGCCCCGCAAGGGTGGGCAGGTTGCCCGTTCCGCCGGCGCCTATGCCCAGTATGTGGGCCGCGACCAGGGTTGGGCCATTCTGCGCCTCAACTCGGGTGAGCAGCGCCGCGTGCACGGCTCGTGCCTGGCCACTGTTGGTGCCGTGTCCAACCAGGATCACTCCAACACCTCGCTCGGCAAGGCGGGTCGTAACCGCTGGCTCGGCCGCAAGCCGGTCAACCGCGGTGTGACCATGAACCCGGTCGACCACCCGCATGGTGGTGGTGAAGGCCGTACCTCCGGTGGCCGCCACCCGGTGAGCCCGTGGGGCAAGCCGACCAAGGGCAAGCGTACGCGCAGCAACAAGGCTACGGACAAGTTCATCGTTCGCAGCCGTCACGTGAAGAAGGGCAGGTAAGACATGACCCGTTCGATTTGGAAGGGGCCGTTCGTCGACGGCTATCTGCTCAAGAAGGCCGAGAAGGCCCAGACCTCTGGCCGCAACGATGTGGTCAAGATCTGGTCGCGTCGCTCGACCATCCTGCCGCAGTTTGTCGGCATCACGTTCGGCGTGCACAACGGCCAGAAGCATATCCCGGTCTCCGTGACCGAGGAAATGATCGGCCACAAGTTCGGTGAGTTCGCTCCGACCCGTACCTATTACGGGCACGCGGCCGACAAGAAGGCCAAGAGGAAGTAAGAGATGAGCAAGCCAAAGACTGAGCGCGCTCTCAAGGATAACGAGGCCAAGGCTGTGCTGCGCATGCTGCGCATCAGCCCTCAGAAGCTGAACCTCGTCGCGCAGTTGATCCGTGGCAAGAAGGTCGAGAAGGCTCTGGCCGATCTTGAGTTCAGCCACAAGCGCATCTCCGGCCAGGTGAAGAAGGTGCTCGAGAGCGCCATCGCCAACGCCGAAAACAACCATGGCCTGGACACCGACGCCCTCGTCGTTGCCGAAGCCTATGTGGGCAACTCGCTCGTCATGAAGCGTTTCACCGCTCGCGGTCGCGGCAAGTCGGCGCGTATCGAGAAGCCGTTCTCGCATCTGACGATCGTCGTCCGGCAAGTTGAGGAGGCCGCATAATGGGCCAGAAAATCAATCCGATCGGCTTCCGCCTTGGCATCAACCGCACCTGGGACAGCCGCTGGTTCGCCAACAAGGGCGAATACGGCACCCTTCTGCAGGAAGACCTGAAGATCCGTACGGCTCTGATGGAAGACCTGAAGGCCGCTGCGGTTTCCAAGATCGTCATCGAGCGTCCGCACCGCAAGTGCCGCGTGTCGATCCACACCGCCCGTCCGGGCATCGTGATCGGCAAGAAGGGCGCAGACATCGACAAGATCCGCGCCAAGGTGAAGAAGTTCACCGACTCGGAAGTGCACATCAATATCGTTGAAGTGCGCAAGCCCGAGACCGATGCGACGCTGGTTGCCCAGGGCATTGCCCAGCAGCTGGAACGCCGCGTGGCCTTCCGTCGTGCCATGAAGCGCGCCGTGCAGACCGCGATCCGCATGGGCGCCGGTGGTATCCGCGTCAACGTTGGTGGCCGTCTCGGTGGTGCCGACATTGCTCGTACCGAATGGTACCGCGAAGGTCGCGTGCCGCTTCACACTCTGCGTGCCGATATCGACTACGGTACTGCCGAAGCCGAAACCACGTACGGCATCATCGGTATCAAGGTCTGGATCTTCAAGGGCGAAGTCCTTGAGCATGATCCGTCGGCTCACGAGCGTCGTGCCACCGAAGGTGGTGAAGGTGGTCAGCGTAGCGAGCGCGAACCGCGCCGTGACCGCGGCGACCGCGACCGCGAACGCGCATAAGAAGGTCAGTTCATTATGCTGCAACCTAAGAGAACCAAGTTCCGCAAGGCCCACAAGGGCCGCATCCATGGCCTGGCCAAGGGTGGTACCGACCTGGCATTCGGCCAGTACGCACTCAAGGCCACCGAGCCGGAACGCGTCACTGCCCGCCAGATTGAAGCTGCCCGTCGCGCAATCACTCGCGAAATGAAGCGTCAGGGCCGCGTGTGGATCCGGATTTTCCCGGATCTGCCAGTCTCCAAGAAGCCGACCGAAGTCCGAATGGGTAAGGGTAAGGGCTCCGTGGAATACTGGGCCGCACGCGTAAAGCCGGGTCGTATCGTTTTTGAGATTGACGGCGTACCCGAAGACGTTGCAAAGGAGGCGCTTCGCCTCGGAGCGATGAAGTTGCCGATCACCACGCGTATTGTCACGCGTATTGCCGACTAAGGGACACGAGCATGAAAGCCAGTGATGTGCGGGCCAAGACCGCAGACGAACTGAAAGATCAGCTCGTCGACCTGAAGAAAGAACAGTTCAACCTGCGTTTCCAGCGTGCTACCCAGCAGCTGGAAAAGCCGGCCCGGGTCAAGGAAGTCCGCCGCGACATCGCGCGGATCAAGACGATCCTGACCCAGAAGAACGCAGCTAAGTAAGGATAGATCCATGCCAAAGCGCGTTTTGCAGGGGACTGTTGTCTCCGACGCCAATGACAAGACCATCGTGGTTCGTGTCGAGCGCCGTTTCACCCATCCGCTTCTGAAGAAGACCGTGCGTCGTTCGAAGAAGTACCACGCCCACGACGAAAACAACGTCGCGAAGGTCGGTCAGACCGTGTGGATCGAGGAAACTGCGCCGATCAGCAAGAACAAGCGCTGGGCGCTTGTTCCGTCCGCGTAAGAGAAACAATTCAGGTCGGTGCGCCGGATGACGGTGCTGCCGATAACTTAGAAGGCATCCAGTCATGATCCAGATGCAGTCCAATCTCGACGTCGCCGACAATTCCGGCGCCAAGCGAGTCATGTGCATCAAGGTGCTGGGCGGTTCGCACCGGAAATACGCCTCGGTCGGCGACATTATCGTCGTTTCGGTCAAGGACGCCATTCCGCGCGGTCGCGTCAAGAAGGGCCAAGTGATGAAGGCCGTGGTGGTTCGCACCGCAACCAACATCCGTCGCCCCGATGGCACCGTCATCCGTTTCGACAAGAACGCCGCCGTTCTTCTGAACAATCAGAAAGAGCCGATCGGCACCCGTATCTTCGGACCGGTTCCGCGCGAACTCCGCGCCAAGAACCACATGAAGATCATTTCGCTCGCTCCCGAGGTGCTGTAATGGCCGCCAAGATCAAGAAGGGCGACAAAGTGGTCGTCCTGGCCGGCAAGGACAAGGGCAAGACCGGTCAGGTCCTCTCTGTCATCCCGTCCGAAACCCGCGCGATCGTCCAGGGCATCAACCTGGTCCGTCGTCACCAGAAGCAGACTGCCTCGCAGGATGCCGGCATCTTCACCAAGGAAGCGCCGATCCATCTGTCGAACCTGGCCGTCGCCGACGCCAATGGCAAGCCCAGCCGCGTCGGTTTCCAGATCAAGGACGGCGTGAAGTCCCGCGTCGCCAAGACCACCGGAGATCAGATCGATGGCTGAGACCGCTTACGTTCCGCGTCTCCGGACCGAGTACGACAACACTATCAAGGCTGCACTGCGTGAGCAGTTCAACTACAAGAACGTCATGGAGCTGCCGCGCCTTGACAAGATCGTCTTGAACATGGGCGTTGGCGAAGCCGTCAACGACACCAAGAAGGTCAAGTCGGCTGCCGACCAGCTCGAGCTGATCGCAGGCCAGAAGCCGGTCATCACCCATGCTCGCAAGTCGATCGCCGGCTTCAAGGTCCGCGAGCACATGCCGCTCGGCGTGAAGGTCACGCTGCGCAAGACGCGCATGTACGAATTCCTGGACCGTCTGGTGAACATCGCCCTGCCGCGCGTCCGCGACTTCCGTGGTCTCAACCCGAACGCCTTCGATGGTCGTGGCAATTATGCCTTCGGCATCAAGGAACACATCATTTTCCCCGAAATCAACTACGATCAGATCGATCAGGTTTGGGGCATGGACATCGTGATCGCCACGACGGCCAAGAATGATGACGAGGCCCGCGCGCTTCTCAAGGCATTCAACTTCCCCTTCCGCCAGTAAGCGGGCAGGGAAGGGAAAAAGGATCAGGACATGGCAAAGACCAGCTCCATCGAAAAGAACAAGAAGCGCGCCGCGTTGACCAAGCAGTATGCTGACAAGCGCGCTGCCCTCAAGGCGACCGTCAAGAACCAGGACACTCCGATCGAGGAGCGTTTCAAGGCCAGCCTCAAGCTGGCTGAACTGCCGCGCAACTCGGCCAAGGTCCGCATTCGCAACCGTTGCGAAGTGTCGGGTCGTCCGCGTGGTTACTATCGCAAGCTCAAGATGAGCCGTATCGCCCTGCGTCAGCTGGGCAACCTGGGCCAGATCCCGGGTCTGGTGAAGTCGAGCTGGTAAGGAGAAACTAGAGATGAGCTTTTCCGATCCCATCGGCGATATGCTGACCCGTATCCGCAACGCTCAGCAGCGTCGCAAGAATTCCGTTTCGACTCCGGCTTCGACCCTGCGTGGTCGGGTGCTGGACGTTCTCCAGTCCGAGGGTTTCATCCGCGGCTATTCGGAGACCAAGTTCGAGAACGGCGCATCCGAGTACGAAATCGAATTGAAGTACTCGGACAATGAAGGCGTGATCCGCACCATCGAGCGCGTTTCCCGTCCCGGCCGCCGCGTTTATGCGTCGGTGAAGAATATCCCTCAGGTTGCCAACGGTCTCGGTGTGTCGATTCTCAGCACCCCCAAGGGTGTGATGGCCGACCATGAAGCCAAGGCCGCCAATGTGGGTGGCGAGGTACTCTGCCGCGTCTTCTAAGGAAGACGTGGCAAGACGATTACTCAAGGAAGCATTATGTCACGTACTGGCAAGAAACCGGTGGCCCCGGTGAATGGCGTTACGGTCACGATCAATGGTCGTGACGTGTCCGCCAAGGGCCCGAAGGGCGAACTGAGCCTCACGCTCATGGATATCGTCAATGTTGAGCAGGGCGATGATGGCGTGTCCATCACTCCGGCCAACGATTCCCGTGAGGCACGCGCCGCCTGGGGCACCACCCGCGCGTTGATCCAGAACATGGTCACCGGGGTGAGCGCCGGCTTCGAGAAGAAGCTTGCCATCCAGGGCGTGGGTTACCGCGCAGCGATGCAGGGCAAGGATATCAAGCTCTCGCTCGGTTTCAGCCACGAAGTGATCTACAAGGCTCCTGAAGGCATCACCCTTGCGGTGCCGGCACCGACCGAGATCGTCGTGACCGGTATCGACAAGCAGGCTGTTGGCCAGGTTGCGGCCGAGATCCGCGGCTGGCGTCCCCCCGAGCCCTACAAGGGCAAGGGCGTGCGTTACGCCGGCGAGCAGGTCTTCCGCAAAGAAGGCAAGAAGAAGTAAGGAGCGCCGGAAATGGCAATTTCTGCAAAAGGTGCGGATCGTCGCAAGGCCCGCGTCCGCAAGGCGCTCAAGGCTCGTGCCTTCGGTCGTCCCCGTCTGTCGGTTTTCCGTTCGGACAAGAATATCTACGCCCAGATCATCGACGACAGCACCGGCCGCACGCTGGCCGCTGCGTCGACCCTGGAAAAGGACATCAAGTCCTCCGTCAAGAATGGCGCGACCTCCGAGGCTGCTGCCACCATTGGCAAGCTGATCGCCGAGCGCGGTGTGAAGGCTGGGGTTGGCGAAGTCGTTTTCGATCGTGGCGCCTACATCTATCACGGCCGTGTTAAGGCCCTTGCAGACGCTGCCCGTGAGGGCGGTCTGCAGTTCTAACCCGGCGAGGAAGAGATAAAATGAGCAGAGACGTTCAAGAGCGCGAAAGCGAGTTCGTCGATCGCCTGGTCCACATCAATCGTGTGGCCAAGGTTGTGAAGGGCGGCCGTCGCTTTGGTTTTGCGGCACTCGTCGTCGTCGGTGACCAGAAGGGTCGCGTCGGGTTCGGTCACGGCAAGGCCCGTGAAGTTCCTGAGGCAATCCGCAAGGCCACCGAGCAGGCAAAGCGCCAGATGATCCGCGTTCCCTTGCGCGATGCCCGTACGCTGCACCACGACGTTACCGGCCGCCACGGCGCCGGCAAGGTCATCCTGCGTGCAGCCGTCCCGGGTACTGGTATCATCGCCGGTGGTCCGATGCGCGCCGTGTTCGAAACGCTTGGCATCAACGATATCGTTGCCAAGTCGCAGGGCACTGCAAATCCCTACAACATGGTTCGCGCCACGTTCGATGCGCTCAAGCGCGTCGACAGCCCCCGTTCGGTGGCTTCCCGTCGCGGCCTCAAGGTTTCCGAACTCCAGGCTCGCCGCGGCGAGGCTGCAGTCGAAGCCTGATAGCAGGCACGGAGAAGAACTATGGCTAAAGACAAGACCATCGTCGTCCAGCAGGTCGGTTCGCCGATCCGCCGCGAGAAGAGCCAGCGCGCGACCCTGATCGGGCTCGGGCTCAACAAGATGAACAAGCAGCGTGAGCTGGTTGATACGCCCGAAGTCCGCGGCATGATCAACAAGATCCCGCACCTCGTCCGCGTAATCGGCGAGTAAGGGAGTTACGAAACATGACCCGTTTGAACGATCTTCGTGACAATCCCGGAGCCAACAAGACCCGTGTCCGTATCGGCCGTGGTATCGGCTCCGGCGTCGGCAAGACCGGTGGTCGCGGCGGCAAGGGCCAGACGGCCCGTGCCGGTGTTGCCATCAACGGCTTCGAAGGCGGCCAGATGCCCCTTCACATGCGTATGCCGAAGCGCGGCTTCAATGCTTGGAATCCGAAGGATTTCAACGAAGTGCGCATCGACCGCGTGCAGGCCTATATCGACAGCGGCAAGCTGGATGTGAAGGGTGTGGTCGACGCGGCTGCTCTCGTTGCAGCTGGCGTGATCCGTCGTCCGAAGGACGGCGTCCGCCTGATCGGTTCGGAAGGCTTCTCGGCCAAGAAGGTTACCTTCAAGGTTGACTATGCCACCAAGGGCGCAGCTGCTGCCATCGAAGCTGCCGGCGGCAAGCTCGATCTGATTCCGGTCAAAGAGACCTGGAAGAAGCCCCCGCGCGCCGAGTAATCCACTCGGCAGGGCGCACGCGGCGATCAGCGCCGGGTGCGCTCTTGTGGTTTGTTGCGTCTGGCGGGGACATATCCCATATATGCTCCTCCAGCGCTCCGAGCGCACCTGGCATATAGGCCATAGGAGCGATTTATATGGCGTCCGCAGCCGAACAGCTCGCACGTAATCTGTCTTTCTCGACCTTTTCGAAGGCGAAAGCCCTTCAGCAGCGCATCTGGTTCACACTGGGCGCGCTGCTTGTTTATCGTTTGGGCACCTACATCCCCCTGCCGGGCATCGATCCCGATGCGTTCCGCGCGACCTTCGAGCAGTCGCAGCAGGGCATTATCGGCATGTTCAACATGTTCGCCGGTGGCGCTGTCGAGCGCATGGCGATCTTTGCGCTGAACCTCATTCCTTACATTACCGCGTCCATCGTGGTGCAGGTCGTTTCGACTGCATCACCGCGCCTGGAAGCCCTCAAGAAAGAGGGTGAGGCGGGCCGTCGCAAGATGAATCAGTACACCCGCTACCTGGCGGTTCTGTTCTGTGCCATCCAGGCCTATGGTATTGCTGTGGGCCTCGAAGGCAGCCAGGGCGTCGTTCTGAACCCCGGTTGGTTCTTCCGCATCTCCACCGTGATAACCTTGGTGGGCGGCACCATGTTCCTGATGTGGCTGGGTGAGCAGATTACCGCGCGTGGCGTGGGCAACGGTATTTCGCTGATCATCTTCGCCGGTATCGTCGCCAACCTGCCTGCCACGGTGGCGCAGACGCTGGAACTGGCTCGTACCGGAGCCATCCCGGGCTTTGCCGGTCTGGGCATGCTGCTTCTGGCGCTTATCGTCATCGCGGTTATCGTGTTCTTCGAACGAGCCCAGCGGCGCTTGCTGATTCAGTATCCGAAGCGCCAGGTCGGCAATAAGATGTTCCAGGGCGACACATCACACCTGCCGCTCAAGCTGAACACTTCGGGTGTGATTCCGGTGATCTTTGGCTCGTCGCTGTTGTTGCTACCTGCGACGATCGCGTCCTTTGCCGCGCAGGGCGATGCGCCGGGATGGCTGACAACGGTTACGGCCCTGTTGGGTCGCGGCCAGCCGCTTTACCTTGCGCTCTTTGCGTTCTTCATCATCTTCTTTGCCTTCTTCTACACGGCCATCGTGTTCAATCCGACCGAAACGGCCGACAATCTGAAGCGGTCGGGTGGCTTCATTCCGGGCATTCGGCCCGGCGAGCGGACGGCGCAGCACATCGACTACGTGCTGACGCGTATCACCGTGGTCGGGGCGATCTACCTGGCGGTAGTGGCGCTGATACCGGAAGTCATGTTCAGCCAGCTGGCTGTCAGCCAGTTCATCGGCGGTACGTCGCTGCTGATCATGGTGACGGTGACGCTGGATACCATTACGCAAATCCAGAGCCATCTGGTGGCCCAGCAATATGAAGGGCTGCTGAAGAAGTCACGACTGGGAGGAGGCAAGCGTCGATGAGGTTGATCCTGTTGGGCCCGCCGGGGGCGGGGAAGGGGACACAGGCAAAGATTCTGGTGGATGCCTATGGCATTCCCCAGCTCTCGACGGGCGACATTCTGCGCTCTGCCATTGCGGACAAGACGCCGCTCGGGTTGGAAGCCAAGGCCATCATGGACCGCGGCGACCTGGTTTCGGACGATGTCGTCAACGGGATTGTTTCCGAGCGTCTCGATGCCGAGGATTGCAAGCCGGGTTTCATTCTGGACGGTTTTCCGCGGACGATCGCCCAGGCCGAGGCCCTGGACAGGATGATGGCCGACAAGGGCATCAAGCTCGATGCCGTTATTGAGCTCAAGGCTGATGCCGATGAGCTTGTGCGTCGGGTGATCCAGCGCGCTAAGGACAGCAATCGTCCCGACGACAATCCGGACGTCATCCGCAAGCGCCTGGGTGTCTATGAAAGCAGCACCGCTCCGCTGGTGGACTTTTATGGTCGTCAGGGTCTGGTGAAGACGGTCGATGGCATGGCCGCAGTTGAAGACGTCACGGGCTCGATCAAGTCGGCGCTCGGCAGATAACTTTAGGGTCGGGCGGGGCTGTTGACTCCGACCGGTCTTATCCTTAAAGAACCGCACCAGTCTCATGGATCATCGGGCTGGATTCGGTTTTCCCTTAGTTGGGGGTCGAAATCCGGTCCCTTGTTGTTTAAAGGCACCCGCCGTGATGGCGCGTGTTGAATGAAGGAGAGCAGACGTGGCTCGTATTGCTGGCGTCAACATCCCGACGAATAAGCGCGTGGTTATCGCGCTGCAGTATATTCACGGGATCGGCGACAAGTTCGCCAAGGACATTACTGAAAAGGTCGGCATTCCTGCCGAGCGCCGTGTCAACGAACTGACCGACGCCGAAGTCATTCAGATCCGTGAAACGATCGACCGTGACTACGTCGTGGAAGGCGATCTTCGTCGTAACGTTGCGATGAACATCAAGCGTTTGATGGATCTCGGCAATTATCGTGGCCTGCGCCACCGTCGCGGCCTTCCGGTTCGTGGTCAGCGTACCCACACCAATGCTCGTACCCGCAAGGGTCCGGCAAAGCCGATCGCTGGCAAGAAGAAGTAATTCCGTGCCCGCCTGGTGCGGGCCGGTCGTTGGACTGGGTTTTGCGGGGCAGGGCTTTTGGGTGGCTCGATAGAGTTGCCGAAAGGGCTTGAACCGCTAAATCCGTGGTGGAGCTGCTGGCATTACGGCAGCGCCGATATCCTAGAGGATAAGAATGGCTAAGACTGAAGTCGCGCGCGTCCGTCGCAAAGAGCGCAAGAACATCACTTCCGGCGTCGCGCATGTGAACGCCTCCTTCAACAACACGATGATCACCATCGCCGACATGCAGGGCAACACGATTTCGTGGTCCTCTTCGGGCGTGATGGGTTTCAAGGGCTCGCGCAAGTCGACCCCCTATGCCGCGCAGGTTGCGGCCGAAGATGCGGCCAAGAAGGCCCAGGAACATGGCATGAAGACCCTCGAGGTCGAAGTTCGTGGTCCTGGTTCAGGCCGTGAGTCCGCTCTTCGTGCCCTTCAGGCTGCCGGTTTCAACGTGACTTCCATCCGCGACGTTACCTCGATCCCGCACAATGGCTGCCGTCCGCGCAAGCGGCGCCGCGTCTAACAAGACCATTGGTACGCCCCCGGCCGATTGAATGGGTCGGGGGTGCTAATTGTGTTTGCGGCGATGCGGCCGTCGAGGGCCGCGATTTTGAAAGGACAATACCGTGACGATCCAGAGGAACTGGCAGGAACTTATCAAGCCGACCAAACTGGAGATTGTTTCGGGCAGCGATAACGCGCGCGTGGCCTCGGTTGTTGCCGAGCCGCTTGAGCGCGGATACGGGCTTACCCTTGGTAATGCCCTGCGTCGCGTGCTGCTGTCGTCGCTTCAGGGCGCGGCAGTGACGGCAATCCAGATTGACGGCATTCTGCATGAATTCTCCTCGCTTCCAGGCGTGCGCGAGGACATCACCGACCTGGTGCTGAACGTCAAGGAAATCGCCCTGAAGATGGGTGGCGAAGGCCCAAAGCGCCTCACGCTGTCCAAGCAGGGCCCCGGAGCCGTCACCGCTGGTGACATAAAGGTTTCGGGTGATATTGAAGTGCTGAACCCAGAGCTGGTCATCTGCCATCTCGATGACGGCGCCGAGATCAATATCGAGTTCACGGTCAATACCGGCAAGGGCTATGTCCCGGCCGATAAGAACCGGCCCGAAGACGCCCCGATCGGCTATATCCCGGTCGATGCGCTGTTTTCGCCGGTTCGTCGCGTGAGCTACAAGGTCGATGCGACCCGTGCGGGCGAAAGCCTCGACAAGGACAAGCTGACCTTGTCCGTTGAGACCAATGGCGCGCTGTCGCCTGAAGATGCCGTGGCTTTCGCTGCGCGTATCCTTCAGGACCAGCTGTCGGTCTTTGTGAACTTTGAAGAGCCCACCAAGGAAAAGGCCCAAGATTCGGTTCCCGAACTGGCCTTCAACCCGGCGCTGCTCAAGAAGGTCGACGAGCTCGAGCTTTCCGTGCGCTCGGCAAACTGCCTCAAGAACGACAATATCGTCTATATCGGCGACCTAATCCAGAAGACGGAAGCCGAGATGCTGCGGACGCCGAATTTCGGCCGCAAGTCGCTCAATGAAATCAAGGAAGTCCTGGCACAGATGGGGCTTCATCTCGGAATGGACGTCAATAACTGGCCCCCCGAGAATATCGATGACCTCGCCAAGCGCTACGAAGATCATTATTGATCCGGCGCTGACCAGACTTTAGGAGATAACCCATGCGCCACGCTAATCGAGGCCGCAAGTTCAGCCGGACCGCATCGCACCGCAAGGCGATGTTCGCGAACATGTCCGCCGCGCTGATCAAGCACGAACAGATCGTCACCACGCTTCCCAAGGCAAAGGACCTGCGTCCGATCGTCGAGAAGCTCATTACCCTGGCAAAGCGCGGCGACCTGCATGCCCGCCGCCAGGCAATTGCCCAGATCCGCGACGAGGGCCAGGTTGCCAAGCTCTTCGCCGTTCTCGGCCCGCGCTATGCCGAACGTCAGGGCGGCTATATCCGCATTCTGAAGGCCGGATTCCGCTATGGCGACAATGCGCCTATGGCCGTGATCGAGTTCGTTGATCGCGACGTGGATGCCCGTGGCCAGGATTCGGGTCCGGTGCAGTATAACGACGACGAAGCCGAAGCCGCATAAAGTCGGTTTTCTTCAGCAGAATCGAAACGGCCCCGGGCATGCTTCGGGGCCGTTTCTTTTTGCCGGTCCGAGCGGAATGGCCCTAGCGTGTTCTCTTCAAGTGCCAGGCGTCGTAAAGAGCATCGAGTTCGCCTTGGTTGGCGACGAAATGGTGCGGTAAGTCCATACGGGAGATGCGCTCACGCGTCCGTTTGGCGGAATGCCGGGTGTGCCAGATCCAATGAATCATCTGCCACTTGATGGTATCTCGGTTTCCCGGCAGGGCGCCTGCGCGCTTTCTCTTCTGCGTCGTGCGCCAGACATAGCGCCAATAGCGCCTGACCAGGCTGTCGTCGATGACAAGCACAGAAGTGGCGCGTGCCAACCGCTGAGGCAGTAGCGCGGAGTAATTGCCTTCCACGATCCAGGCATCTGACGCGATGGCCTCATCGTGCAGCCGCTGGAAGTCTGCGTCGTCTCGTTGTTGCCAATCTGTGTGCGGGAGGTGGCGATAGACGTCGAGATGATGCACGGGGAGGTGGAGGCATTGTCCCAGGGCCGAGGCCAGGGTGGATTTGCCAGCATTGGAGGGTCCCATGATGACAATACGGTGCCCAAGGCTTGTGATGGTCGGAAGGTGGCCCATGGATTTGTCCTCCAAAGACGAAAAGGCCGCCCCGACATGTGCCAGGGCGGCCTCTGGTTTGAGATGGCGTGATTATTCGGCGGGAGCCATGTCCTTGCCGGTATAGACTTCTTCGACCCAGTACTGGTCGCGACGGATGAAGCCATTGAACGGGGTCAGCGACGCCTGGGTATAGGCCCCCATCAGGCCGAACTCGATCCAATCGTCCTCGTCGATGTCGGCAGGCAGAGTGAAGACCTGGGGCAGGACGTCGTAGCTGTCGCAGGTCGGGCCCCACAGGGTGAATTCGCTAAACTCGCCATTGTTGTCATGCAGGCGCGGACCGCGCCACACGCGGACCGGCGGCGTGAAGTGCATGAACTTGACTTCCATCAGCGCGCCATAGGCTCCATCATTGACATAGACCGACTGGCCGCCGCGCTGATGCTTGACGCGAAGCAGCAGCGAAGTGGAGGACGTGACGAGGGCGCGGCCAGGCTCAATGATCAGCTCGGGCTTGTTCTTGCCGAAATGGTCATCGACGGCCGTTCCGATGGTCTCGAAGTAATGGCTCATTGGCGGCGCTTCGCTGGTCGGATAGGGGGCTGGGTAGCCGCCGCCGATATTGAGGCGCTTGAGTTCAATGCCTGCTTCCGCGACGATGCGGGCTGCCGCAGCGATGTGGCGCTCATACGCATAGGCATCTTCACACTGGCTGCCGACATGGAAACACAGGCTCGGCGTGTAGCCCATCTTCTCGACTGCGGTGACGATTTCGGCTGCCGACTGTTCCATGACACCGAACTTGATGCCGAAGTCATAGGACTTGAGCGCCTTGCCGGCCTTGAAGCGGGTGGTGACTTCCACATCGCGGCTGGGCGAAACCACGGCTGCAAGCTGATCGAGTTGCTGGGGGTGGTCGATGGTGAAGCTGCGGACCCCGAATTCCTCATAGGCGCGTTCGATCTCGCGCTTGTTCTTGATGGGGTTGTTGTAGTGCATGGCTGCGCCCGGGGCGTAGTCGCGCACCAGTTCCATTTCCACATTCGAGGCCACGTCGAAGGCCTGCAGCCCTTCGGCATGCAGCTGAGCAATGATGTGGGGCGAGGGATTGCACTTGACCGCGTAGGTCAGCAGCCCGTCAAAGCCCTTCTTGAACACCTTGATCGCCCGGTGAAATTCCCGTTCGGAGAACAGGAAGGAGGGATAGTCCGGCGCTTCGGCGGCGATCAGCGCGGAAGTATTGGCATGGACGATCTTCGGCTCGTCGGTCATTGGACAACAGGCCTTTCAGGGGCTGGAGAGAAGGTGGAAACGTCAATGCGCCTCAGGGTTTCCACTCCCTTATGCGCACCAAAGTGAGCGCTGCATATAGGGCTGCACGCCCCCTCGCGCAAACGTTTATTTGGCTGCAATACCAACAATGCCGAAACGTCATTTTGATGACAGATTCCGGGCGTTTTGCTCATCGCGTCGAAATGCGGTTTTTCGGCTGAGAGATTGAGTCCGAAGGTTTCACCATGTCGTTGCGAACGCTGGTATTTTCAACTTCCACTCTCGCGGTAATTGCTGTCGGAGGAACCCTTGCACTCGGGCCCTGGACCACTCCTGCGCCACAGGCGGAAAGTGGGCCCCGGACAGCCGCCACTGAGATGGTCGTCGCGGAGACACGTGTGGTGCCTGAGGCGCAGCAACAGGTGCAGTTGAGCTTTGCTCCGGTGGTGCAGGCAGTCTCGCCATCGGTGGTCAACGTCTACGCCACCCGCATCGAACAGCGGTCCGCGTCACCTTTTGCCAACGATCCGTTCTTCTCTCGGTTCTTCGGCGATCAATTCCAGACACGGCCGCGCGAGTCCCGTTCGCTGGGCTCTGGCGTCATCGTCGATGCCGGCGGTGTGATCCTCACCAATAGCCATGTCATCAACGGCGCCACCGATATCCGCATCGCTCTCAATGACGGTCGGGAATTTGCCGTCGACCTCGTGGTGGAGGACCAGCAGACCGATCTTGCCGTTCTGCGCGTACGCGATGCGAATGGCACGGATTTCCCTGCCATCACCTTTGCCAATAGCGACGATCTGCTGGTGGGAGATCTGGTGCTGGCTATCGGCAACCCCTTCGGGGTGGGGCAGACGGTAACGAGCGGCATCGTTTCGGCTCTGGCGCGCACAGGTGTCGAGGCGTCGGACTACGAGTTCTTTATCCAAACGGATGCGGCCATCAATCCGGGCAATTCCGGCGGTGCCCTGGTCGACATGCGGGGAAACCTTGTGGGCATCAACACCGCTATCTACTCGCAGACAGGCGGGTCGGTTGGAATCGGCTTTGCCATTCCCGCAAACATGGCTCGGCTTGTGGCGGAGGCCGGGGTCAGCGGGGGCGAGATTGTCCGGCCCTGGTTCGGCGCGAAGATGCAGGCCGTCACCGCCGATATCGCGGTCAGCATGGGAATGGCTGCCCCCCATGGCGCCATGATCACCGAAGTGGCGCCCGATGGCCCGGCGGAACGCGCCGGCTTCCGGTCGGGTGATGTCATTCTCTCGGTGGACGGGCTGCGGGTCGATGATCCGAGCGCCTTCAATTTTCGTCTGGCAACGCGGCCTATCGGGCAAACCGCACAGCTCGAGCGGCTGCGGGGTGGCGCCACAGAGACGATTTCCTTCCCTCTCGAAGCGGTTCCGTCGGCCGCAGCGGAGGCAGTCGCGAGCATTTCGGGCAATACCCGTTTTGCCGGTGTGACGGTGCGCCAGCTCGATCCGGCGCTCAGCGAGGCCAAGGGCCTGCCTTATGACGCAAGCGGCGTCATCGTCACCGCCATCGAGCCGGGCTCGGCTGCCGAGGCCATGGGGCTGCGTGTGGATGACCTCATCCTCGCCCTGAACGATGCGGAAATCGGCACGGCTTCGCGCTTCGCAGAAATCGCCAGCCAGCGGGCACGCACCTGGCAGATCATCCTGCAGCGTAATGGCCGGGTTACCCGCTCCATCGTTAGTGGCTGACATATACCCTTCAGCCTCGTGGAACCTCGCGGCTGAGGCATGTTCCGGTGTCCAGTGCCACAGGAGGCGGTGACGCATCCCCTTTCTCGCGCTAGAACCCTTCCATGTCCGATCTCTTCGCCGCCGACCCTCAAGAAACCGACAAGGCCCGCCCGCTCGCCGATCAACTTCGGCCGCAGACGCTCGCGGAGGTCATCGGGCAGGAAAGTCTGCTCGGGCCGGCGGGCACGCTTACACGCATGCTGGCATCCGGCCGATTGGGATCGCTGATCCTCTGGGGGCCGCCAGGTACTGGAAAGACCACGGTCGCCCGGCTCCTCGCCGACCAGATCGGTTATCGCTTCGAGCAGATCTCGGCGATCTTTTCGGGCGTCGCCGATCTCAAGAAGGTTTTCGAGAAGGCTCGGTTCGAGCGCCTTTCCGGCCATCGTACCCTGCTATTCGTGGACGAGATCCATCGCTTCAATCGTGCGCAACAGGACAGCTTCCTGCCCGTTATGGAGGACGGCACTGTCGTGCTGGTCGGCGCGACCACTGAAAATCCGTCCTTCGAACTCAACGCCGCACTCCTCTCGCGCAGCCAGGTCCTGCGCTTCCAGTCGCTCGGGCGAGATGAGCTCGAAAAGCTGCTGGGGCGGGCGGAAACGTTGCTCGGTTCGACCCTGCCGCTCGACGAGACTGCTCGAGGGACGTTGCTCGGCCTTGCTGATGGTGACGGGCGGGCGCTGCTGGGATTGGTAGAGGAAATCCTCGCCTCGACGCGGGAGGGCGAAACCCTCGATGCCACCAGCCTGCTGACCGTGGTGCAGCGGCGTGCACCCATCTACGACAAGGCTCAAGAGGGCCACTACAATCTTATATCGGCACTGCACAAGACCATCCGCGGCTCCGATCCCGATGCGGCGCTGTATTACTTCGCCCGCATGCTGGATGCCGGCGAGGATCCGCTTTTCCTGGCGCGGCGCCTGATCCGGATGGCCTCCGAAGACATCGGGCTGGCGGATCCACAGGCCCTGCCACTGGCAATCGCGGGGCGTGATGCCTACCAGATGCTGGGAACGCCGGAAGGCGAGCTATCGCTGGCGCAGGTGGTGGTCTACCTTGCCCTAGCGCCCAAGTCGAACGCGGTCTATACGGCCTACAAGGCCGCAATGTCGCTCGCGAAGGCGACCGGTTCGCCCATGCCGCCCATGGTCATCCTCAATGCGCCGACAAAGATGATGAAGGGGCAGGGCTACGGCGAGGGCTATATCTATGACCACGACACGCCAGAAGCGTTTTCGGGCCAGGAATATTTCCCCGAAAAGATCGGGCGGCAGGATTTCTACAATCCCGTTGAGCGCGGCTTCGAACGCGACCTGCGCAAGCGAATGGACTATTTCGAGCGGTTGCGGGCGGCCAAGAGGGCCGCAGATGCGGAGGAGTAGGGCATGCAGGCGTTTCTGCTGGTCGGGGCGGGAGGCGCTATCGGCGCCATGAGCCGGCATGGTCTTGCCCTGCTGATCGGCCGCTTGTGGCAAGGAACCTTTCCCCTGGCGATCCTGCTCGTCAATGTCTTGGGTGCCATGCTGATGGGTGTGGTCATCGGTCTTCTCTCGCGCTTTTTGCCAGCGTGGCAGGAGCAGGCGCGGCTTTTCTTGGCGGTCGGCATATTGGGGGGCTTTACCACCTTTTCCTCCTTTTCGCTGGATACGATCGTCCTGATCGAGCGTGGCGAGGTGTTTCAGGCTGGGCTCTATGTCGTCTTGTCGGTTGTGGTTTGCCTTGCGGGGCTATATCTCGGGCTTCTTGTGACCAGAGGCGGTGCAGTATGAGTGGCGTTCAACATCGACAGGTGAGCGAAGACGATGAGGGGATGCGGCTCGATCGCTGGTTTTCGAAGCATTTCCCGCAACTGGGCTTTGCTCGGCTGCAGAAGTTGATCCGCAATGGCGAGGTCAAGGTCGACAAGGCCAAGGTGCAGACCAGCACCCGCCTGAGCGAAGGTCAGACCGTGCGTATTCCGCCGATCGACGATCCGGACACGGTACGGGCGTTTCGGGTCAACCAGGACGACGTGCGGTTTCTCAAGGATATCATCCTCTACGAGGACGATGATCTCTACGTCTTCAACAAGCCGCATGGCTTGGCGGTTCAGGGCGGTAGCGGGACGCTGCGGCACATGGATGGGCTGTTGAAGAACCTGCCCAACAAGCAGGGCGAAGCGCCGCGCCTCGTGCATCGGCTGGACCGCGATACATCGGGTTGCCTCGTGGTGGCCAAGACTGCGGCAGCTGCCAAGCATTTCGGCTCGGTGTTCCGGTCACGCTCGGCGCGCAAGATTTACTGGGCCGTTGTTGCCGGTAACCCAAGTCCGCGCCAGGGTGAGATTTCCTGTTTTCTGGCCAAGCAGCAGACGACCGATGGAGAGCAGATGGTTGTGGTGCGCAATGGCGCGCCGGGCGCCGTGCACTCATCGAGCTATTATTCCACCACCGATACCGCCAGCCGGCGGTTTGCCTGGGTGACGCTGAAGCCTGTGACCGGACGCACCCATCAGCTGCGTGTGCACATGGCCCAGCTCGGCACGCCGATCATTGGCGATCCGCGCTATTTCAACATTGAGAACTGGCAGGAAGCACCGGGGCTTGCAGACGGGCTGCATCTGCATGCACGACGCATCGCCCTGCCGCTGCGCAACGGAAAAAAGATCGATATTTCAGCACCTTTGCCGCCGCATATGCGGCAGAGCTTCGAGGCGCTCGGCTTTGATCCTGATCGGTTCGATGCACAGAATGTCGATCCGGAGGTCGGCGCGTGAAGCTTGTCATGTTCGACATGGACGGGACGCTGATCGATACGGCTGCCCTGATCACCGAGCATATGACGACAACCTTTGTCGGCGCAGGGCTGGAACCGCCGACACCGGCGCAATCGCGGCGGGTGATCGGGCTGAGCCTGCCGCAGGCCATGCTGCATCTGTTGGGGTCGGACGACAACGAACTGGCCGAAAGGCTGGCCGAGGACTATCGCCGGCATTACCGGGCGTCGCTGGTGTCCGCAGAGGGGCGGGAGGGTCTGTTCCCCGGGGCCCGGGAGGCACTGGACCTGTTGCGGGCGCGAGCGGACACGCTGCTGGGTATTGCCACCGGCAAGGGCCTACACGGCGTGCACAGATTGATCCAATTGCATGACATTGCTGAGCATTTTTCGACGCTCCAGACACCCGACCACAACCCGTCCAAGCCGCATCCGGGCATGATGTTGCGGGCGATGGATGAGACCGGGGCTGAAAAGCAGAGCACAGTCATCATCGGCGACACAACGTTCGACATGAAAATGGGCAAGGCCGCCGGGACGAAGACCATAGGCGTTACATGGGGTTATCACCATGCCGACGAGCTCGTCGAGGCTGGTGCTGACCTGCTGGTGGACGATTATGCGGCCTTGCCGGCAGCAATCGACCGCGTTCTGGAGACCTGACGATGCGCGATCAACTTGAAGATGCCCACAAGCACATGGACGATGGCTATGGGCGGGCGCAGCACCTCAACAAGGTAGAATTGCCAAAGCGCTTTTATAGCAGCGTCGATGTGGCTCGGGGAGAGAATGGCTACTCGGTAACCCTGGACGGCAAACAGGTTCGCACGCCCGGGCACAAAATTCCCGTGGAAGTCCAGTCGCTTGTCATTGCTCAGGCGATGGCCGAGGAATGGGCTGCGCAGGGCGAATTCGTCGATCCGGCCACCATGCCGATGGTACGGCTGATCAATTCGGCCGTGGAGAGTGGCGAGGCGATGGCGCCGGCGTTCCGCGCGGAAGTCGGCAAGTTCGCGAGCAGTGATCTGCTGCTCTATCGTGCTGATTCTCCTCAGGAATTGGTCGAGACTCAAGAGGCGGTCTGGGACGACGTGCTGGTCAAGCTGGCCCGACATTTCGATGTGGCGTTTCAGCCGACGATCGGAATTATCCATCAGAAACAGCCTGATAGCACGCTCGAGAAGCTCGATGCGGCGCTTGAGGGGCAGGGGCTGCACATGCTGACGGCGCTGGTGTCGATCACCGGTCTGACCGGTTCGGGACTGCTGGCAATTGCCTTTTTGCATCAACTGCTTAGCGCAGACGATGTCTGGCTGGCGGCGCATGTCGACGAGGATCACCAGATCCGGCTCTGGGGCGAGGACGACGAGGCCATGGAGCGCCGCGCCAAGCGACGCACGGAATTCGACGTTGCCGTAAAGGTGGTCGAGGCTTTGCGTTGACGCGCAATTGGCTAGCAGACTGTTAGCGTTGAGTGTCGCCTAGACCCGACTAACGAGCCAATCGGCGACGTCCGGCGCGATTTCGCGCAGCGGCGCGAGGACGAAGTCCCGTTCATGGGCGAAACGATGCGGCAGGGTCAGCTTGGCGCTGTCCATTTCGACCCGCTCATAGGCGATGACGTCGATGTCGATCAGGCGCGGCCCCCAGACTTCGTGCCGCACCCGTCCCATGTCGCGCTCGATGTCGAGACAGGCGTGGAGAAGGTCGATTGGCGACAACGTCGTGTCAATGCCAATGGCCATGTTGGCGAAGTCTGGCTGATCTGTCTTGCCCCAGGCCTTGGTCCGGATAATGGCGGATCGGGTGGTGACCGTGATCTCGTGGCTGGCGTCGAGCCGGCGGACGGCCTCGGTCAGCTGGGCAGAGGGGTCGCCAATATTGGCGCCGAGGCTGAGCCAGGCCTGTGCCATCAGAGGGGCCTCACGCGGTGCAGTTCAATGGCGGCCTCGCCGCGCACCATGGCAATGGGCGCCTCGGGCTTGCGGACACGGACGATGACCCAGGTGATGTCGGAGAAGGCGGTGAAGAGGGCGTCGACGATGTTCTGTCCGACGGCCTCGATCAGATGCATGCGCCTGGTCTCGAAGGCCGATTTCACAACATCGTAGATGTCGGCATACGAAACGGTGGCGCCGATAGTGTCGGTCTGGGCGGGGCTCGACAGATCCACCCCGCATTGCAGGTCGATGAGAAAGCGCTGGCCGAGGCGCGCTTCTTCGTTGAAGAGACCGTGATAGCCGTAAAAGCCCAGATCGTTGAGAATGATGCGATCGCCGGAAAAGGGTGTGGTCATGTCGGATCAATCCTCGGACTGGGGCGGGCCATAGAGCGTGGCCTGCGCCACACGCAGCGCGTCGCGGTTTTCCGCCACGTCGTGGACGCGGAAGATGTGGCCGCCGCGCTCATAGGCCTGAACAGTGGTGGCCAGGGTGCCGGGCAGGCGCTGGCTGGCTTCATTGCCGAGCAGGCGACCGATCATCGACTTGCGCGACGTGCCGATCAGTAGGCCCTGGTCGGGAAAATTGCGAGTCAGATCGGGCAGTTGCCGCAGAATGCTGTAATTCTGATTCAAGGTCTTGGTGAAGCCGAAGCCCGGATCGAGCACGATCTGGCTCGAGGCGATGCCGTGACGGTTGGCAATGGCGAGCGTCTCGGTGAAAAAGCGGATCATGGCCGGGATGGGATCGGTCGCTGCGGTCCAGGCGCGGTCCCAATGCATGGCGATGATCGGAGCGTCATGGAAGGCCGCAATCGCGGCCATCTCGGGAGAACCCTGGAGGCCATTGACGTCGTTGACGATGTCCGCGCCGGCCTGGAGGGCCTGATCGGCAATCAGCGGCTTCATGGTGTCGATGGAAATGGGCACGGCGATTCCGGCGGCGCGAATGGCGTCGATCACCGGCATGACCCGATCAAGTTCTTCCTGGGCACCGACAGGCTCGGCCCCGGGACGGGTGCTTTCGCCGCCAATGTCGAGGACGTCGGCGCCCTGGTCGAGCATGATGTGGGCATGGGCAAGGGCCGCTTCGACATGGTTGTGGCGGCCGCCATCGGAGAAGCTGTCCGGCGTGACATTGAGGATGCCCATGACCAGCGGACGCTGGCCGAGAACGAGGGGCGGGCGATGGCGCAGGGCGAGCGAATGGGTCTTGTGCATGCGGTGAGGGTTCCGGCCCGTAGAAGGCGTATTTATACACCGCGCCTTTCGCTTGGAAGCGGTTACCCCGGTGCAGTGAAGAAACAGGGCGTGCCGCCTTTGCGGAGATGACCCAAGACTGGCCCGGAATGGACTAGGCGTGTCGGCGGGCTTCGAGCACGGATTTGATGATCAGCGTCACCACGGCGATCAGGGTGAGCGTCGAGGCGGCGGCAAAGGCGCCGGTGACATTGAAATCGTTGAACAGGAGATTGATCTGGAGGGGCAGGGTATTGGTCTGGCCGCGAATGGCGCCGGATACAACGGATACGGCGCCGAATTCGCCCATGACGCGGGCATTGGTGAGCACGGCGCCGTAGACCAGGGCCCAGGAGATGTTCGGCAGGGTGACATGGAAGAACATCTGCCAGCCATTGGCGCCGAGCGAGAGGGCGGCCTCCTCGTCCTCGGTGCCCTGCTGGCTCATCAGCGGGATCAGCTCGCGCGCGGCATAGGGTGCGGTGACGAAGAGGCTGACCAGCACGATGGCCAGCGGAGTGAACATGATCTGGATGCCTGCCGCCTGCAGGCTTGGGCCGAGCAGCCCCTGGCCGCCGTAGAGGAAAAGATAGACCACGCCGGCCACGATGGGGCTCATGGCAGCTGGCAGCTCGATGAAGCTGACGAGCAGCTGTCGGCCACGGAACCGGAAGCGGGTGACAAGCCAGGCCAGAGCTGCACCCACCACGATATTGATGGGAACGACGATGAGGGCGGTCAGGACCGTGAGCCAGATGGCGTGCAAGGTATTGGGGTGGACGATATTGGCAACATAGACCTCAAGCCCTTCGCGCAGGGCGAAGGAGAAGATGAGGACGAGCGGCACGACCAGAATGAGCCCGGCAAGAAGGAACGACAGGGCCACGAGCATTTTGGCGCCAGGAGAGCTGGGGTGCGGGGTCATGGCGTCCTCTTCTGGAGGAGGCTGGTGGGAAGGGCGGGAAGGAACATTGATGGCCGCATCACGCAGCGCTCCGGTCTACATAGCGCGTCTGCCAGGCGGCAAGGGCGTTGGTGGCAAGCAGAGTCAGGAACGCGACGGCCAGAAGGACGGAAGCGAGCGCCGCGGCGGCCTCGTAATTGTATTCGTCGAGCCGGATGAAGATCAGCAGCGAGACAATTTCGGTGACGCCGGGGAGATTGCCGGCAATGAAGACGACGGCGCCGAACTCGCCGAGGGAGCGGGCGAAGGACAGAACACAGCCGCTGATGAAAGCGGGCATGATGGTGGGCCAGACGATGCGGGTGAAAATCTGCCAATTGCTGGCGCCCAGCGTCTGCGCCGCGGCTTCGAGGCCGAAATCGAGATCTTCGAGGACCGGCTGGACGGAGCGGACCACGAAGGGAATGGAGGTGAAGCTCATGGCAGCGACGATGCCGAGCTGGGTATAATTGACCTTGATGCCGCTGGGTTCGAGCAGCTGGCCGTACCAGCCGTTGTCGGCAAAAAGGGTAACCAGCACGAGGCCCGCAACAGCAGTGGGCAAGGCAAAGGGGAGGTCGACGAGGGCATCGAGGACACGCCGGCCCGGAAAGCGATAGCGCGTCAGCACCCAGGCCAGCAGCAATCCGACCGCACCATTGAGGATGGTGGCGTAGAGCGCGGACGAGAACGTGATCTGGTAGGCCGCAACGGCACGGCGCGAGGAAATGATGCGCCAGAATTCTTCCCAGCCCATGCCGGCGACCTTGAGCAGCATGGCCGCGATGGGCAGGAGAATGATCAGTGTCACATAGAACAGCGAGACGCCCATGGTCAGCCCAAAGCCGGGAAGCAGGTGCTTGCTGCGGGATGCGGGCATTGCGGCGGGTCTCATTTCAACGCGTTGAGGCGGGCAAGGGCCCGCCTGTGTTCTGGACTAGAATCGGCGGCAGGCTTGTCGACCCGCCTTCTGTTTCAACCCCGGATCTCGACACCTTGCTTGTAGCGGCGATCGCTCCTGCTGCAAGATGAATTGCCGGGATGAACCCGGCAATGATGGTGGAAAGCTGGTACCCGAGGCGGACGACGCCCCGGGCGGATGCCAGATCCTTACTGGTTGACGAAGACCGTATCGAGCAGGCCGCCATCAGCGAAGTGCTCTTCGGCGACGCGATCCCAGCCGCCGAAGGCGGTGTCGACGTCGATCAGCCGGATGTCGGGGAAGCGATCGGCGAATTCTGCGGCGACGGCTTCGTCATTGACGCGGTGATTGCGTTCGGCGGCGACGCGCTGACCATCGGTGGAGTAGAGGAAGTCGAGATAGGCCTTGGCCAGGTCGCGGCTGCCGCGGGCATCGACGACGCGATCGACGATGGCGACGGGGAATTCGGAGAGCAGGCTCACCGACGGCACGACGGCCTGGTAATTTTCGGCCCCGAGCAGGTCGACGGCGCTGAGCACTTCGGCTTCGAAGGTGATCAGGACGTCACCCAGCTGACGCTCGGTGAAGGCAGTGGTGGCGCCGCGACCACCGGTTTCGAAGACGGGAACGTTGAGGAACACCTTGGTCAGGTAATCCTCGACCTGGGCCTGGTCGCCGCCGAATTCCTCATCGGCCCAGGCGCGGGCGGCCAGATAGGTGTAACGCGCATTGCCGGAGGTCTTGGGATTGGGGAAGATCACCTGGACGTCGTCGCGGGCCAGATCGGCCCAATCGGTGATATTCTTGGGATTGCCGGCGCGCACGAGGAAGGCGGGGAAGGAATAGAAGGGGGAGGCGTTATTGGCAAACTCCGTCTGCCAGTCTTCCGAGACGAAACCGCCTTCGACCAGCCGCTGGATGTCGGTGACCTGATTGAAGGTGACCACATCGGCCGGGAGGCCCTCGAGAATGGCGCGGGCCTGGGTGGACGTGCCGGCATGGGACTGGTTGATGGTGACGGCAACGCCATTGGCCGCTTCATAGGCCGGCACGAAGGCGGCGTTTTCCGCGTCGAACAGCTCGCGCGCAATGTCGTAGGAGGCGTTGAGCAGGTCGGTCGGCTGGGCCAGGACCGGGCTCGCGGCGAGCAGCAGGGCGGCAGTGGCGGAAACGAAGAGCTTGTTCATCGGCGCGGAACATCCATCTCGGGAAAGGGCAATTGGCACCTTGATGCGATGGGGTTCAGCGACAGGTAAAGCGGTAAATGCTTGTGGGGGATGAGTAATTTACGATGGCAGCGTGCCCGGCAAAGTCATTGCGCCGGGCACGGCTTTTGCGCCAATTCCTTCCGGCCTAGCGCCGGATGGCCCGGGCAATGGCGATCAGGATACAGGCCCCGATAAATCCGGCCACCAGGTAGCCGAGCCAGCCGCCGAAGGATATGCCCAGAATGCCGAAAATCAGGCTGGCGACGATGGCGCCGACAATGCCCAAAAGGATGTTCATGAACACGCCAGTGCCTGTCTTCATGAACATGCTGGCGAACCAGCCGGCCAGGCCACCGATGATGATGGCTGCGATCCAACCCACTCCGTCAAAACCCATAATGCACTCCTCTCGCAATTGAGTCTCTCGACAACGTGATCGTGGCAGAGTGGTTGCGAAAGACACGTTTCGCCAGCGCTGGTCCTGTGCCAAACAGGAGGGGGAGGAAAATCATGACACTATTGCACACGACGCTCGGGCCGCTGGAACGCCATCAGCTGGGGCTGATCCTGCCGCATGAGCATGTGTTCGTCGATCTGCGGACGCCGGACCAGCCGGGCTATGCGGAAGCGGACGCAGACGACGTCATCGCGCTGATGGCGCCGCAAATCGCTGCGGCGAAGGACAGAGGCGTGACCGCGATCGTCGAATGCACCACCGGCGGGGTGGGGCGGCGTGCCGATATCGACATTGCCGTCTCCAAGGCGACGGGCATGCCCATCGTGGTGCCGACGGGCAATTATCGCGAGCCGTGGATTCCGGCCTGGGTAGCCGAGGCGAGCGAAGACGCGCTCGAGCGCTGGATGCTCAAGGAATTGACCGAAGGCATGGACGAGACCGGCGTGCGGGCCGCCTGGATCAAGATCAGTGCCGGGGACGATGGGATCACGCCGATGGAGGAGAAAATCCTGCGCGCGGCCGTGCGGGCGGCGATACCCACTAATGCGGTGATCGGCTCGCATACGATCAAGGGACGGGTGGTGCTGGACCAGCTCGATATCATCGCGGAGGAGGGCGGGAATGCCGGACGGTTCATCTCCATCCATAGCCAGGCCGAGCCGGATTTCGGGCTCAATCTGGCGGTGGCGGAGCGCGGCGCGTGGATCGAATACGATCATATCGGCCGCGACCCCGATGATGAGGTGCTGGCGCTGATCATGCGCGCACTGGAGGCGGGGCTCGGCAAGCAGATGCTGCTCAGCCATGACCTTGGCTGGTACGATCCGGCGCAAAAGGGGGGCGGTGTGCCGCGGCCCTATACGCATTTGATGGATTGGCTGCTGCCAGCGCTGCACGATCGGGGGGTCGGTGCCGAAATCGTGCGGCAGGTGACGCACGACAATCCGTTCGATGCGTTCGCCCGCTAGAGATCAGGCGGCGTCGCGGATCTGGTAGGGCACGCGGGCCAGAAGCTGGCGGCCCGAATCCTCGATCTCGAAACAGCCACTCGACGGTTCATCGGCCAGATGGACGGCGCCGCGCGCGGCAAAGCTTGCCTCTTCAAGCGCGGTGTTGAGCGAGGGCAGGAGAATGCCGTCAATGTCGATCTGCAGCTGGCCGTCAGCGTCGCGATGATTGAAGAAATAGCGTTCCATGATCAGTGTCCCCAGTGGATTTCGAACCCTGAACGCCAGAACGCCCGGGACGTTGCCCGGGCGCTCATCACATTTACACTTCGTTAAGACGAGCTAGGCCTGCGCCGGCTCGGCGAAGAGATCGTATTCGTCATTGTCGGTAACCTTCACCGAGACGATGTCGCCGATCTTGATATTGGCGGCGTTGTCGATGATGACCTGGCCGTCGATCTCCGGCGCGTCCCACTTGGAGCGGGCAATGACCCGGTTTTCTTCGGGGCGGACATCGTCGACGATGACGTCGATGGTGCGGCCGACCTTCTTCTGCAGCTGGTGGAAGGAGACGTTCTGCGCCACTTCCATGAGCTGGGCGAAGCGCTCTTCCTTGACCTCGTCGGGAACGATGCCTTCGAGTTCGTTGGCGGTGGCGCCGGTGACGGGCTCGTATTTGAAGCAGCCGGCGCGGTCGATCTCGGCTTCCTCGATGAAATCGAGCAGCATTTCGAAATCTTCATCGGTCTCGCCGGGGAAGCCGACGATGAAATTGGAGCGCACGGTGAGGTCGGGGACCTGGCGCTTCCAGTCGAGGATGCGGTTGAGGGTCTTTTCCTGATGCGCGGGGCGGCGCATGGCCTTGAGCACGTTGGGAGAGGCGTGCTGGAAGGGAATGTCGAGATAGGGCAGGACGAGGCCTTCGGCCATCAGTTCCATGACCGGATCGACATGGGGATAGGGGTAGACATAGTGCAGGCGCACCCAGGCGCCGAGCTCGCCCAGTTCCTTGGCGAGGTCGTAGAACTTGGCCTTGACCTCGCGGCCGCGATATTTGGACGTCGCGTATTTCAGATCGAGGCCATAGGCGCTGGTATCCTGGGAGATGACCAGCAATTCCTTGGCGCCGGAACGGATCAGGCCTTCGGCTTCCGAAAGGATGCCGGCAGCGGGACGGGAGGCAAGGTCGCCGCGGATCTGGGGAATGATGCAGAAGGAGCAGCGATTGTTGCAGCCTTCGGAAATCTTGAGATAGGCGTAGTGGCGCGGCGTCAGCTTGAGACCGCTCTCGGGCACGAGATCGACGAAGCGGTTCGGCACCGGGGGCAGGTGGTCGTGTACCGCCGAAACCACGCTCTCATATTGATGTGGGCCGGTGATGGCGAGCACCGAGGGATGGGTCTCGCGGATCAGGTTTTCCTCGACGCCCAGGCATCCGGTCACGATGACCTTGCCGTTCTCGTTAAGCGCCTCGCCGATGGCCTCAAGGCTTTCCTGCTTGGCCGAGTCGAGGAAGCCGCAAGTATTGACCAATACGATATCGGCGCCGGCATAATCGCGGCTGAAGGAATAGCCCTGCGCGCGCAGGGTCGTCATGATGCGCTCGCTGTCCACGAGTGCCTTGGGACAGCCGAGGCTGACGAGGCCGATTTTGGGCGCCTGGTTCATGCGCGTGCGAATTCCGCTTGTCTGTTGGTGCATCGGTGCGGCTGCAAAACCGCGTCAGAAAAGGGGCCGATACTGGAAATGATGGCGCGTCATACCGAAAGTCGGGCGGTTACGCAATGTGACTGCCCCGCAGATGGTGCGCAGGAGGCCTGTGCCAAGCGGTGAACACGGGCTCTTGAATGGTGCGCGATCGTGAACAGTGCGTGCGTCAACCACCCGATATTGCCGGACACGCCTTTCCGCTAGCCCTTTGCGATCGCGCCATCGGCGCAGCCCAAAAGGAGTCTATGCCTTGTTCGACCGTCTCTCCGCCTATGCGCCGCAGGCCCTCGCCGTGCTGCGCATTGTTGCCGCTGTCCTGTTCTTCTTTCATGGCACGCAGAAGCTGTTCGGCTTCCCCGCGACCGAGTTCATGCCGCCGGTGGGCAGCATTTTCTGGTTTGCCGGCGTCATCGAAATCGTGACTGGCATCCTCATCGCCATCGGCTTCTTCACGCGGCCCGCCGCGTTCCTGGCTTCGGGCACCATGGCGGTCGCCTATTGGATGGTGCATGCCCCCGGCCATCTCTTCCCGACCAATAATGGTGGCGATGCGGCAATCCTGTTCTGCTTTGTTTTCCTCTACCTGGTCTTTGCCGGCCCGGGCGCCTGGAGCGTCAACAAGAAGTAGGAGATCTGCGCTCTTCACCGTCGTTATCGCCGGGACAGGCCCGGCAGTGACGGTTAAGAGGAGCATCTCCAAACAAAAAGGCCGCCCCGGGGCGGCCTTTCGCGTTTCAGATATCGGTCCGCGGTGGCGTCCGCCTCGCGGTGCGCCGGGAGCGGAACGTTTCGCCGGGCCGCGTGGCCGGCGCGCGCAGATCATTATCAAGATCTGAGGCTGTCGTCGGCTGGCGGGGGACCGGGTCGGTGGCCGGGGTGAAATCATATTCATCGGCCTCGGCGTAATCGCTGTCCTGGCCTTCCTCGGCCAGATCACGGATGGCGTCGCGCACCTCGTCGAGAAGCGAGGCGGAATAGCGGGACCGCGCCATGCTATCGCCGGTCTGCTGATGGCTGCGGAACCAGACCATCAGCGCCTCGCAGCCTATCCGCAGGCCAACAAAGGCCAGGAGGCCGAAGACGACGATTTCGAGCAGGCCCCACAGGCCATTGCCGAAGCCCGTGCCGAAACGGAAGAAGAAATGGTTGATGGCCCAGAGCAGGATCGCGGCCAAGCCCAGCGCATAGAGAATGGGCACGAGACGCGGCGACAGGATCGAATCGAGCCGGAACAAGGTCTGGCGCGTCAGGAGGCGTTTGAGATCGTCCAGGGTCATCTTGGTCCTCGAATCCGGTTCCGCGCCTAAATTGGTCGGGTCACGCGGCGATAGCAAGGGCGGGGGCGCATGAATGGCGCCGAAATTTGGTCCGAAGCGGGCGTCAGGTTGCGCAAAAGGGGTTATGACTGAAGACCAGATCGTCCGCTGCAGGGGAATGGGTTGCCGGGTCGAGCCGGGCAGTGGCGCCCGGAGGCCGCATTCCCCCGAAGGCTAAGGCCGTGCGGAGGCCGTGGGGCCGAATATGGCCTCGAAGCGCCGGCGCAGCACCGAATCCACCTCCGGCATGGACAGGAGCAGGCCGAGATCCTCAAAAGAGGTGATGCCCTGATCGGTGATGCCGCAAGGTACGATCCCGTCATAGTGGGAGAGATCGGGCGCAACATTGAGCGAGATGCCGTGGAAGGTGATCCATTTGCGCACGCGTACGCCAATGGCGGCGATCTTGTCCTCACGGTTGAGGCCCTTGTCCGGGCGGGGCACCCAGACGCCGACGCGGCCATCGCGGCGGCCGGCAGTGATGTTGTGGGCGGCAAGGGTATCGATGACCCATTGCTCGAGGCCTTGGACGAGGCAGCGGATGTCGCGGCCCCGCTGGGTGAGATCGAGCATCACATAGGCCACGCGCTGGCCGGGACCGTGATAGGTATATTGCCCGCCGCGGCCAGCGGCAAAGACGGGGAAGCGCGGGTTGAGCAGGTCTTCCGCGCGGGCCGAAGTGCCCGCCGTATAGAGCGGGGGATGTTCGAGCAGCCAGACAGCCTCGCCGGCTGCGCCCGCAGCGATCGCGGCGACGCGCTCATCCATCATGGCCAGGGCCCGCTCATAATCGAGCGGAGCATCGAAAATCCGCCATTCCACCGGCCGTGCATCGGCGCGCCGCAGTTTCGCGCCGCTTTGGCACGCTTCGTTCAGGTTTGTTAACACTTCCATAACCAGGTCTGGCCGACTTTCATAAGTGCCGAATCCGCTCGCAGGGCGCGGATCATTTTGCTCGAAATGCGTATCTATGAGCACGCTGGACAATATTGAAGTCGATATCACGGTGGAGCTGGGCGCGACCACCATGCCCATTCATCATCTGCTGCGCATGGGACGCGGGGCGGTGATCGAACTGGACGCCACCGAGCACGACCCGCTCAGGATATATGCCAACAACACGCTCGTTGCCAAAGGCGAGGTCAATGTGGAGGAGGGGCATCTGCGCGTCTTCGTCACCGACAAGGTCTTCAAGATCGGCTGAGGCTTTTGGGGCCCGTGGCGACCATGGGAGCGTGTCGTCCACAGGCTGCATAAGAATTCCGATTTAACCGCTTGAGGTTGTGACGGACCTTTGCTACATCCCCACTCGCTTCGGCGCGGTTTGCTTCGAAGCTTCTACCACACAGTGCGGTCGTGGCGGAATTGGTAGACGCGCAGCGTTGAGGTCGCTGTGCCGCGAGGCGTGGAAGTTCGAGTCTTCTCGACCGCACCAGTCATCTAGTGGGTGACACACAAGAAGCCGCCGCAAGGCGGCTTTTTTGTTTTCGGTGTTCAGAGCGGCGTCTGCTGATGCTGCACCAGCTTCACTTCGCCTTCCAGCACCAGATAGGTCGACGAGCAGAGCGCCTGGTAGTCTTCCCCGTCATCGCGGCGGGCACGGGCCTTGTAGGCGAGCACCACGGCGACGGAATCGCCTGGGGTCGTGAGGGCCATCTCGCTGAGCTCGACATCCCTCCACCGCGGCGCCGCTTCGAGCGCCGCGAGAATCCGATCCCGATCCAGAATGCCTGTGGGGCCGAAGACCATGAGGCAGGAATCGGCCATCCGGGCTCGATAGGCCTCGGCGCCGTCGAGCCACAAGCCGCGTTCGATCTTCCAGAGTTCGTGCATGGCGGTCTCCATCGCTGTCGGTAGGTCAACCGGTTCGACAGCGATGGGTTCACCGCGATGCCCGGACTTAACCGCGGCTAGCGAGTTCGACGACGGGGATCGTGCGGCTGGTCTTGTTCTGGTAATCGGCAAATTGCGGGTAGAGACTGGCCTGGCGGGCATAGATCGCATCGCGCTCGTCACCTTCGAGCATGCGCGCGGTAACCGGGACACGCGAAATCTCCGTGCCGTCGCCAATGGATATGGCGGCATCGGGATGGGCCTTTAGATTGTGAAACCAGTCCGGATTGCTGTCATTTCCGGCAAACGAGGCGAAAATGAACCAGGGACCGTCGCCTTCGCGCAGATACATGAGGGGCAAGGTGCGCTCCTGACCGGATTTTGCGCCGGTGGAATGCAGCAGCAGGACCGGGGCGTCCTTGAAATAGCCGCCGGGCTTGCCGTTGGTGGCCATAAAATCGGCGATCACCTGCGCGTTGAAATCGGACATCGGAACCTCGGAAATTCTGTGGGAGTGACTGGAATATGGGGTCGTGTGCGGCTTTGGCCAAGAGGCGGCGCTAGTCCGGCACGTCGATGCGGGGCGACTTGAAGCCCATGGCGATCCAGGCGGCCAGCAGCCTGAAGTAGAAGCGGGCGGTAACGGCTTTGCCGGCCGGGAGCGTGTCGTCGAGGCGTGTCGCGTCCGGCAGATCGGATGTCATGGTGCGGATGCTCATGGGCGGCCGGATGGTCTCGGGCCAGAGACTGGCGTAGAGGCTGAGCCAGTGGCCGCCCTGGAATTCGAGGAAGACAGGGCTGTTGCAGCAACGGGTGAGCACGCGTCGCGTGGGCGCCTGGGGCGAGAGGCGGATGGCCCTGAGGCCGGCGGTGCCGTCGGGAAAGCGCACACGATCCTTGCGATAAAGCGCATAGGGCGTGCCGTGATTGGCGGCCTGCACGGGGAAGGCGGCGGGCAGAGCCTGCAGACGCGTCGCGGCCTCGCGACAGGAATTGCAGTGACATTCGGCTGTGACGAAGGGGGTGCCGGCGAGTTCGACCGCAAAGGCGCCGCAGGCGCAGGAAAGGTGGGTCGTCTCGTGCATGGCTATCTCCATTTGGTCTTTCGATAGCACGTCGAACGAGGGAGCGGGCCTTCGACAGACCCGAAACTATTATGGCTGCAGATGGGACGGCGCACGGTAGGTCCAGGCATCGTGCAGGCGCAGGGACAATTCCTCGTCGTCGATCCGGTCAAGGCGGATCAGCATGGCGTTTTCGCCGATCATGTCGTCGGTCTCGAAATAGATTTCGGGCGAGATTTCCATCAGCAGCACCTTCTGGTCGACGGGGCAGTGGAGAAGGGCGGTGGCGGCATCGTGCATCTGGATGAAAGGCGTGCCGTCCACGGCAAGGCTCGGCGGGCTCGAATCGGTGGCGCTGGTGACGGCAGGGAGTTGGCGCTCGTTGGCGAGGCGGGCGAGCCGGGCCAGGCCCGAGGCGGCATGGGGCGTGTCGTTCATGGCGAAATCTCCCTTGTATCCGAGAAAGCCTCAAACCCGCTCTGGCGCGAAGCGGGGCGATTGGCTACATGCTTGTCCTGCCCCTGAAACACGAAGGACACGCAAAGGGCTCCCGATGAGCGAAGATTTTGACGTGGCGGCCGGCCCCGAAGCCGGGATCGACAAGGATGCATTCCGCGATGCGGAGGGCTGGATCAGTGCGCTCTGGCTGGAGCGGCTGCGGGCCTTCCTGAGCGCTCGGCGTGCCGAGGACGTGGCGCTGGTCATGGCGCCGCTGCACACGTCCGATGTGGGCGACGTGCTCGAACAGCTCGACGAAGGCGAACGGCTGGCGCTGGTGCGCATGCTGGGGGAAAAGTTCGACTTCTCGGCGCTGACCGAGGTGGACGAAAGCATCCGCCTCGAAATCATGGAGGCGCTCTCCAATTCGGAAATCGCACGCGGCGTCGCCGAACTCGACAATGACGACGCGGTGTTCCTGCTCGAGGATTTGGAGCAGGAAGATCAGGACGAGATCCTGTCGGCTCTGCCGACGTTCGAGCGGCTCAGCCTCAAGCGCAGCCTGGACTTTCCCGAGGATTCCGCCGGCCGGCGGATGCAGACCGATTTCATCGCCATCCCGCCCTTCTGGACGGTGGGCCAGACCATCGACTATCTGCGCGCCGAAAAGGACCTGCCGGACGAATTCTACCAGATCTATGTGGTGGACGCGGCCTACAAGGTGCTCGGCACGCTGCCGCTCGACCGGTTCCTGCGCACCAAGCGGGCCACCAAGATCGATGCGATCATGAACAGCAATCTGGTGCTGGTGAAGGCCGAAGAGGACCAGGAAGAGGCGGCGCGCAGCTTCGAGCGCTATGACCTTGTGGAAGTGGGCGTGGTCGACGAGAACGGGCGGCTCGTGGGCGTGCTGACCATCGACGATATTGTCGACGTCATCCAGGAAGAGGCCGAAGAGGATATCAAGCTGCTCGCCGGCGTGGGCGACGAGGACGTGTCGGACACCACGGCGGACACGGTGCGCAGCCGCGCGCCCTGGCTGGGCGTGAACCTGGTGGCCGCCGTGCTCGTGTCGCTGGTCATCGGGCTCTTCAACGCCACGATCGAACAGATGGTGGCGCTGGCCGTGCTGATGCCCATCGTGGCGTCGATGGGCGGTAATGCCGGCGCGCAGACCATGACCGTGACGGTCCGGGCGCTGGCCATGCGCGAGCTCGATGGCGGGCGCCTCAGACGGCTGATCCGGCGCGAAATGGTGGTGGGCTTCGTCAACGGCGTGATCTTTGCCATCCTGCTCGGCCTGGTCACGGCGCTGCGCTATGGCGATGTGGGGCTGGGCGTGGTGATCGGTATGGCGATGGTCATCAACATGATCGTGGCCGGAACGTTCGGAATTCTCATTCCGCTGACGCTGGACCGGCTCAAGGCCGACCCGGCCATTGCCTCGGCGGTGTTCGTCACCACCATTACCGACATCGTTGGTTTCTTTGCCTTTCTGGGGATTGCCGGGCTGTGGTTCGGGCTATTCTAAGGCGCAATCGTGCAACAAAGGCGGCTGTGGAGTGTTGCAGTTTGGCCGCTTGCTTCCCATCTGCGAGACGGTTAACGATTCATCACCGGCCCCTTGAGGGTCGGAGTGGACGACTGACAAGGAGCAATCTATGCGCAGTCAACCGAAGGCCAATGTCTTTCACACCGTGAGCTGGGCCCTGGTATGCCTCGTTTCGATGGGGCTGGTTTTCTCCGTAGTAGCTGGCGTCTAGAACATACGCTGGAGTTATTCACTCAGAAGATTACGGTGAAGGGCGCCCGGCCACTGGGCGCCCTTCGTCTTGAATATGAGGTTGTTCCATGAAGCTCTTGATCGGGAATCGGAATTACTCGACCTGGTCGCTGCGTCCCTGGCTGGTGCTGAAGCATTTCGACATTCCGTTCGAGGACGAGGTGATGCAGCTTTCCGGGCCCGGCTGGCGCGAGGCGATTGCAGCGCGTTCGCCTACCGGCAAGGTGCCGGTGCTGATCGACGGCACGCTGGTGGTTCCGGAAACCATCGCCATTATCGAATATCTGGCCGACAGCTTTCCCGACAAGCCGATCTGGCCGACGGACCGCCAGCAGCGCGCATTGGCGCGGGCCGCAGCGGCAGAAATGCATGCCGGGTTTTCCGCCCTGCGCAATCATGCGCCGATGAACCTGCGGGCGAGCCATCCCGGCAAGGTTGATCCCGACAGTGTGCGGGGCGACCTGCATCGCGTCGAGACGCTGTGGGGCGGGCTGCTGGAACGATCGGGCGGGCCCTATCTCTTCGGCGAATTCTGTGCGGCGGACGCCATGTTCGCGCCATTGGCCACCCGTATCCGCACCTATGACCTGCCCGTCTCGGACGTGGCCGGCCGCTATGTGGAGGCCATCTACGCCCTGCCGGCCTTCCAGGACTGGCGCAACCAGGCGCTGCAGGAGCCCTGGGTGGTGGACGACGACGAAATCGACGTGATCCAGGGCCGGGTCGCGCCGGGGACCCTTGCATGATCCATATGGTGAAGCTCTGCGTTGGCGTGGCCAGCGTGGAGGAACTGGAAAGCTACCGCGATCAGCGCGCCCATTGGTGGGGTGCCGATTACGGCGAGGACGTGCATGTCCATCGCACGCGCATGATGCCGAAACGGCGCGAAGAGATGGAGGGCGTCTCCTCAATCTACTGGGTCATGTCGGGCGCGATTCTCTGCCGGCAGCGCATCCTGCGGCTGGGCTCGCATACGGATGCCGAGGGCAAGGATTACTGCGACATCATCATGGCGCCCGACATCGTCCGCACCCTGCCTTATCCGAAGCGCCCGTTCCAGGGCTGGCGCTATCTGCGGCCCGAGGATGCGCCGCCGGACATGGAAGGGAACGATAACGAGAACTCGGTGGAGCTCGCCGCAGAACTGGCAAGGATGGGGCTGATCTAGCCTGTCTTCTTCGTTCTTTGCGAGCGGGGTGCCTGAAAAGGCGGATCGCAATACCCGTCACCCATTCGGATGGGCGAGGTGTCGCCCTTACCCGACAGACTTAATCGTCACCACCCAGTTAGACCGGGTGGTGCAGAGGATGTCGGGGCATGGCGTGGATTGCCCGGTCAAGCCGGGCAATGACGTGGTGGATGGCCCGGCGTACCGAAGGCCGGACGCGAGCAGACCGAGGGCTTATTCCGCAGCCCGCGTGGCGAAATGCGGGCGGCGGTCCATGACTTCCTTGAGGAAGGTGCCGGTGTGAGAGCGCGGATTGGCCGCGACCTCCTCGGGTGTGCCCATGGCGACGATCTCGCCTCCGCCATCGCCGCCTTCGGGGCCAAGGTCGATGATCCAGTCGGCGGTCTTGATGACTTCCAGATTATGCTCGATGACGATGACCGTATTGCCGCCCTCGACCAGTTCGTGCAGCACCTCGAGCAGCTTGGCGACGTCGTGGAAATGCAGACCCGTCGTGGGTTCGTCGAGCATGTAGAGCGTGCGGCCGGTGGCGCGCTTGGAGAGCTCCTTGGAGAGCTTGACGCGCTGGGCTTCGCCGCCCGAAAGGGTCGTCGCGGGCTGGCCGACCTTGACGTAGCCGAGTCCGACGCGCTGGAGGGTGGCGAACTTGTCCCGAATGGTGGGGACGGCCGAGAAGAACTCCACGCCTTCGTCGATGGTCATGTCCAGCACGTCGGAAATCGACTTGCCCTTGAACTGGACTTCCAAAGTTTCGCGATTGTAACGCTTGCCCTTGCAGACGTCGCAGGTGACGTAGACGTCGGGCAGGAAGTGCATCTCGATCTTGAGGACACCGTCGCCCTCGCATTTCTCGCAGCGGCCACCCTTCACGTTGAAGGAGAAGCGGCCTGGGCCGTAACCGCGCGTTTTCGCTTCCGGCAGCCCGGCAAACCATTCGCGCAGCGGCGTGAAAGCACCGGTATAGGTGGCCGGGTTAGATCGCGGTGTGCGGCCAATGGGGGACTGATCGATATCGATGACCTTGTCGAGGAATTCGAGACCGGTGAGGCTTTCATGCGGGGCAGGCACCACGCGGGCGCCGTTCAGCCTGCGGGCGATGGCCTGGTACATGGTGTCGATCATCAGCGTCGACTTGCCGCCGCCGGACACACCGGTGATGGCGACAAAAAGGCCGAGCGGCACGTCGACGGAAACGTTCTTGAGATTGTTGCCGGTAGCGCCCTTGATCGAGAGCGCCTTGCCCTTCTTGCCCTCGCGGCGCTCAGCGGGCACGGAAATGCCCATGCGGCCGGAGAGATATTTGCCGGTGAGGCTGTCGGGGTGGTTGAGGATATCCTGCGGCGTGCCCTCGGCTACGATATTGCCACCATTGACGCCGGCACCCGGGCCGATGTCGAGGACGTAATCGGCGGTGAGGATCGCGTCTTCGTCGTGTTCGACGACGATGACGGTATTGCCCAGATCGCGCAGGCGCTGGAGCGTTTCGAGGAGGCGGGCATTGTCGCGCTGGTGCAGGCCGATGGAAGGCTCGTCGAGCACATAGAGCACGCCGGTGAGGCCGGAGCCGATCTGGCTGGCGAGACGGATGCGCTGGCTTTCCCCGCCCGAGAGCGTACCGGAATTGCGCGACATGGAGAGGTATTCGAGGCCCACATCGTTGAGGAATTTCAGGCGCTCGCGGATTTCCTTGAGGATGCGCTCGCCGATCTGGCTCTGGGTAGAGGAGAGCTTGTCCGACAGATCCACGAACCATTTGCTGGCATTGCGGATCGACATTTCGGTGACCTTGCCGATATGCAGGCCGTCGATCTTGACCGCCAGGGATTCCGGCTTGAGACGGTAACCGCCGCAGGCCACGCAGGGCTTGGCAGACATGTATTTCTCGATTTCCTCGCGCATGCCGGCGCTTTCGGTTTCCTTGTAGCGGCGCTCAAGGTTGCCGATGACGCCTTCGAAGACCTTGGAGGTCTTGTACTGGCGCAAGCCATCGTCATAGACGAAATCGATCTTGGTCTTGTCGGTGCCGTAGAGCACGGCATGCTGCACATCGAGCGGCAGTTCGTTCCAGGCGGTACCGGTCGAGGCGCCGTAGTGTTTCACCACGGCCTGGAGGGTCTGCTGGTAATAGGGCGCGCTGGTCTTGGACCAGGGCAGGATGGCGCCGTCGCGCAGCGACAGGGTGGGGTCGGGAACGATCTGATCAGGGTCGATCTTCTGCTCGGTGCCCAGGCCATCGCAGACCGGGCAGGCGCCGAAGGGGTTGTTGAACGAGAACAGGCGCGGTTCGATCTCGGCAATGGTGAAGCCGGAAACCGGGCAGGCGAACTTTTCCGAGAAGGTGATCTGGCGCGGGGTGCCGTCATCATTCTTCTCGTCCGCCAGCTCCACCAGGGCAATGCCTTCGGCCAGCTTCAGCGCGGTCTCGAAACTTTCGGCCAGGCGGCCGGAAATATCGGGGGACACGACAAGGCGATCCACCACCACCTCGATGTCGTGCTTGAATTTCTTGTCGAGCGCGGGCGCGTCTTCGATCTCGTGATATTCGCCGTCGATCTTGACCCGCTGGAAGCCCTTGCGCATCAGATCGGCCAGTTCCTTCTTGAACTCGCCCTTGCGGCCGCGCGCGATGGGGGCCAGCAGGTAGAGGCGCGTTCCCTCGGGCAGTTCCAGGGTGCGGTCGACCATCTGGCTGACAGTCTGGCTTTCGATGGGCAGGCCGGTGGCGGGCGAATAGGGAATGCCGACGCGCGCATAGAGCAGGCGCAGGTAATCGTAGATTTCGGTGACGGTGCCGACCGTCGAGCGCGGGTTGCGGCTCGTCGTCTTCTGTTCGATGGAAATGGCGGGCGAAAGGCCCTCGATGTGCTCGACATCGGGCTTCTGCATCATTTCGAGGAACTGGCGCGCATAGGCGGAAAGCGATTCCACATAGCGGCGCTGCCCCTCGGCATAGATGGTGTCGAAGGCCAGCGAGGACTTGCCCGAGCCGGAAAGCCCCGTCATCACGATCAGGCTGTCGCGCGGCAGCTTGACGTCGATGCCCTTGAGATTGTGCTCGCGGGCACCGCGCACGATGATTTCGCGGTTGAGGCTGGCGGAAGGCTTCATCTTTTCGTCCATGCTGCGGAATGGCGCTGAGCATACAGCGCCCGACGTGACTGGTGGTTGCGGCGAAGATCAAGAAATAGGATTGCCAGACCCGCAGCGCAAGCGCGGCGACCGCATGGCTGCCTTCAATCACAACACTGCGAACATAATGGGAACGCAGCGCGCCTTTCAAGCGGCTTGATCGGCGTGGCAGCATGGTGCTGACACATCATGTCAGCAGGGCCTTGACTCTTCTGTGGAGAAAGAGAACATAAGCGGAACAAGCTGTAAATGCCACGTGTGTGGCGGCCGGAAAGGTCTATGGTGCAGCGATCAGGCCGCGGCCGCGCACCGGGCGGCGCATGAACGGCTGATAGAGAGAGCGTCCCGCGACCGGGCAGACCGGGACTGAATTGGAAGGATTGGTGCCATGGCTGGCAGCGTGAACAAGGTAATTCTGGTGGGCAATCTGGGCAATGACCCCGAGGTGCGCAACCTGCCCAATGGCGGCAAGGTGGTGAACCTGAGCATTGCGACGTCCGAAAGCTGGAAGGACCGCAATACCGGCGAGCGCCGCGAAAAGACCGAATGGCACCGCGTGGTGATCTTCTCGGAAGGGCTGACCCGCGTGGCCGAGAGCTATCTGCGCAAGGGCTCCAAGGTCTATATCGAGGGGCAGTTGCAGACCCGCAAGTGGCAGGACCAGTCCGGCCAGGACAAGTATTCGACCGAAGTGGTGCTTCAGGGCTTCAACTCGAACCTGACGCTGCTGGATGGTCGCGGCGACAATTCGGGCGACAATAGCGGCTATGGTGGCGGCGACGGCGGCTTCCGCGGCGTGCGGGACAATGGTGGCGGCGGTGGTGGCGGGGGCGCGCGGCGTCCCTCGGCCAATGCGCCGGCCTTCGAGCCCGGCGGGATGGACGACGACATTCCGTTCTGAGGGACGCGATAGGAGGGCGGCGCAAGCCGCCCTTTTTGATTCAGGCGGCGCGGAATTGCCGCCAGGTGCCGCGCCCTGCCGACTTGGCGGCGTAAAGCGCAGTATCTGCGTTGCGATAAAGCGTATCGGCGTCCTGATCGATGCGGCGGGCCACGCCCACCGATGCGCCGACATGGTAGGCGGTCTTGCCCAGCAGGAAGGGCTGATCGAAGGCGCGCACGATAGCGGAGGAAAGGACGTCGAGGTCCACGGCCTCGCGGCCATCGATGAGAATGGCGAATTCATCACCGCCGATCCGTGACACGAGGGCCGAAGCGGGCGCGCATTGGCGCAGGCGCTGGCCGGTGCCGATCAGGCAGGCGTCGCCGTGAGCATGGCCGAGCCCGTCATTGATACCCTTGAAATTGTCGAGGTCGATCAGGATCAGCGCACCGGTGGGCACGCCGTGGCGATGGCCGTGCAAATCGTCGAGGCGGGCCTGGAAGCGACCGCGATTGGCCAGCCCGGTCAGCGAGTCGGTTTCGGCCAGCTGGCGTGTGCGCTCGGCGAGCTGCTTTTCCTCGGTGATGTTCTGCTTCATGCCGAAAATGCGGCGCGGCCTGCCATCGATCCCGTCGACGGTGGCGGTGATGCGCATCCAGCGGCGGTTGCCCCTGGCGGTGACGATCTCGGCGTCGAAATTGAAATCACCCAGGGTGGCGATGGCTTCCGAGCGCAGGGCCTGCATCTGGCGGGCGGATTCGGGCGTGTACATGGCCAGCGTGGTGGTGCGGTCGATGCGCGAACCGCGCGGCAATTCGAAAAGGTCGTAGACCCCGTCGGTCCAGGTGAGGTGCTCCTCGGGCAGGGTGCAGGACCAGATGCCGATGCGGGCAGTGGCGGAGGCGCGCTCGATCAGATATTGGCGATGCCGCTCCGCGGAGCGGCGGCGGGCCATGGCGGCATGGGCCGTGAGCTCGGTCATGCGCGCCAGAAGGATATTGGCAGCCAGTTCCGTGCGGCTCTTGTCGTCCCAGAGGACCAGCCAGATCGGACGGGTTTCGTCGATGGTGGGAATGGGCACAACGAGCAGAAAGCGCAGGCTGGAGCCGTCACCCTTGGGCAGAACCTGGCCGAAGGGGCCGAAAAGATCAGGATCGAGATTATGCGGCGCCTGCGTGCCGACATGGGCCTTCCAGCGCTGGTCTGTGCCCATGAGGCCGGCACCGGTCGTTGCCGCAAGATGACGCACGCGCCTCAGAAACCCTTCGGGTGCCAAAGCCGTGTCAGAATGAGCAGTGGCGGGCGATTGCTGGAACAATTTCAGTCTCTCGTCGATGCGAGATATGTAGTCCCACTGCCTTAAGACATTGTTTCCGGAAGGCTTTCGGTAACGAAAATGTGGCGTCCCGTTCAGCGGGTAAGCGGCACTTCGGCGCGCAGGCTATCGCCCGATTCCACATAGACGACTTCGAACACGACATTAATATTGTCGCCGCTGAGCACGATCTGGGCGGAGATGTTGAGGTCCTTGCCCTGCTCATCCTTGTCGCGCTCGCGCAGGTTGAAGATCAGGCTCTGGCCGCGCTTCTGCCCCACGGCGACGCCGCTGAAGGTGACATTGGAGCTCATCACCGCCTCGAAGCGCTTGCTGGCCTCGACATAGGCCATGGTGCCTGCAACCGAGAGCGTGTTGCCTGCCAGGGTGCAGCGGGCGTTGTAATTGACCTTGTCCTGATTGCCCTGGCTCGCCGTGAGGCGACAGACCACGCTTTCCTGAGTGGCACCGATGAGCACGCCGCGGCCGCGCCATTCCCCGATATAGGACTGGATGAGGGCGATATCGGCGGGAGCGGCCAAGGCTGGGACAAAAGCGGCGCCGGTGGAAAACAGAAGACCCGCAAGAGCGATGGCGCGGGTCAGCGGTCCGAGTTTGGTCATGGCGTCATGGCCTCCAGTAGCAAAACCAGCCCCCCGGCTGTCGAGCGAATCTTCGATACCAAATTTGCAGGCGACATGCGCGGCCATTCGTGGGGCAGGAGCAATGCGTCAGTGGGGCGTGCGGGCAGGCTGACGGTTCTCGCCGGTCGTGTGGGTATCGGCCAGGGGATCGTCAGGGGTTGGGTCCTCGTCCGCCATGCGCACGCCGATGCGCCCCAGAGGATGGAAAAACCGGCCGCCTGCCGCCAGCAAAGCGGGCAGGATGAAGAGATCGCCGATCAGCGCAAAGGCAAGGGTGGAAACGAAGAGCGTGCCGAACAGCGCGACCTGCGGGAGTTCGGAAAAGACCACGATGATGACGCCGGCACACAGGATGATGGTGGTGGCCACGATGGCGCCGCCGATGCGGTGCAGTGTGTGGCGGACGGCATCGAGGTGGCCCATGCCTTCGTCGCGCCGGGCATGAAGATAGTGCGAGAGGAAGTGGACGGTGTCGTCGACGGCAATGCCGAACGCGATGGTGAGGGCCATGACCGTGGTCAATTGCAGGCCTTCGCCGGAAAAGTAGAGCCAAGCCTCGGTGCCCAGCACCGGGAAGAGATTGGGAATGGCGGAGGCCAAGGCCACCCGGAAGGACTGGAAGGCAAAACCGATCAGGGCGAGGTTGATGATGACCGAAAGCGTCAGATCGAGCTGCAGGCCGCGCACGATGTCGTCGGTCGCGAAGGTGGTGAGTATGCGAAAGCCGCCGATCTCGGCATCGGTGATGCCGGCAGCCGCCATTTCGGCATTGAGATCATCGACCAATTGCTTGAGCACATCGGATTCGATGATTGTGGGCATAAAGCCAGTGACCAGCGCCTGCGCGCCATCTTCGGTAACAAAGCGCTGACGCATGAAAGGGCCGACGGAATCAAAGACTTCCTGCCGGGAGAAGCCGCTGTCGGTATAGCTGGTGAGGCTGGCGGCCGAGATCACCTTGTTGACCCCGAGATGGCCCTCGAGAATCTGATGGACGGTGCGCACCTTCTCGAAGTCCACCGCACCGATATTGGGATCATCGCCGAGGAGCGGCACTCGAATGTAAAGCGGAGCGACGCCGCCGACGCCCTCGTCGATATCCACCGCCGTCGACAGCGCCAAGGAATCCTTGGCGAGGAAATCCTCGAAGGAAAAGTGCGGCTTGATGAGCACATAGGGCACGATCAGCAGCAGGGTGACGATGATCGCGATTACAGAGACCGGGCGACCATAGCGGCTGGCCAGCATCCAAGCGAAGGGCAGGGGGGCGGTGAGAACGCGGCTGTTCTTGGGCGGCGGCCTGAAGCCAAGGCGGATGGCCAGCTTGAGCAGCAGCGGCAGAAACGTCATGAGGCACACGAACAGCAGGGAGGTGCCCAGGGCGCCGGCGGCCGAAAACTCGCGGATGCCCTGGCCGGGAGTGAGGGCGAGCGAGGCGAAGCTGACAAAGGTGGTGAGCATGGTCAGCGCGGCAGCCGGGCCGACCAGCTTGACGGTGGCGTCGACCGCCTTGTTCGGCTCCATCCCGTCGCGCCAGAAGGCCAGCCAGTTGAAGACGAAGAACATGGACTCGGCAAAGGCAATCACGAGCACCAATGTCGTGACGATGATGGTGAGGAAGGTGAAGGAGCCGAAAAAGAGCAGGATCATGCCCATGGCCCACATCACGGCCAAAAAGGGCGTGGCGGCAACGATCAGCGCACCGAAAAAGGAGCGCAGGGCAAAGAGCGCGATCAGGGCACCCAGCGCAAAGCCCCAGACCGTGAACTTGACCTGATCGGCCACCGAAGCATTCAGCATCTCGGTGGTCCAGATCGGGGGGCCGGTGAGCTCGATCTGGAGGTCTTCGGACTGGTAGGGAGCAATGGTTTCGCGCAGGCTGGCAATGAGCGCTGCGGCGCCGTCGGCACGCACCCTGGCCTGATCGGGGAAGACGATGATGACGATGCCGCTCAGATCGGGGGTGATGAGATTGCCCATCATCGGATCGTTCTGCTGCAGGTCCATCAGGGTGAAGGCGACCTCGTCGGGGGTCAGCATGCCTTCGGGAACGGCCGGAATGGAGCCTCCGCCCGGCACCGGACGGCGCAGGGTAAAGGGCGACATGGTGCCCACGGCATAGTCGTCCAGCTCGAGATCGAACGCGAGGAAACGAATCTGCTCGATGATTTCCGGATCTACGAGGCGCTCGGAATTGACGAGGATGTAGATGTCGTTCTCGAAGGTGCCGAAGGTATCGGAAAGATGCTCGTAGGCATCGTAATAGGGCCCGGAATGGGCATAGACGCGCAACAGGTCGCCATCGACATTGGCGCGGGGAATTTGCGAGAAGGCAAGGATCGAGAAGGCGAGCACGGCCAGGGCCACAAGGCGGGGGAACCGAAGTGTCGCCAGCCCGATATATTCCAGCCCGAAGCCGATGGAGCGCTTGTGGGTGAGGCGGTCACGGGCCCGCTTCAGAAATGAACCTGACGACACCGGGCCCCATCCCCCAATCGGCGCAATGGAGGTTTTCTACGGGTTGGAACTGAGTCCGTCCAGTGAGGAGGGCGCGGGCCGACCGAAGCCGGCCTGCAGGACGGTCAGGCGGACAAGGCGGAAGCGTTGGCCACAAGGAAGTCCCGCAAGGATTGCGGCTTCTGGCCGGAATAGCGCTCAACCACGGCAGTGACGACAGAATGGTGGCCGGTGACGGCGTCCTTCTGGAAGGCCAGCAACGCCTCGGCAAAGCCCTCGGGGATGCCGGCCGAGACCATGCCGGCCTTGAGGGCGGCGGGCTGAAGCGGGATGACCGAAACGGGCTTGCCGCTGATCTGCGCGTAGAGGGCGGCGCGGGCCTCGTTGGTCACCGCTTCGGGGCCGGTGACGTCTTCGATGCTGTTGCCTTGGGCGCTCAGCAAAGCGCCGGCGGCAGCGCGGGCGGCATCGGCGCGGGTGACATAGGCCGTGCCGCGATCGCCGATGAGGCCGAAGAGCTGGCCCGAGGCGATGACATGTGCGGCGTCGGCCAGATTGTTTTCGGCATACATGTGATTGCGCAGGATGGTGAAGCCGATGCCCGAGCCGGCGAGGGCAATTTCGGTCCAGAAATGCTCTGGATTGAGGCCGGCATCGGCATTGGGGCGGGCTGCGGGCGCGGAGGTGTAGACGATGTGGCTGACCCCGGCCTGCCTGGCGGCGGCGATGGCAGCGGTCTGCTGGGCCACGCGGGTGCCAATGCCGTCGGTGGAGATGAGCAGCATGCGCTCGACGCCGGCAAGCGCCTGGGGCAGGCCGGCCGCGTCGTTGAAATCTACCTTGCGGACCTCCACGCCCCTGGCGGCGAGATCGGCCAGCCGGGACGGGTCACGGGTGCCAGCAATGATGTTGGTGGCGCCGCGGGCCAGCAGGGCCTCCACCGCGATGCGCCCGAGATGGCCGGATGCGCCGGTAACGAGCAAGGAACTTTTGGCGAAGGTCGTCATGGTCATTCTCCTGAACAAAGCAGATTTCGACGCAGACCTTGCCGCCATCAATAGCGGAGAGTAAGTATCGAAAAGTAAGTGCCTATCTAGGCGCCGCGGCGCGGGCTGAAAAGAGGGCACTTTTTCGGTCATAGATTACCCGGAGGTAAGTGCATGGCGCAGGGACTGGAAGCGGCTGCGATCTATGTGGAGCGCTGGAACGAGGCGGCCTCAGCCGGCGGGACCGGCGCCTGCCCGGTGCGGCATGTGCTCGACAAGATCGGCGACAAGTGGAGCATGCTGCTGGTGATGACCCTGGCCTCGGGCGCCAAACGGTTCAACCAGCTGCATCGGGAAATGCCCGACATTTCCCAGAAGATGCTGACCCAGACGCTGCGTGACCTGCAGCGTGACGGGCTGGTGGCCCGCAAGGTCTTCGATACCAAGCCGCCCTCGGTGGAGTATCGCCTGACCCCGCTGGGCCAATCGCTGATCGTGCCGTTCGGCCATCTGATCGAATGGGCAAACCAGTCCATGCCCCGGATCAATGCCGCGCGCAGCCATTTCGATGGTGCCGGCGCGCGTTGAGCGCCTCAGCCAGCACTCTCCACAGGCTTGACCCGCAGAAATTGGCATTTTTCCCCGGAATCGCCTATTCATCGGGCAACCAGAACCAACGTAGAATCACCCCGTGACAGATACGCCCGAAGACGTGAGCGGCGGCAGCGTCCCGCCCTCCGACATCGCCCCGATCTACATCACCGACGAGATGCGCAAGAGCTATCTCGATTACGCCATGAGCGTGATCGTCAGCCGCGCGCTGCCGGATGTGCGGGATGGTCTCAAGCCGGTGCACCGGCGCATCCTGTTCTCGATGAGCGAGAACGGCTACGAATATAACAAGCCGTTCCGCAAATCGGCCCGCGTGGTCGGCGACGTGATCGGTAAGTATCACCCGCATGGCGACAGTGCCGTCTACATGGCGCTGGTGCGCATGGCCCAGGAATTTTCCATGGGCCAGATGCTGGTCGAGGGGCAGGGCAATTTCGGCTCGGTCGACGGCGATATGCCTGCGGCGATGCGCTACACCGAAGTGCGCATGCAGCGGATCACCAATTCGCTGCTCGACGATCTCGACAAGGACACGGTCGATTTCCGCGACAATTACGACGGCTCGGAACGAGAACCGACCGTATTGCCGGCGCGGTTCCCCAACATGCTGGTCAATGGCGGCGGCGGCATCGCGGTGGGCATGGCCACCAACATTCCCACGCACAACCTGGCAGAGACCATCAACGCGGCCCTTGCCGTGCTGGACAATCCGGCCATCCTCACCGAGGAGCTGCTCGAGCACCTGCCGGGCCCCGACTTCCCGACGGGCGGCATTATCCTCGGGCGGGCGGGCATTCGCCAGGCCTATGAGACAGGTCGTGGTTCGATCATCGTGCGCGGGCGTTCGACCATCGAGGAAGTGCGCAAGGAACGCGAAGCCATCGTCATCACCGAGATCCCGTATCAGGTGAACAAGGCTTCCATGGTCGAAAAGATCGCCGAACTGGTGCGCGACAAGCGCATCGAAGGCATCGCCGACCTGCGCGACGAATCCAGCCGCGAGGGCATGCGCGTGGTGGTCGAGGTCAAGCGCGATGCGCTGCCCGACGTGGTGCTGAACCAGCTCTACCGCTTTACGCCGCTGCAATCCTCCTTCGGGTGCAACTTCGTAGCACTCAATGGCGGCAAGCCGGAGCTGATGAACCTCAAGCAGATCCTCGATGCCTTCATCGAGTTCCGCGAAGAAGTGGTCACCCGCCGTGCCCGGTTCCTGCTCAACAAGGCCCGCGACCGGGCTCATGTGCTGGTGGGCCTGGCCATTGCCGTGGCCAATATCGACGAGGTCATTGCGCTGATCCGCACCGCGCCCGATCCGGCGACGGCGCGCGAGCAATTGATGACCCGGCGCTGGCCGGCTGCCGATGTCGAGCCGCTGATCCGGCTGATCGACGATCCGCGCCACCGCATCAACGACGATGGCACGTTCAATCTGTCCGAAGAGCAGGCGCGCGCCATCCTCGAACTCCGCCTGGCCCGCCTGACGGCGCTGGGTCGCGATGAAATCGGCGACGAACTCAATGGCCTGGGCGCCGAAATCGAGGACTATCTCGATATCCTGCGGTCGCGCGAGCGCGTTCGGTCCATCATCCGCACCGAGCTCGAAGAGATCCGGGAACAGTTCGGTACGCCACGCCGCACCGAGATTTCCGACCACGCCGCCGATTTCGACGACGAGGACCTGATTGCCCGCGAGGACATGGTCGTGACCGTGAGCCATGCCGGCTACATCAAGCGCGTGCCGCTCTCGACCTATCGGGCGCAGAACCGTGGCGGCAAGGGCCGTTCGGGCATGGCGACGCGCGACGAGGACTTCGTGGCGCGCCTCTTTGTGGCCAATACCCATACCCCGGTGCTGTTCTTCACGAGCCGCGGCATCGCCTACAAGCTCAAGGTCTGGCGCCTGCCGCTGTCTGCAGCCAATGCCCGCGGCAAGGCGCTGATCAATATTCTTCCGCTCGAGCAGGGCGAACGCATCACCTCGATCATGCCGCTGCCGGAGGACGAAACCTCCTGGGGCAATCTCGACATCATGTTCGCCACGACGCGCGGCACGGTGCGCCGTAACTCGCTGGCCGATTTTGTCGAGGTACGCCAGAACGGCAAGATTGCGATGAAGCTCGACGAGGGCGACGAGATCGTGGGCGTGGAAACCTGCACCACCAACAATGACCTGCTGCTGACCACCGCGCTGGGCCAGGCGATCCGCTTCCGGGTGGACGATGTGCGCCTGTTCAAGGGCCGCGATTCCATGGGTGTGCGCGGTATCCAGCTGGCCGACGGCGACAAGGTTATCTCGATGGCTGTGATCAACCATTCGGATGCCGATGCCGAGCAGCGCGCGGCCTATCTCAAGATGAGCCGTGCAGTGCGCGGCGAGGCCGAGAGCGATGAGGCCGGTTCGGACGAGGCCGATGTGGTGGCCGGCGCCTTGAGTCCAGAGCTCTACGCCCAGATGAGCGCCAGCGAGCAGTTCATCCTCGCCATTTCCGAAAACGGCTATGGCAAGCGCACCTCCAGCCACGAATACCGGATTACCGGGCGCGGCGGCAAAGGCATCGTCGCCATGGCCGTCAACAAGCGCAACGGTAATCTGGTCGCTTCCTTCCCGGTGGAAGACGAGGACCAGATCATGCTGATCAGCGATGGTGGGCAGACGATCCGCCTGCCAGTGGGCGGCGACAAGCCGATCCGCATCGTCAGCCGCGGCTCGCAGGGCGTGATCGTGTTCGATACTGCCGAAGACGAAAAGGTCGTTTCGGTGGAACGGATCAGCGAGCCGGAAGAGGACGAGGTGGATGGCGCCGCGCCGCCGCCGGACGAGCCGGCAGCAGAATAGGCAAGGGGCGCTTCGGCGCCCCTTTTCGTTTCAGATGAAGCGCTGGACGCCGCCGCCCGGCGCGATTTGACTGGGCCGTGCCGGAACGGCACCGCCCATGCGCACCTGGCGTGGAATGCTGCTGCCGACATTGGCCTCTGGCTTCCCCTCCCGAGGATCGGGTCCATAGGAATTGGTGCCGCTCTCGGGTGCGTCCAGCATCAGGTAAATGAGCACCAGGGTGCCCAGGACCGGCGCGAGTTGCACGCAATAAAACCAGCCGGTTCGACCGGTATCGTGCAGGCGCCTTACCGTCACGGTGATCGACGGGATCAAATGCGTGATGCCTATGAAAGCCGTCAGCGGCCCAGGGTAATGGGGGTGCGGCTCGATGTCGTAAAGGACATAGTCACCGCAGAGCGCCAGAAGCGACAACAGGGTGGTGACCAGAAGGAAAATCCAGTACTGGCGCCGTGTCGAGCGGCCCGAACATTCGAAGTAGCGTAACATCCCGTCGCAATACGAGATCATGTCCAGTGCCCACGTAGTAATCCCCATGCCTATGTAACAGTGGCGCCTTTGCTTGGCGTGAAGGGAATGAGGACACGCTTAGCAAACTATCAACGAAACTTGCCGGCTATAGCGACTTCCGTTTGCTAGTGGAGGCAAGCAACTTCAAGAAGATCGAGGACATTGACTATGCCTTCCACAAGAATCGAAACGCGGCGCGGCTGGCTTGGGGCGCGGAAACGGGATTTTCTCGAGGCGGTGCAGGGCGCTCTGGTCGCCGGCATCCGCATTCCGGAGGCGGATCGCTGCGTGCGCATGGCGGAATATGACGAGGAAGCCTTCATCTTGCCCGGCCATGTGGGTTCGAATTACACGGTGATCGAGATCAGCCTTTTTACCGGGCGCAGCCTCGATGCCAAGCGGCGGCTTTATGCGGCGCTGGTGGCGGCTGTGGAGCCCTTTGGCCTTGCGGCCCACGATCTCAAGGTCATCCTGCATGAAGTGCCGCGGGAAAACTGGGGGCTGCGGGGCAAGCCGGGCAGCGAGATCGAACTCGGTTTCACGGTCGAGGTCTGATGCAGCGCGGGCCGGTAAGCTTGCCAAATCGGCAAGGCGCGTGACAAAACCACGGCAACACAGGGTGAAGAGCATGAATGGTCTGGTCGGGTTCTATCCCGGTTCGTTCGATCCGTTGACCAACGGGCATCTCGACGTGATCGAGCGGGCCTGCAAGCTGGTCGACACGCTGGTTGTGGCCGTGGGCATCAGCGCCACCAAGAAAAACCCGCTCTTCACCCACGAGGATCGCATTGCCATTCTCGAGCAGGTGCTGCCCCCGATCGGCGCGCGGACCAATACCAGTTTCAAGATCGTCGATTTCTCGGGGCTGATGGTCAATGCCGCCCGCGAGCATGGCGCCAAGCTGATCATTCGCGGTCTGCGCGACACCACCGACTACAATTACGAGATGCAGATGGTCGGCATGAATGCGCAGATGGCGCCCGATCTTCAGACCGTATTCCTGCCTTCCAGCCCGCCGGTGCGGCATATCTCGGCCACATTGGTGCGCCAGATCGCTGAAATGGGCGGGGACATCTCCGCCTTTGTCCCGCCAATCGTTCTCAAGGCTCTCAAGTCCAAATGATCAAGCTGACCCGCCGCACCTTTGCCGCCCTCGCCCTTGGCGCGACTCTGTTTTCCGCTCCTGCCTTCGCCCAGGAGGGCAGCCCCCACCTGATCCTGACGCTGGAAGATGGCGTGGTCGACATCGAATTGCTTCCAGCCATCGCGCCGCTGCATGTCGAGCGCATCGTGACGCTGACCAATGAGGGGCTCTATAACGGCGTGGTGTTCCACCGCGTCATCGATGGCTTCATGGCCCAGACCGGCGACGTGCAGAACGGCAATGCCGATGCCGACGGCTATAACCTGGCCATGGCCGGTACCGGCGGGTCCGAGCTGCCCGACGTGCAGGCCGAATTCAATTCGGAAAGCTTCGTGCGCGGCGCGGTGGGCGCAGCGCGCTCGGCCGATCCCAATTCCTTCAATTCGCAGTTCTTCATCGTGACGGCCGATTCCACCTTCCTCGACAACCAGTACACCGTCTTCGGCAAGGTTGTTTCGGGCATGGACGCGGTCGATGCGCTGGAAAAGGGTCCGCAGAGCCAGAACGGCGCCGTTGCCAATCCCGACAAGATCGTCAGCGCGACAATCGAATACAAGTAAGGCATTTGTCCCTGTCCCCGGAGCCGTCCGGGGACAGACTTCGCCCGGCATGAATTGCGTGCCTCGGCTTGCACCCCTTGGCCATTCGGCTTAAATCCGGGCCACAATCCAACCGAAAGAGACCGCTTATGGCTTACGCCGATCCGGAAAACACGCTCGTCATCGAAACCACCAAGGGCAAGGTTGTCATCGCCATGAAGCCCGACGTGGCGCCTGGCCATGTCGACCACATCAAGAAGCTGGCCCGCGAAGGCGCCTATGACGGCGTGGTGTTCCACCGCGTGATCGACGGCTTCATGGCCCAGACGGGCGATGTGAAGTTCGGCAATTCCAACCTGCCCGAATTCAACCCCTCGCGCGCCGGCACGGGTGGCTCGAAGTATCCGAACATCAAGCAGGAATTCAACGAGACCCCGCACAAGCGCGGCACCGCCTCGATGGCCCGCGCACAGGATCCGAACAGCGCCAATTCGCAGTTCTTCATCTGCTTCCAGGATGCGCCTTTCCTCAACCGCCAGTACACGGTTTGGGGCGAAGTGATCGAAGGCATGGAAAATGTCGACCAGATCAAGCGCGGCGAGCCGGTGATCAACCCGGACAAGATGGTGTCGGTCAAGGTTGCCGCAGACATTGCCGAATAAGCTGATGCTGGCGGCCCTGGCCGCCAGCCTTCTTGCCAGTCCTGCCTGGGCCACACAGGGGCTGGGCTGCGTTTCGCCGGATGGCGGCACGCAGATCAGCCTGTCGCTGGGCTCGGCCGGGGGCCTTGCCATCGTCGGCGCCCGCATGCAGGCCGACGGGCAAAGCTGGGTCACCGACCCGGCCTATGGCGATGGCGACATTTTCACCATCGGCCAGCGCTTTGCCGACGAAAGCGGTCTCAAGGTTGATTTCTTCGACGACATTCTCAATGACCGCGTGGCCGAACTGCGGCTCAGCCGCGCCGAGGACGGTGCCGACCTGGTCTTTGCCGGCACGTTGCGGATCGTTGACCTGGGTGCCTGGGCTTTGTCCTGCGACGAGCAATAGAACAGGCACGACTTGACGGGCAGGGTCCAGCGGGAGTGAGGTCAACGCCTCACGACCATCCGGTCGGCTTGAGTCTTTCCCTCACAGGTTCGTTGCTTTGAAAATGGATGCACTACTCTGGGCGCTGATGGGCGTCGTCGCCGGCGCCTGCATTGCCGCACAGGCCCCGATCAACGCCAATCTCGGCCGGGCGCTGGACGTGCCGGTGGCCGCCGCTGCAGTCTCGTTCCTGTCCGGCGGCATCGTGCTATGGATGCTGGCATTCCTCTTCAGCCACCTGACCGCGACCCCGATCAATTTCGCCGCCGCGGCGCCTTGGACGCTGGTGGCCGGCGGTCTCCTGGGCGCGTTCTATGTCTTTTCCAACATCACGCTGACCCCGATGATCGGTGCTGCCGCCGTAATGGCCCTGTCGGTGACGGGACAATTGGTGGGCGGCCTGTTTCTCGATAAGGTCGGCTTCATGGGCATGGCGGTGCGCGAGATTTCCATGGGACGCATTGCCGGGGCCGCGTTGCTTGTCATCGGCGCGGTGATGATCCGCGTGCTTTAGCAAGGGAACGGCGAGAGCCGTGTTTGTGTTGTCGTGCCGACATGCTAACGAGCCACCATGCTTGTATCCGATTTCGACTTTGAACTTCCCGAGACGCTGATTGCCCTGCATCCGGCAGAGCCGCGCGACAGCGCGCGCCTGCTTGTGGTGCGGCCGGAAGAGGCGCTCGAGGATCGTCATATCCCCGACCTGCGGACCCTGTTGCGCCCCGGCGACGTGCTGGTGGTCAACGATACGCGCGTGCTGCCGGCCGAGCTGCGCGGCGTGCGAATTCGTGGCGAGAACCGGGCCGGGGTGTCGTTCAACCTGCACAAGCGGGTCGATGCCCATACCTGGCGTGCCTTTGCGCGGCCGGCAAAGAAGATGGGCCTGCTCGACGACCTCGAACTGGGCAATGGCGAGGGCGAACTGCTGCGCGCCCGCATTGCGGGGAAGGGCGACACGGGGGAAGTGACGCTGGAATTCGAATTGGGCGGGGCCCAGCTCGACGAGGCGATCAAGTCGCATGGCGCCATGCCGCTGCCGCCCTATATCGGCGCCAAGCGGGCGGTGGAAGAGCGCGACAAGGTCGATTACCAGACCGTTTATGCTGCCGAGGACGGCGCCGTCGCGGCACCGACTGCGGGGCTGCACTTCACCGAAAAACTATTGCAGGACCTTGCCGACATGGACGTGGCCATGGAGCGCGTGACCCTGCATGTGGGGGCGGGCACGTTCCTGCCGATGAAGGTGGACGACACCGACGATCACGTCATGCATTCGGAATGGGGCGAGATCGACCAGGCGACCGTGGAGCGGATCAATGCGCGCCGGGCGGCCGGGGGCAGGGTGATCGCGGTGGGTACGACCAGCCTGCGACTCCTGGAAACGGCCTCCCGTGCTACGGGCGAACTCAAGCCCTTCGTGGGGGACACGGACATCTTCATCACGCCGGGGTTCCGGTTCCGCACCGTGGACGTGCTGATGACCAATTTCCACCTACCCAAATCGACGCTGTTCATGCTGGTCAGCGCGTTTTGCGGGCTGGAGACGATGAAGCGGGCCTATGCCCACGCCATCGCCAACGGGTATCGCTTTTATTCCTACGGCGATTCATCGCTGCTGCATCGGGCCGCTCATCCCGAGGATGATGCGTGAGCGGTGACTATCGGCCGATAACACGGCAGATCAACCGCATCGTCTCGGGGCTGCGGCGGGTGGCGGCGAGCGAGGCGCCCAAGCTGACCTTTCATCGATTGGTCGAGACGATGGGGCCGCATTCCCATCGTTTGCTGATCCTGATGCTGACGCTGTTGAACATGATCCCGGGCCCGCCGGGATTTGGAGGCACGCTCGCGTGGACGACCCTGGCGGTGGCCCTGTTCATGGTGCTGGGCAAGCCAATCCGTCTGCCCGACCTGATCGGCAAGCGAAAGTTACCGCTTGGCGCGCTGATCAAGGCCAGCGAGACCGTAGCGAAGGTGACGGCGTTGATCGCACGGTTTTCGAAGCCGCGCCTGCGCTGGCTGACCGGGGCAGGGGCAACGCTTCCCTTTGGCATTTTCACCATGGCCGTCAGCGTTTTCATGACGGTGCCAATCCCGTTCATCAACGCCATTCCCAATGTGGGACTTTGCGTGGTTGCGTTCTCGATGCTCAACCGCGACGGGCTGGGCGTCATCATCGGTCTGGTCATCTCGGCCATTGGGCTCGTGGTCGCCGGCCTGTTGCTGGCTGGCGCCTTTCACCTGGGGATGGCGGCGGTCGACGCCGTGGTCTAGAGCCCGGCGGCGTCGTGCTCCAGCGTGCCCGAGAAACCGCAGGCGGCGCCATGGTAATAAAGGCAGCCGCCCTGTTCCTCGGTTGTCAGCGTGCCGTCTTCGTTGAAGGTCAGGGCGATTTCGCAATAGCGCTGGTTCATCGGGCTTTCGCCGAGAAGGGCGTCGTACCCCTCGTTCTCGACAAAGAAGTTGCCGCCTTCGCTGGTGAGACTGACCTCGCCATCGACCCCGCCGGCGCAGCCGCCCATATCGGTGATTGGCACGATCGTGTTGATCGAGATGGCGTAGATGTCGTTCTGCAGATGATCGAGATCGAGCGTGATCTGCCCTTCGCCGTCACCGAACCAATGGCCTTGATGCTCCTGGGCAAAAGCGGGGGTGAGAAGGGTGGCTGCGAACAGGGCGGCCAGAGCGGGACGAAACATGTCAAACACCTCAAATCAAATGCACGAGAGTCAGTCTCGAGACAAAGAATGGCGGAAATCGGAGATGGATGCGCGCCAATTTCAAGAGTGATTGTCGGAAGCGCGGCGAGGGGATAGAACCGCGCGCATGAAACAGGTCAGCTTTACGATTGCCGCTACAGACGGCATGGCCCGCCGCGGCCGCATCGACACGCCGCGCGGCGAGATCAACACACCCGCCTTCATGCCCGTGGGTACGGCCGGCACGGTGAAGGCCATGTATCCCGAGCAGGTGCGGGAGACGGGTGCCGATATCCTGCTCGGCAATACCTATCACCTGATGCTGCGACCGGGCGCCGAGCGTGTCGCCTCGCTGGGTGGCTTGCACGATTTCATGGACTGGCAGCGGCCGATCCTGACCGATAGCGGCGGTTTCCAGGTCATGTCCCTGGCCAAGCTGCGCAAGCTGACCGAGAAGGGCGTGACCTTCAAGTCCCATATCGATGGATCCAGCCACGAGCTGACCCCGGAGCGTTCCATCGAAATCCAGACGCTGCTCGACAGCGACATCATCATGCAGCTCGACGAGTGCATCGCCTTGCCGGCCGAGCGCAAGGAGATGGAGCGGGCCATGGAATTGTCGATCCGCTGGGCCGACCGCTCCAAGACCGCGTTCAACAACCAGCTGAACCGGGCACTGTTCGGCATCGTGCAGGGCGGTGACGACGCTGAATTGCGTGCCCGCTCGGCAGCGGGGCTCAAGTCCATCGGCTTTGACGGCTATGCCGTGGGCGGGCTGGCCGTGGGCGAGCCGCAGGAGGTGATGTTCCGCGTGCTGTCCGAAATCACCCCGGAACTGCCGCAGGACAAACCGCGCTACCTGATGGGCGTGGGCAAGCCGGACGATATCCTGGGCGGCATCGAACGCGGGATCGACATGTTCGATTGCGTGCACCCGACGCGCGCCGGCCGGCATGGACATGCCTATACGCGCTTTGGCGTCATCAACCTGAAGAATGCCCGGCATAAGGATGATCACCGTCCGCTGGACGAGGCCTCGCCGAACCCCAATTGCCGGCGCTGGAGCCGGGCCTATCTACACCATCTGGTCCGGACCGAGGAGATTTTGGGAGCCATGGTGCTTTCCCAGATCAACCTCGCCTATTATCAGGAACTGACCGCCGGTACGCGCGCTGCCATCGAGGCCGGGCGGATGAGTGATTTCGCGGCCGAGACGCGGGCGGCATGGGCCGCCGGCGACCTGCCGGTTCTGTGAGGGAAATGAGTATGGCCAAGGGCTCCAAGGACAACGGCTTCACCGCGCTCAACAAGCACCGCAAGCGGCTGAGCGAAACCACCATGCGCGAGATGTTCGCGGCTGACGATGCCCGGTTCAACCGGTTCTCCGCCCAAGGCGCCGATATCCTGCTCGATTATTCGAAGAACCGCATCGACGAGGATGTCATGACGGCTCTTTTCGAGCTGGCCCGCGCCGCTGGCGTCGAGGAGCGTCGTACCCAGATGTGCGAGGGCGAGCACATCAATATCACCGAAGATCGTGCGGTGATGCACATGGCGCTGCGATATCAGGGCGACAAGCCAGTCAGCGTGGACGGCCACGACGTGATGCCCGACGTGCGCGGCGTGCTCAAGGCCATCGAAGCCTATACCAATGCCGTGCGCAGCGGCGATATCCGCGGCCATGGTGGCGAGCAGATAACCGATGTGGTCAATATCGGTATTGGTGGCTCGGACCTCGGGCCCGCCATGGTGACGCTGGCGCTCGAGCCCTATACGCGCGCCGACTTGCGGGCGCATTACGTCTCCAATGTGGACGGCGCCCATATCCACGACGTGCTCAAACGCCTCGATCCGAAGAAAACGCTGTTCATCGTCGCTTCCAAGACCTTCACGACCGACGAGACCATGACCAATGCCAATTCGGCGCGGAAATGGATCGCCGAAGCGCTGGGCGAGGAGGCCGTGCCCAACCATTTCGCCGCCGTTTCCACCAATCTTGAGGCTTGCGCGAAGTTCGGCATCCGCGAGGACAGGATCTTCGGGTTCTGGGACTGGGTGGGCGGCCGGTATTCGGTGTGGTCGGCCATCGGCCTGCCCATCGCCCTGGCCGTGGGTTATGACAATTTTGACAGGTTGCTTGCCGGCGCCGATGCGATGGACCGGCATTTCCTGGAAACGCCGCTGGAAGACAATCTGCCGGTGATCATGGCGCTGCTGGGCGTCTGGTATCGCAATGCCTGGGGCTTCTCGACGCATGCGGTTCTGCCTTATGACCAGCGCCTCAGCCGCTTTGCCGCGTATCTCCAGCAGCAGGACATGGAATCAAACGGCAAGTCTGTGACGCTGTCGGGCAAGCCAGTGGACTGGCCGACCGGCCCGATCGTCTGGGGCGAGCCGGGCACCAACGGGCAGCATGCCTTCTATCAGCTGATCCACCAGGGTACGGATGTCATACCCTGCGACTTCCTGATTGCCGCCCGGCCGCATGAAAGCCTGCCGCCGCATCACGACAAGCTGGTCGCCAATGTGTTGGCACAGTCCGAAGCCCTGATGCTGGGCAAGACCAAGGACGAGGTGGTGGCCGAGCTCAAGGCGCAGGGCCTGGACAAGGACAAGATCAAGGCACTGGCCCCGCATAAAGTGTTCCCCGGCAACCGTCCGTCGAACACCCTGTTCTACCCGCAATTGACGCCGGAAATTCTCGGCTCGCTGATCGCGCTCTACGAGCACAAGGTGTTCGTGCAGGGGGTCATCTGGAACGTCAATTCCTATGACCAATGGGGTGTGGAGCTCGGCAAGCAGTTGGCCAAGGCATTGCTGCCCAAGGTGCAGGGGCAGGAGAGCGGGGAGGGCCATGACAGCTCCACTCAGGGGCTCCTCGGCTATTATCTCGCCAACAAGGGCTGATGCGTGACCATTACCACCGAGGAGCAGCTCGAAAAGCTCAAGGCCATCGGCCGGATCTGTGCCGTGGCGCGCGATGCCATGGCGGCGGCCATGCGGCCCGGCATGACGACGCTGGAGCTCGATGAGCTCGGCGCGAAGATCCTGGCAGAAAACGGGGCATTGTCTGCCCCGATCGTGACCTATGACTTTCCCGGCCATACCTGCATCTCGGTCAACGAGGAGATCGCGCACGGCATTCCCGGCGAAAGGGTGCTGGCCGAGGGCGATCTGGTCAATATTGATGTCTCGGCAGTCAAGGACGGCGTGTTCGCCGATTGTGGCGCCTCGTTCGTGCTCGGCAGGGGTGACCCGCGCCTCGATGCGCTGTGTCGCGATGGCAAGAAGGCCATGTGGGCCGGCATCCGCGCGACGCGATCGGGCGCGCCGATCGCCGATATCGGCACGGCAATCGGCAAGGTGGCCAAGAAGGGCGGCTATACGCTGATCCGCAACCTCGCCAGCCACGGGGTGGGCGACAGCCTCCACGACGAGCCCGGCGAAATTCCGACCTGGCCGGACCGGTCCGAGCGCCGCCGCATCAGCGATGGCCTGGTGTTCACCATCGAGCCGTTTCTGTCGATGGGCGGACAGATGGCCGAACAGATGTATGAAGACGACGAATGGACGCTGACGGCCGAACCTTTGGCACCATGCGTGCAATATGAGCACACTATCGTGGCGACGCCGCGCGGACCGGTGGTGGTGACGCTGGCGGCCTAGAGCCAGACGAGCAGCATAGGCCCCAGCACAATCGCCGCCAGGCCCAGGACAAAGCGCAAATTGCCGAAGCGGCGCAAAGCCGGCACGCTCAGCATTGTCGAGAGGACGAAGAACCCGACAAGCGCGATGAGGGCCGGCAGCAGCGGATTGAGATTGAGTGCCGTGTTCTCGTTGAGCTGCAGATAGACCATGTGACCGCCGGCGAAGCCGAGCAAGGCCATGATGACCACCGTCACCGCCTTGGCTGTGATGATCAGGGCCATGTCGATGGTGTTGCTGGTCAGTACGAGCGCAATGCCGGACGCCGTAACGTGGACTGCAGCGAGCGTGGCGAAGACGCCACTCCCTACGAGCAGCGGCACGATCTCCGGCGGCGCATAGAGCGGCAGCGACCCGACCATGGGCAGGTTGGCGCCATACTGGGCCAGCAGCAAGATGACATAGAGCATGACCAGCGTGCTGCCGGCAAAGACCAGCAGCGTGACGGCCAGGACCTTGAGCAGGTCTGTCGTGTCCTGTGACATGTTTCCCCCAGCCGGCTTGGCATGACGCCGGATATTACGACATCACGCTGATTCTCAAATGCGATTGCGATTGGCGCCGATGCCCGAGACGGTGCGGCGCTCGCTGCTCCGACGCGATTGCATGATCCGAACCGGCTTGCGGAATTCCTCAGACAATTCGCCTGCGTCGGCGCGATTGTCGAGTTCGGCATAGGGATCGATGCAGGTCTGCGGCATGCCGGGCATTTGCACTGTGTTGAAAGCCGCTGAACGGGGTGTGGTACGCCGGGCGGGGGTCGAACCCGCGACCATTCGATTAAAAGTCGAATGCTCTACCACTGAGCTACCGGCGCCTAGAGCAATGCCCTCTCAGGAACACCGCATGGCGTTCGCGGCGGAACATAGCCGGACTTCTCCGGCTGTCAACCGCCTTGAGCGTCTATCACCAGCGGCGTTCCGTCATAGGGCATGGGCTGGCAGGCCACCGAAACGCGCTCGAAGCGTTCACAGAGCCGGCGAGCGGCAGCCAGATCATCGACCGGGCCCGCGACGAGCCGGGTCGTGGCCGCGTCGGATTGCCCTGAGGTCAGCGGCGCGAGGCCCAGCAGCAGCGGGCCGAACTTGACGTTGAGGTCATTCCAGAACAGGGCCGCATCGGACACCGGCAGCGCTGTACCAAGGGCCACGCCATAGACGTTTGGCGCAGCCAGCGCGGGATTGGCCGCCGATGGCACGGGAGCAGGCAGGGGTTGCGCCGCACCGGCCGGGGGCATGCTGGTCTGGCGAACGGCGACGGAGCCGCCCTCGGTCTCGAAGGTCATCGTTTCGCCGGCGCCGATGGACGAGGTGGTCACCGACCGATCGACTGCGGCGCGGCCGGGCGCCGATTCCAGCATCAGCGGCACCGAGACTTCCAGGGCACCAACGCGCCGAACAACATCGGTGCCGGACTTTTCCTGCAAAGCGAAGCGGCTGAGCAAAATCTGGTTCTCGTTGCGCAGGCGCGTGGTATCCTCGCGCAGGGCAGCCACGTCGCGACGCAGATTTTCGATCGTGGCGCCGGCGACGCGCGGCTGATGCAGCCCGGCAATGACGCCCTGCGGCACCAGCAGCGAGGCATTTGAACCGAAGACGGCGAGGCCCGCACAGAACAGCGCGGTGATGCCCCAAAGCATCACGTCTGATTGCCGGAATTGCTCGGATGCTTTAGCCACCGGAAAAACCTGTCCTGGCGCTGCGAATCGTTCGGTGCGCTCGCCTATAGATTGGGCTTTTCGTTATCGGTTCGCCAACTGTCCTGTGCCATAAATTTGTGAAAATGCTGCCCGAAGAGCGGGCAGATCGGAGTGTGCCTCATGACTGAACTGCTTTCCATCATTCTCGCGGCCGGCGAGGGGACGCGAATGCAGTCTGCCATTCCCAAGGTTCTGCATCCCGTGGGTGGGCTGCCGATCATTTCCCATGTCGCCCGTGCGGCGCGGGAAGCCGGGTCGAGCCGCATTGCCATGGTGACCGGGCCGCGCCATGCGGCAATCCGTGACACGATCAGCGCGCTGGACGGCGATATCGTCCATTTCGAGCAGAGTGTGGCGCGGGGCACGGGACACGCCGCATCCATGGCGCGCGACTTGTTCGAGACGGCAGATGGCTATGTGGTGGTTGTGTATGGCGACCATCCGCTGCTGCGGGGCCACAATTTCCGCGCGGTGCTCGACCGGCTCGACGCGGGGCTGGATGCCGCGATCCTGGGCTTCGAGCCGGTGGACCCCACCGGATACGGGCGCTTCATCACCGATGGGGAACAGTTGCTGGCCATTCGCGAGCACAAGGATGCGAGCGAGGACGAGCGCAAGATCGGGCTTTGCAATGCGTGCCTGCTGGCGTTCCGCGCCGATGTGTTCCGCGATCTGATCGACAAGATCGATACCAACAATGCCCAGGGCGAATATTACCTGACCGACCTGGTCAACCTGGCCAACCAGGCGGGCAAGAAGGTGGGCTACGGCATCGCCGCCGAGGACGACGTGATGGGAGTCAACGACCGCCGGCAATTGGCGCGGGCGGAGAAGCTGTTCCAGCAGGTGCGCCGCGACGATGCCATGCGGGCCGGCGTGACCCTGCGCGATCCGGACAGCGTGTGGTTTTCCTGGGATACCGAGATCGGGCGGGACGTAACCATTCACCCCAATGTGGTGTTCGGTCCCGGGGTTAAAATTTCGGACAATGCAGAAATCCGCGCTTTCTGCGATATCGAGGATGCGGTGATCGGGCAGGGTGCCACTATCGGCCCGTTTGCCCGCATCCGCGGCGGCGCCGATATCGGGCCGGACGTGCACCTGGGCAATTTCGTCGAGGTGAAGAAATCAACGATCGGGGCCGGCACCAAGGCCGGTCACCTGAGCTATCTCGGCGACGCGGAAATCGGCACCAAGACCAATATCGGCGCAGGCACGATCACCTGCAATTATGACGGCGTGAACAAGGACAAGACGATCATCGGCGATAATGTCTTCATCGGTTCCAACGCCTCGCTGGTGGCGCCGGTGACCATCGGTGACGGCGCCTATACGGCTTCGGGCAGCGTTATCACGGAGGACGTGCCTGCCGACGCGCTGGCCCTGGGTCGAGCGCGGCAGGAAAACAAGCCGGGCTATGCGCCCCGTCTCAAGGAACGAGCATTGGCCAAGAAGGCCGCCAAAGGAAAATAAGATGTGCGGAATCGTTGGAATTGTCGGCGATGCGCCGGTGGCGGGTCGCCTCGTGGATGCGCTGAAGCGGCTTGAATATCGCGGTTACGACAGCGCAGGCGTGGCGACGCTGGAAGATGGCGCCATTGCCAGACGCCGGGCCGAGGGCAAGCTGGGCAACCTCGCGACCAAGCTGGGCATGGAGCCTTTGGCCGGCAATGTCGGCATCGGCCATACCCGCTGGGCCACGCATGGCGCCCCGACCGAGAACAATGCCCATCCGCATGCAACCGACCGGGTTGCGGTGGTTCACAACGGAATTATCGAGAATTTCCGCGAGTTGCTGGCCGACCTGGCCAAGGACGGCTACCTGCCCAAGACGCAGACCGATACGGAATCGGTGGCGCTCTGGGTGACGCGCGAACTGGATCGCGGCAGTGAGCCGGAGCTGGCGGTTGCCCGCATGCTCAAGGAACTCAAGGGCGCATTTGCCCTGGCGTTTCTGTTCAAGGGCGAGAATGGCCTGCTGATTGCGGCGCGGCATGGTGCCCCGCTGGCTATCGGCTATGGCGCGACAGAGATGTATCTGGGCTCCGACGCCATGGCGCTGGCGCCATTTACGTCACGCCTTACCTATCTCGAAGACGGCGACTGGGCGGTGATTACGCCCAAGGGCGTGACCATCCGCGACGGCAAGGATGCGATCGTGCAGCGCGAGCAGCAGCTGTCGCAGGCTTCGGCGCTGCTGGTGGACAAGGGCAATCATCGCCACTTCATGTCCAAGGAAATCTACGAGCAGCCGGAGACCATTTCGCACACGCTCAGCCATTACGTGGACATGGGCGCCGAAAAAGTGGCGATCCGAGAGAGCTTGCCGTTTGATTTTGCAGAGCTTTCCCGACTGACCATGAGCGCCTGTGGCACCGCCTACTATGCCGGTGCCGTCGCCAAGTACTGGTTCGAGCGCTATGCGCGTTTGCCGGTGGATATCGATGTGGCGTCCGAGTTCCGCTATCGCGAACCGCCGTTGGAGAAGAACGGGCTTTCGCTGTTCATCTCCCAGTCGGGCGAAACTGCCGACACGCTGGCCGCCCTGCGCTATTGTGCGAGCCAGGGCCAGCATGTGGCAAGCCTGGTCAATACGCTCGAATCCACCATTGCCCGGGAATCGGGTGTCGTGTTTCCGATCCTGTGCGGGCCGGAAATCGGCGTTGCCTCGACAAAGGCGCTCACAGCGCAAATGACGGCGCTTGCCAGCCTGTCCGTTGCGGCGGGCCGCGCGCGCGGTGTGCTGAGCGGGCAGCAGGAAGCGGAAATGGTCCGGGCGCTGACGGCATTGCCCTCGGCGGTTTCGGCGGCGCTGGCGGCCGAAGAGCAGATCATGGAGATTTCCAAGCGCCTGTCCAAGGCCAAGGATGTGCTCTATCTGGGGCGCGGCCCGATGTTCCCCGTCGCCATGGAAGGCGCGCTAAAGCTGAAGGAAATCAGCTATATACACGCCGAAGGTTATGCCGCAGGTGAGCTCAAGCACGGCCCGATCGCCCTGGTGGACGAGGACATGCCCGTCATCGTCGTCGCGCCGTCGGACGAGCTGGTCGACAAGACGCTGAGCAATATGCAGGAAGTGGCCGCTCGCGGCGGCAAGATCATCCTCATCACCGACCCCGAGGGTGCAAAGACGGTGGGGCATGGCGTGGCGGATATCATCGAAATCCCGCATGTCCATCCGTTCGTCGCGCCGATCCTGGCCACCATTCCGGTGCAGCTGCTGGCCTATCATACAGCTGTGTTCATGGGCACCGATGTGGACCAGCCGCGCAATCTGGCGAAGTCCGTGACCGTGGAATAACACCTGGCCGGAGGGCGGGGATAAGTTTGCGGTCTTTTGGGCCCGGGTGGGACGGGTTTCGCGTTCTTGCGGCGCGCTCTGTGCCCGTCACCCCGCCCTTCTGCCGGTACGGGAGAGGGGGTGACGGCACCAAAAGATTAGCCCTTCAGCCTGCCCGGATCAGGGGCAGGGCCAGGTGTTTTCTGAACAGATACAACAGCGTACGTGTCTTCTCGCCCTCTTCGCCGGTGAGGCCGGGATTGCGCTCGAAGAGCGCCCTAGCGTCATCATGGGCAAATTCGAGCAGGTGGCGGTGCACGTCCGGCACTGCAAGGCGATAACCTGGCATGCCGGATTGCCGCGTCCCGAGGAGATCGCCCTGGCCGCGCAGTTCAAGGTCGCGCTCGGCAATGACGAAGCCGTCTTCGGTTGATTTTATCGTTTCGAGACGGGCCTTTGCGGTTTCGCTGAGTGGGTCCTTGTAAAGCAGCAGGCAGGCGGAGCGCTGCGAGCCGCGACCGACGCGGCCGCGCAATTGGTGCAACTGCGCCAAGCCAAACCGCTCAGCATGTTCGATGATCATGATCGAGGAATTGGGTACGTCGACACCCACTTCAATCACGGTGGTAGCGACCAAGAGCTTGATTTCATTGGCCTTGAAGCGGTCCATGACCTCCTGCTTGGCAGCGGCGGACATGCGGCCATGGACCAGGGCGACCTGATCACCGAAGACTTTCTGCAACTCGGCAAAACGATCCTCGGCGCTGACAACCTCCAGCGTCTCGCTTTCCTCTACCAGCGGACAGACCCAATAGGCCTGGGCGCCTTCGGCAAGGCGGGATTGCAGCCGGGAAATGACGCGTGCGTAGTCGTTGATAGAAAGGACAGCGGTATCAATAGGTTGGCGTCCCGCCGGCTTTTCGCGGAGGATGCTGACTTCCATGTCGCCGAAATGGGTGAGCACCAGCGTTCGGGGAATGGGGGTGGCGGTCATTACCAGAAGGTCGGTATGGCGGCCCTTGTCGGACAAAGCGAGGCGCTGATGGACGCCGAACCGGTGTTGTTCATCAACGACGGTAAGGCCCAAGTCCTTGAATTCTATGTCGGATTGGAAGAGGGCATGGGTGCCGACCACGATGGAAATGGTGCCGTCGGCGAGGCCGACAAGGATTTTGCGGCGCTCGGCGGCCGGCATCTTGCCGGTCAACAGGGCGCACGTGATGCCAGCGGCGTCACAAAGCGGCTTGATCGTCCTAAAGTGCTGGGAGGCAAGCAATTCCGTTGGCGCCATCAGCGAGGATTGAGCGCCGGATTCGGTCATCGCCGCCATGGCCATGAGGGCGACAACGGTCTTGCCGGAGCCGACATCGCCTTGCAAAAGCCGGCTCATCCGCGTGGGTGACGCGAGGTCCTTAAGGATATCCTCGAGCGCAGCCTTTTGTCCCTCCGTCAACGAAAACGGTAGCAGACTGTTGACCTTGAGCGTCGCATTTCCGGAGAAACGCCGCGCAATGCCACGCTCGGACACCATGGTGGAGCGCACGATCTGCAGGGTGATCTGGCCGGCAAGGTATTCGTCATAGGCGAGGCGCTGGCGCGCGGGAGCCCAGAGCTCGGCATCGCCCGGATTGTCCGGGAGGTGGACCATGCGCATGGCCGCGGCAAAAGAGGGCCACTTGCGCCGTGCCATTGTAGCGGCATCGATCCATTCGGGGATATCGGGCAGGGTGTCGACGGCCTGGCGGACGAGCTTGGACAGTGCCTTGGAGGAAAGACCATTGGTGAGGGGATAGACCGGCTCGACCAGGGGCAGGGTGGCGAACTTGTCGGCCTCGACGATGTAGTCGGGGTGAGTGATCTGCTTTTCGCCGTTGAAGAAGTCGATCTTGCCGGAAACGTAGCGCTCCTCGCCGACAGGCAGGGCCTTTTCCACCCACCCGCCCTGGGCGCGGAAGAAGACGAGGTTGATGTCGCCGGTGTCGTCATGGGCGAAGACGCGGTGGGGGATATGCGGCTTGCCGCGCGGCGGCGGCTGGTGGCGATCGATGTGGAGGCGGAGGGTGACGACCTGGTTGAGATAGGCCTCGGCAATGCCGACCTGGCGGCGCCTGTCGACGATGCCGGACGGCATGTGCATGAGCACGTCCAGAACGATGGCTTCCTGGCCCTCGGGCGCGCCGAAGAAGCGGGTCAGCAGCGCAGCAAGCTTGTCGCCCACACCCTTGACGGTGTGGAGCGAGCGAAACAGCGGTTCGAGAGCCTCGGGGCGGGACAAAGCGATTCTCCTTGCCCACAAGGTAGGCAAAGGCTCGTTCGGTTAGAAGTCGGTCCGTCAGCCGTGGCGCCTGAGGTCCTCATGCGACCACCAGGTAATCAGGAACAGGCCCAGATCGATCACGCGCACCTGCCGGTTTCGTTCGGCCGTTCGCATCTGCCAGCGTGGCTTGATCTTGAGCACGCCCCTGCGGGTCTTGAAGGTGAGCCAGGACATTTCCATTCCCTCCATTCACCTGAAAGGCCATTCAAGCAAAAGAAGCGGCCATGCGAAACGGACAATCCGGACTGGCCGACGCGTGTCCAGCGCTTGGCTCATGCATCTGCCTGTCATGTTGGTGCGTTGCGGGGCTGACAAGAGCGTCACACGGGCGTAAAGACACGTCCAAATCGGGAACAAACTGCAATCATGGGTGTCCAATGACGGCCGGTGAAGACATTGCCATTCGCCGCAAGCGGCTTCGCTACCGTGCCTGGCATCGCGGCACCAAGGAGATGGACCTCATCCTGGGGCCGTTTGCGGATGCCAATATCGAACGATATGGCGCAGAGGAGCTCGACCGGCTCGAAGCGCTGATGAACGAGGAAGACCCGCCGCTGCTCAAATGGGTCATGCGGCAGGAGGAGCCACCCGAACACGTGGACCGCGTCTTTCTCGAGCAGGTGATCGCCGACCATCAGGCGCGGATCTCGAAATGAACGATCTTTCCGGTATCACTCCGCCTGTGCGCACGCTTTCCAACGTGCCCGACGGCATGCAGCCGATGGTGCTGGCCCAATTGGTCGAACAGCGGCTCAAAGATGCGCCGAACGATGCGGCAAGCCTCGTGTTCGTGGCACGGGACGGGCGGCGCATGCAGCGGCTGGTCGACATCCTGCGGTCGATGCTGCCGGGACATACGATCCTGACGCTGCCAGCCTGGGACTGCCTTCCCTATGACCGGGTGTCACCCAATACCGTCACCATCGCTGCCCGCATGAACACGCTGGCGGCCCTGACGAGCGGAGCCAAGGGCGTGGTTGTGCTGACCGCCGTCAATGCGCTGATCCAGAAGCTGCCGCCGCGCGACTTGGTGGAAAAGATGAGCTTCTCGGCTGCCGTGGGTCGGGTGGTGGACAGTGACAAGCTCGTGGCCTGGGCTGCCAATAACGGCTATCTGCGCGTGCCGACCGTGCGGGAAAGCGGGGAATTTGCGGTGCGCGGCGGGCTGATCGACCTGTTCCCAGCCGGAACCGAGGCACCGCTGCGCTTCGATTTTTTCGGCAGCCAGCTCGAATCCATCCGCACCTTCGACCCGGACAGCCAGAGGACTACCGGCACGCTCAAGCAGGTGGACCTGACACCGATGAGCGAAGTGGTGCTCAACGAGGAAACGATCCGCCGCTTCCGCCAGAATTATACCGCTGCGTTCGGTGGCAATACGGTGGACGACACGCTCTATGCCTCGGTCAGCGGCGGATCGCGATATTCTGGCACCGAACATTGGCTGCCCTTCTTCTACGACCACATGGACCGGCTGGCCGATTATGTCGGCGACGCCCCGTTCGTCTTCGACGACCAGGTAGCGGAAGCCTATGCCGAGCGGGCCACCCAGGTCCGCGATTACTACGATGCGCGCGAAGCCGCCCGCCTGGCGCCGCCCGTGGCGGGGGCAGGAGCCCTCTATAAACCCATCCAGCCGGATCTGCTCTACGATCTCGACGTGCCGCCCGCGGCGCTGGCCGGGGCTTCGGTGATCCAGCTTTCGCCGTTCCTCTCGCCGCAGACGCGCAAGGGCGACGACATGGGCGGCCATATCGCGCCGAGCTTTGCGGCCGAGCGCGCCGCCTCGGACGTCAACCTGTTCGAGGCTGTGGTCAACCGCCTCCTGGCCGAGCGCCGGGAGGGGCGGCGCGCGATCATAGCCTGCTGGAGCGCCGGAACGCGCGATCGCATGGCGCAGGTGCTCAAGGATCATGGCCTGACCAATCCGCGCCTGGCGGAAAACTGGCGCGACGCCGAGACGACGAGCGCGGCAACGACCTCGCTGGTGGTGCTGCCGCTCGAAACCGGGTTCGAGACCAAGGACCTGCTGGTGCTCAGCGAACAGGATATCCTGGGTGAGCGCATCCTGCGGCCACAGCGCAAGAAGAAGGCATCGGATGCGCTGACCGAAGCCGCTTCGCTGAATGCCGGGGACTTGGTTGTGCATGTCGATCACGGTATCGGCCGGTTCATCGGGCTCAAGGTGATCGAGGCAGGCGGGGCGCCGCATGAATGCGTGGAGCTGCAATATGCCGGCGACACCAAGCTCTACCTGCCGGTCGAAAATATCGAGCTTCTGACCCGCTATGGCTCGGATGACAGCTCGGTGGCGCTCGACAAGCTGGGCGGGGTGGCCTGGCAGGCCAAGAAGGGCAAGCTCAAGAAGCGTATCCGCGAAATGGCGGAACAGCTCATCAAGCTGGCGGCGCAGCGCATGCTGGTCAAGGCCGAAGTGGTCGATATCAATCCCGGCTCCTATGAGGAATTTGCCGCCCGCTTCCCCTATGAGGAAACCGAGGACCAGCTCACCGCCATCGAGGCGGTGTTCGACGACATCACCTCGGGCAAGGTCATGGACCGGCTGGTGTGTGGCGACGTAGGGTTCGGCAAGACCGAAGTGGCGCTGCGCGCGGCCTTTGCGGTGGCGCTGAGCGGCAAGCAGGTGGCCGTGGTGGTGCCGACGACGCTCCTGGCACGCCAGCACTTCAAGACTTTCGCCGAGCGGTTCAAGGACCTGCCGGTGCGGGTGCGCCATGCCTCGCGCATGGTGGCCGCCGCCGAGCTCAAGGCCACCAAGGAGGGTCTTGCCGACGGGCAGGTGGATATCGTGGTGGGCACCCATGCGCTGCTCAGCAAATCGATCAAGTTCAACGATCTGGGCCTGCTGATCATCGACGAGGAGCAGCATTTCGGCGTGTCGCACAAGGAACGGCTCAAGGAGCTCAAGGCCAATGTGCACGTGCTGACGCTGACGGCGACCCCGATCCCGCGCACGCTACAGCTGGCGCTGACCGGGGTGCGCGATCTCAGCCTCCTGGCGACGCCCCCGGTGGATCGTCTGACCATCCGCACCTTCATCTCGCCATTCGATCCGCTCTCGATCCGCGAGGCGCTGCTGCGCGAGAAATATCGCGGCGGACAGAGCTTTTATGTGGTGCCGCGCATCAAGGACCAGCCCGATATCGCCGAATTCCTGCGGGTACAGGTGCCGGAGGTGAGCTTCGTGGCCGCCAATGGCCAGATGGCGCCGGGCGAGCTCGATGACATCATGAACGCCTTCTATGACGGCAAGTTCGACGTGCTGCTGGCGACGACCATCGTGGAATCGGGCCTCGATATTCCCAATGCCAATACGCTGATCGTGCATCGGGCCGACCAGTTCGGGCTGGCGCAACTCTACCAGATCCGCGGCCGCGTCGGACGCGGCAAGCAGCGGGCCTATGCGCTGTTCACGGTGCCGCCGGACCGCAAGCTCACCGACACCGCCGAGCGGCGACTGGGCGTCTTGCAATCACTCGAAAGCCTGGGCGCGGGCTTCCAGCTGGCGAGCCACGATCTCGATATTCGCGGCGCGGGCAATCTGCTGGGCGACGAGCAATCGGGCCATATCCGCGAGGTGGGCTACGAACTCTACCAGGCCATGCTCGAAGAGGCTGTGGCCAATCTCAAGTCCGGCGAGGAGGATTACGAGGATCGCAACGAATGGAGCCCGACGATCTCGCTGGGCATGCCGGTGATGATCCCGGAAAGCTATGTGCCGGACCTGCAATTGCGCATGCAGCTCTATCGCAAGCTGGGCGACCTCAATGACATTCGCGACATCGACGCGGCCGGGGCCGAGCTGATCGACCGCTTCGGGCCCTTGCCCGAGGAGGTGGAGGCGCTGCTCAAGGTGATCCTGGTCAAGGCGCTCTGCCGACAGGCCAATGTCGAAAAGGTCGATGCCGGGCCCAAGGGGGCGGTGATCACGCTGCGCAACAGCGAATTTCCCAACCCGGCGGGTCTGGTCAAGCTGGTGAGCGATCCGGGCAACCAGGTTCGCATCAAGCCCGATCAGAAACTCGTGTTCGCCCGTAACTGGCCGACCCCGGAACAGCGCCTCAAAGGGGCCGCCGCAATCCTGGCAAAGCTCGCAAAACTGGCCGAGAGCGGGAGCTGAAGCGACCGATTGACGCCGTGAAAGGCATAATCTTTTGGCAAGGGTGATCGGTCATGTTATTGCCCGATTTGAGCCCTTGAAGGGCACTTCAGTTTCGATGGTGGCTCCGCGCCGCCGGACGCCAAGGAAGGCAAGGACATTTTCATGATCTTCAGCAAGAACCTCGTTGCCGGTGTTGCCGCAGCCGCCATTATGCTGTCGCCGCTCGCCGCCGCCGCGCAGGAGACGACTACCGAAGCTCCTGCTGCCGAAGCTCCCGCTGCAGACGGGTCTGCGGTCGAGGAGATTTCCTCGGCTGTCGACAACCTCGCTTCGCAGAACTGGCTCAAGGTCTGCGACCCGCTGCCCGATGGGCAGAAGGCCTGCCTGATGCGCCAGGTGGTGCTGGCCAATGGCCAGTTCCTCGGCTCGTTCCTGCTGCGCGACGATCCGGGCCAGGAATCGCGACTGCTGGCCGTTGCCGCCGTGCCGCTCGGGGTGCTGCTGCCGTTCGGCCTGACCTGGCAGATCGACAATGCCAAGCCGGTCCGCGTGCCCTACATGCTGTGCGATACCCAGTCCTGCTCGACGCAGCTGGTGATCAACGAGCAGTATGTGAATTCGCTCAAGCGCGGCGGCACGCTCAAGCTGACGGCAAAGAACCGCCAGAACCAGGACCTGACCATCGATATCAGCCTGGCCGGGTTCACTGCGACCTATGACAGCGAATCCGCGCTGACCTTCGAGCAGCTGCAGATGCAGGAATCGGGTGGCAATGCGCTGGAGCAGGTCCTGAACGACCGTGCCGAGCAGCTGCGTCAGCAGATCAGCACCGACGGCGCCGCTCCGGCTCCGGCCGCTGAAGGCGAAGCCGCCCCCGCACCGGCCGAGACCCCGGCGCAGTAAATCCAGGCCGGCAAGGTTTGAAAACGGGCGTGGGCAACCGCGCCCGTTTTGTTTTCGGCTTGGCCTAGCGCTCGCCCATGCCCAGCGAAAAGGCCTGGCGACGCAGGCCGGGCAGGGCCTTGAGCGCCCAGAGGCCGCCAGCGCGCAGGGCCTGGCTGGGCACTATATCGGCGAGGAGCGAGCGGAACAGGGTATCGACGAAAAAGCCTGTGCGGGCGAGATCGCCGCTGCGGCGACGGGCATAGTCCCGGCTGGCGAGAACGCCCCAATCGGCGCGGGTCCGGTCGGTCGCGGTGACGGCGTCGAGCAGGTCGGCAACGTCGCGCAGGCCCAGATTGAGACCCTGTGCGCCAATGGGCGGGAAGGCATGGGCGCTTTCCCCGACCAGCGCGACACCGTCGCGGCCGGCTTCGGCGACACTGAGGGCGCTCAGGGGGAAAATGGCGCTGGGCGAGACGATGTCGATAGCGCCGAAAAGCCGCTGCGACCGCTCGAGGAGGGCGAGGCGCAGGCTGTCCGGCCCGCCATCGCGCGCGTTTTTAAGCACCTGTTCCTCGTCGATCCAGACCAGATTGGCGCGACGGCCCCCGGCCGGGACAAGGGTGAAGGGGCCATGGGGATAATGAAACTCGATCGAGGTGCCGCCGATGGGTCGGGCAAGCTCGAGATCGCAGACCAGGGCCGATTCGGCGAAGGCATGTTCGCGCACCCCGATGCCTGCCGCCGCGCGAATGCGCGATTTCTTGCCATCGGCGCCGACGACAAGGGGGGCGCGCAGGGTGGTGCCATCGGCCAGGGTCACGACGCCAAGGTCGCCGTCGCGGGTGTAATCGGCGACGGGCTGGGGGCGTGTGTCGATGCCATTGTCGGGGATTGCGGCCTGGAAGCGGGCCAGCAGCGCCTGGTTGCCGAAATTCCAGCCAAAGGCGGCCAAGCCGATCTCGGCGGCATCGAAGAGGGTTTCAGGCGCGCGGACGAGGCGGGGCGTAGCATCGATGATGCGGATGGCGGTCAGCGCATGGCCGATCGCTGCGGGTTCGTCGATCAGGCCGGCGCGGGTGAGAAAATCGACGCTGGGCATCATCAGCGCCGAGGTGCGCCGATCGGGCGGGGCCGGGGGCGACAGGTGGATGATGGACAAGCCCAGCCGGGCGAGGCTTGCCGCTGCGGCAAGGCCGGCCAGACCACCCCCGACGACGATGATGTCAGCGTCCGAAGTCATGCCGCCTGACCTTTCTCAAGCCGGGGGCTCCCGGTGAGGAAGCCGCCGATAAGGGACCCCGCCAGCATGGCGAGGAGGAAGTAGAAGAGGCCATCGGGCTGGAAGGCGAGCAGCGAAATGGCAGGGCCCGGGCAGATGCCGGACATGCCCCAGCCGATGCCGAACAGCACCGCGCCGATCACGAGGGGCCTATCGATACGGGTCTTGTCGGGTTCATGAAAGCGGGTATCGAACAAGGGTGCCTGCCGGTGCCGACCGATGCGCACGGCAATGAACATCACCAAGATGGCCGGGACGATGACAAAGGCCAGGCTCGGGTCCCAGCCGCCGGAGGGAATGGCGGTAAAATCGAGAAAGCGCAGAACCTTGAGCGGATCGACCATCTGCGAGACGTAGAGGCCGGCGCCAAACAGAGCGCCGCTTAAGGCGGCGGTGACGAAATAGGACATGCGCGCGATCATCAGACGATCCCCGTCAGCGTCACGGTGAGAATGGCGACCGAAAAGAAGATGGCCACGGCCACGAAGGAGCGCGTCGACAGCCGGGCTATGCCGCAGACGCCATGGCCCGAGGTGCAGCCATTGCCGATGCGGGTGCCGATGCCGGTGAGCAGGCCAGCGACGATCAGCCAGAGGGGCATGGGAATGGACCAGCCTGCCGGCGGCGCGGCCAGCACGGAAGGCTCGACGCCGCCGGCGCCCAATTGCGGGAAAAGCCGGGCAGATGCCCAGGCGGCTGCCACCAGCGCTGCGAGAAAGACGAGCCGCCAGAGCACAGAGCGGCCGGCTGGCAAGAGCTGGCCGAATATGCCGGATATGCCCGCGATGCGGCCATTGCCCAGCCAGAGAACGGCGGAGGCCAGGCCAATGAGCGTGCCGCCCAGGGCCGCTGTGAGCGGAGTAAACGATTCCATCGGAAATCTCGCTGATCGGTGTGGAACCTCAGACTAGCATTGGCCATTGCGGCGATACCAGCGGGGCTGGAGAACCACCATTCCGCGCGATGCCGCAGTCGTGCAAAATATCCATTGCGGCTCTTCTCCTAAGGAAAGCAGAAAACTAAATTGTCGCACCAATCCGACTCGGGCAATGGAGCCTTCGATGTTTGAGTTTCTGGCCGACCCTGCCGTCTGGGCAGCCTTCCTGACCCTGACGGTCATGGAAATTGTCTTGGGCATCGACAATATCGTCTTTATTTCGGTGCTCGTGTCACGCCTGCCGCGCGAGCAGGCCGAGTTTGCCCGCAAGCTCGGCATCGGCCTGGCGCTGGTTTTCCGCATCGTCCTGCTCTTGCTGATCTCGGTGATCGTGCAACTGGACCAGCCGGTCTTCACGCTCTTCGGCCACGGTTTCTCCTGGAAGGATATCATCCTTGTCGCCGGCGGCGGCTTCCTCATCTACAAGGCCACGCACGAAATGCACGCGGCCATCGAGGAGCCACACGAGGTCAAGGTGAGCAGCACGGCAGGGGTGACGCTCAATGCCATTCTCGTGCAGATCGTGGTCATCGACATGGTGTTCTCGATCGACAGCATCATCACGGCGGTGGGCATGGTGCCCGATACGCTGGATTATGGCGTGCGCGTCGGCGTGATGGTAACAGCCGTGCTGATCGCGGTGGCGGTGATGTTCCTGGCCTCCGGCCCGATCGCCCGCTTCGTGGCGGCCCATCCCACCACCAAGATGCTGGCGCTGGCATTCCTGCTGCTGATCGGGACGACGCTCGTCGCCGAAGGAACCGGCTTCCATATCGAAAAGGGCTATATCTATTCGGCGATGGCCTTCTCGGTGCTGGTGGAGGCCATCAACATCATTGCCAAGAACCGCAAGCTGAAGCGGCATGGCGCGACTGCGGGCAAGGCTGAGTTCACGCCGTTCACGGGCGACACCGGCTCGGTATCATCCGATGCCGCGCTCGCGGCCCTGGGCAGCGCCGCCGTGGGTGCGACACGCGCCAGCGCGACTGCCGAGCCGGCGACCCTGCGGGCGCGCCCGAAGACTTCCCCGGCGAGCCGGGCTCAGGCACGGCCCAAATCGGCGCCGCGCAAACCGAAAGGACCCAAATGACCAGAGTCATCGCCGTTCACAACACCGGAGGGCCGGATGTCCTCACACCAGAGGACTGGCCCGTGGAGGCGCCTGGCCCGGGCCAGGCGCGCATCCGGCAGACGGCGATCGGTCTCAATTTCATCGACACCTATCAGCGCTCCGGCCTTTATCCGATGACCCTGCCGTTTGTTGCCGGCAACGAAGCGGCAGGAGTAGTCGAGGCGGTGGGCGAGGGCGTGGATATCGTCAAGCCCGGTGATCGCGTCTGTTACCAGGGCGTTGCCGGCGCTTATGCAGCCGAGCGTGTGATCGATGCCGACAGGCTCATTCCCATTCCCGATGGGATCGATGACAAGACGGCAGCGGCCGTGTTGCTCAAGGGGCAGACCGCGTTCTACCTCCTGTTCAAGACATGGCCGGTCCAGGCAGGGGAAACCATCCTCTGGCATGCTGCGGCTGGGGGTACGGGCCTGATCGCCACGCAATGGGCCAAGGCGCTGGGCGCGACGGTCATCGGGACGGCTGGCGGCGCCGAGAAGCTGGCGCTGGCCAAGGCGCATGGGTGCGACCATGTGATCGACTATCGGACGGAAGATTTTGCCGCCGGCGTCAAGGAGATTACCGGGGGCAGGGGCGTCGACGTCGTCTATGACGGGGTGGGTAAGGCGACATTCGAAGGCTCGCTGGACTGCCTGCGGCCGCGCGGGCTGCTCGCCAGTTTCGGCAATGCCTCGGGCCCGGTGGCGATCCCCGATCTGGGCGTGCTGGCGCGCAAGGGCTCGCTTTATGTGACGAGGCCAACCGGCGCGCATTATTTCCCGACGCGAGAGGATCGGCTGGAAAGCGGCAAGGCCGTGTTCGACGCGATCCTGTCCGGGTCCGTCAAGGTGGAGATTGGCCGGACGTACCCGCTCGATGCTGTGGCCGATGCCCATACCGCGCTCGAAGGGCGCGAAACCACAGGCTCGATCGTGCTTTTGCCGTAGGTCGAGTGAGAGACGGGCGGCAGGCACTGGACAGCTCCGCTCGCCCTCGCTAAAGGCTCTGCGAACGGGTAGGTGGCAGAGCGGTTGATTGCTCCGGTCTTGAAAACCGGCGAAGGTGAAAGCCTTCCGGGGGTTCGAATCCCTCCCTACCCGCCACAGCAGGCGCCGCAGGGCGCATAAAAAAGAGCCCGGCTCGCGCCGGGCTCTTTTTTCATCAGTGGTGGTGATGGTGCTCAGGCATTTCCTTGAGCTGATCCTTGGTCCAGGTGGTAACGGCGTGGACATCGCCATTTTCGTCCCGCATGAATTCCAGGTCGCTCAGCGGCACGGCCACTGGCTTGGCGCCGATGCCGAGGAAGCCGCCGACATCGATCACAACGGTATCAAGACCATGCACATGGTCGATCTTGCCGACCTTGTGGTCATCCGCGCCGTAGATCGTGGCGCCTTCGAGAATCGAAGGGGTCAGCTCGGTGGGGGCGAGGCGGACATGATTGGTGTGGTCCATGGGAATGCTCCTTTGCTTGTGCTGTCCCAACCCGGAGCAACCCCATTCCGTTCCACGACAAAATCGTGACCGCGACCAGGTTGTCCCACGCGGTTCGTCTTGCTCTTGCCAAGCCGAATGCCGCTGAATAGGACAGCGGGACGTTTGACGCAGAACCGGGACCGGACATGAGCCGCAAGGAATTCGACGCTTCGCGCATGCGGCGGCTCAAGCGGGTTGCTGCCCGGCATGGGCTGACCATATTGACTTCGGAAAAGATCAAGGTGCTGGGCCAACCCGGCGGCCACGCGCTGCGGGAAGACGCCAGCTTCAAGATCGTCTTCGGAGACGTGCCCAAGCCATTCTCGGCAAGCCTTGACGAGATCGAAGAGTATATCGAGAAGCTGGATGCGGGCGAAGAGTAAGTCTTGCTGCCCTTTCAGGCAAGACGACTTGTGCGCACCCAGGGAACATTCCGTTATTTAAAACGTAACAGGAATCGCCGCACACTCCCTGTGTAGGCTCGTTCGGGGCAGGCGCTCCGGACATCTCTTGGTCGCGGGACTTCTGCGGTTCCTCTCCCTACGCTCCGCAGCCCGCCTTAGTGTGGAGGCGCGTTCCTCATGTTTACCCTGATCAACGCCGACGCCGAAGAAGACGACGCCGAAATCACCGATCCCCAGGAAATCGCGGAGCTGTTTGCCGCTATTGCCGCCGTGGCCATCGAAGCCATCGGGGCAGGCAATGCGCGCGACCTGTTCGATGCGGTGGTGGAGCAGGAGGGCCGCGACCCAAACTGAGATGACAGAAACGATCTGAGCCATAACTTCCTATTTCCGGCCGAGACAGCCGCATCACGACTTGACGGCGCGCGGTCCATGACCTGGACTGCGTGCCGTCGCGGATGGGCGGAAATGACATGACCAGCATTGGCGGAATGACGGCCGAGAGGCCTTTGGTCGCGCCATTGGGCGATAGTGCTCTTGTGGTGCGATTTGCCGAACGGCTCGATCCTGCGGCCAACGTGGCCGCGCTGGCGCTGAATGCGCAACTGGCCGACGACCCGATCCCCGGCGTGGTCGAAGTGGTGCCGAGCCTTGTGTCGGTGCTGGTGCGCTATGACCCGGGCGCGACGAATATCAACAGGCTTTCCGGCGAAATTGCCCTGCGATTGTCAGGGGCGATGCCAGCCGATCCCACACATCATATGGTGACGGTACGTTTTGGCGGTCTTGATGGTCCGGACCTGGCGGAGGTCGCCGCGCAGCTGGGCCTGACGCCGGATGGGTTCATCGCTGCCCATTGCGCCGGGCCATTGCGGCTGCTGGCCACCGGATTTGCGCCGGGCTTTGTCTATTGCGGCTTCCACCCGGAGGCGCTGGTGGTGCCGCGCCGGCAGGATGTGCGTCCCCTTGTGCCCAAGGGCAGCGTGCTGTTCGCCGCGGGCCAGACGGCCATCGCCGCCACCGATATTCCAACCGGCTGGCACGTGGTCGGGCGGACCGAATTTGCCAATTTCGATCCCGGGCGCATGCCGCCAACTCTTCTCGCGGCTGGAGACTTGGTTCAGTTCGAGGCGCTGGCATGACGGGCACGGTGCGGATCGAGCGCGCCGGGCCGCTGACGACCATCCAGGACCAAGGACGCTTCGGCATGCTGGCCCATGGCATCAGCGCTTCGGGACCGATGGACCGCGCGGCCTTTGGGCTGGCCGGCGCACTTGCAGGGGCCGGGACGGCGGCAGGCATCGAATTCACCCAGGCGGGCCTGGCGCTGAGCCTCGAGCAGGGCACGGTGCCGGTTGGCTGGGCCGGTGGCGCGTTCCGGGTGAGCATTGACGGGCGCCGGCACGACTGGCCGGGTGGGGCGCTGCTGCGAGCGGGGCAGAGGCTGGAGATCATTCCCGGGAAGGCGGGGACTTATGGCTATCTGCGTTTCGGCGCCGCGCTCGACCTGCCTTTCGTGCTCGGCAGCCAGGCGACCAATACCAAGGCCGGGCTCGGCGGACTGGCGGGGCGGGCGCTCAAGGCCGGTGATCGCATCGGGCTCCTGCCGGGCGACGGCCAGCCTTTGCCGGCCGAAGCGCCGGCTGTGACACAGGGTGGACCGATCCGGTTCATTCGCGGCCTCCATTGGGAGCGATTCGGAGAGGCAGTGCGGGCGCGCTTTGTGGCGACGCCGTTTCGGGTGACGCCGATGATGGACCGCATGGGGGTGCGGCTGGCCGACGATGGACAGGTTTTTGGTGGGGAGAGCATCCTGTCGCTGGTGTCGGATCCGGTCCTGCCGGGCGATATCCAGATCCTGGGCGACGGCACGCCCATCGTGCTCATGCGGGATCATCAGCCGACCGGCGGTTATCCGCGCATCGGCACGATCATTGCGGTCGATCTCGACCGGTTTGCGCAATTGCGTCCGGGCAGTGCGGTTGCATTCGAGGCGGTGTCGGTGGAGCATGCGCAAAGCCTGTTGCGGAGCCGGACATGACAGTTTCCATCGATCTCAATGCCGATCTCGGCGAAGGCATGGGCAGTGACGAGGATCTGCTGCAGATCGTCTCCAGCGCCTCGATCGCCTGTGGTGGACATGCCGGGGACGCAGCGACGATCCGGCACATCCTCAAGGTGTGCAAGGCGCGGGGCGTGCGCGCCGGGGCGCATCCGGGCTATGCCGACAGGCCCCGGTTCGGGCGGTTTCGCCTCGATCTGCCGTTCGAGCACTTGCTGGGACAGATCCGCGAGCAGATGTTCCTGATCCGGCATATTGCCAGCGAGGTCGACGTGCCGCTCGGCTATGTGAAGCTGCATGGGGCGCTGGCCAACCAGACCGCGGAGGACCGGGCCTTTGCGCTCAACGTATTCGCCGCCATCCAGGCGATGGACGCCGGGATGGCGGTGCTGGCGCTGGACAATAGCGAGCAGGTGCAGGCGGCCGCAGCGCTGGGCATGCCACTGATCCGCGAAGCCTATGCCGACCGCGCCTATACCAGCGCGGGATTGCTGGTGCCGCGGAGCCAGGAGGGGGCGGTAATCCACGATGTGGAGGCGGTGATCGCGCGTTGCCTGCGGTTGGCCCTGCAGGGAGAAATCGAGGCGATCGACGGCAGTGTGCTGAAATCGGGCGCGCGTTCCATCTGCCTGCATGCCGATACGCCGGGCGCCGTGGACCTGGCGCGCGAGGTGCGCGAGGCGCTCGAGGGCGAAGGCATCAGCATTGCGCCGGCGGCGCCGGAAACGGACGTACCCTGGATCCTTCAGGGGGGAGAGGGTGAGATCGGCATCATGCCTTTAAACCCGAAGGACCCAGGGTAGCTGTGACGGCCCCGAGGGGCCGAATGTGTCGACGCCCGAGCGGCGGGATCTAGATAGCCAGGTATTCGTGGCGGAGTTCGGCATTGTCGAGCACTTCCCTCGCCGTGCCCGAGAAGACGACTTCGCCGGTATCGAGAATGACGGCGCGGTCCGCCAGTTTCAGCGCTGCGACGGCGTTCTGTTCGACGATGATGGTGGTGATGCCCAGCGGCTTGATCGAATGCAGGATGCGTTCGATCTCGTGCACGATGACGGGCGCGAGGCCCTCATAGGGTTCGTCGAGCAGGAGCAGCTTGAGATCCCGGGCGAGGGCGCGGGCGATGGCGAGCATCTGCTGCTCGCCGCCCGAAAGGGTGACCCCATCCTGCGTTCGGCGTTCGGCAAGGCGGGGGAAGCTCTGGTAGATCTGTTCGAGGCTCCAGCCATGGCCGGGGGCGACGCGGGCGAGATTGAGGTTTTCCTCGACCGTCAGGCCCTGGATGATGCGCCGGTCTTCAGGGACGAGCTGAATGCCGGCGCGGGCGGCTTCGAAGCTCTTCATGCGGTGAACGGGATTGCCGTCGAGCCAGATTTCGCCGCCGCGCATTTCCGGGTTGTCGGCCCGGGCGATGGTGCGCAGGGTGGAAGACTTGCCGGCGCCGTTGCGACCGAGCAGGGCCAGGATCTCGCCCTTGCGGATGTCGAGCGAGACGCCCTGCACGATGTAGCTCTCGCCATAATAGGCGTGGATGTCCCGGACGGAGAAGAAGGGGCGTGTGGTTTCGATGTCGGCGGTATGGCTGCCGGCGATGGTTTTTTCGGCTGTCATGGCTAGGGAACTCATTCGTGGGCGCCTCCGAGATAGGCTTCCTGCACCTTGGGATTGCCGCGCACCTGGTCGGGCGTGCCGTCGGCGATGATGCGGCCCTGGGCGAGGACGGAAATCTTGTCGGCCAGGGAGAAGACGACGTGCATGTCGTGCTCGATGATGACCTTGGTCATACCGCGCGCCTTGATCTTCTTGAGCAGCTCGATGGTGGTATTGGTGTCGTGGCGGCTCATGCCGGCCGTGGGCTCGTCGAGCAGCAGCAGGCGCGGATGCTGGATCAGGCACATGGCCAGCTCCATGCGGCGCTTGTCGCCGCGCGACAGGGAGCCGGCAATGCTGTCCTTGCGGTTGATGAGGCCGACATCCTCCAGCATGTGCTCGGCTTCGGCGCGGATGCCGGTTTCGCTGTCGAGGGTGCGCAGCATGTTGAGCTTGAACATGCCGTCACGCTTGGCCAAAGCCGGGATCATGACGTTGTGCAAGACCGAGAGATCGGCGAAGATCTCCGGGGTCTGGAAAACACGGGCAATGCCCAGCTGGTTGATCTGGAACGGCTTCTTGCCGGTCAGGATGGCCCCATCGAACACCACCTGGCCGCTGGTCGGTGCCAGCTTGCCGATGATGACGTTGAGCAGGGTGGATTTGCCGGCCCCGTTCGGCCCGATGATCGCATGGGTCTTGCCTTCCTCGATCTGGAGATCGATGTCGGCCAAAGCATGCAGGCCACCGAACCTTTTGTGGACGTCCGCGACGTGCAGGACAACGTTGTTCTGTGCCATTTTCGCTGTCCTATTCTGCCGCTTGCGTGCGGTTTGAAGTCTTGCCGCCCGACCGGTTGAACATGGCCGAGACGCGGCGCACGCCTTCCATGATGCCGCCGGGCAGGAAGATCACGATGATCACGAAGACCAGGCCCAGGGTCAGGTGCCAGCCATCGCCGACGAACTTGCCAATGACCTTGACGAAGACGGTGTCGACGCCATCGGGCAGGAAGTCGAAGAACCGGGCGAGGATATTGTCGTTGAGGGCCGAGAGGATGTTCTCGAAGTACTTGATGATCCACGCGCCCAGGACAGGGCCGATCAGCGTGCCGACACCGCCGAGAATGGTCATCAGCACCACTTCGCCCGATGCGGTCCACTGCATGCGCTCGGCGCCTGCGAGCGGGTCCGTGACCGCCAGAAGCGCGCCAGCGAGACCGGCATACATGCCAGAAATCACGAAGGCGGAGAGCGCGTAGGGGCGGGTATTGAACCCGGTGAACTGCATGCGGGTCTGGTTGGACTTGATGGCCTTGAGCATCATGCCGAAGGGCGAGCCGGCAATGCGCTGGGCGATGAAGAAGGTGATGATGAGGAATCCGGCGCAGAAATAGAAGCCGGCATAGCCCCCGATTGGAGTACCCAGGAGGGTCGGGATTGGCTGGCCCACATAGGTGTGGCCAACGGCGGCGTCGATGACGCGCGGGTCGGCAAGGGTGAGCTGCAGGCCGGTTTCGCCATTGGTGATCGGGGTGAGCACCGAATAGGCGAGGTTGTAGCTCATCTGGGCGAAGGCCAGGGTGAGGATCGAGAAATAGATGCCCGAGCGGCGCAGGCACAGAAAGCCGATGACCAAGGCAAAGAGGCCCGAGACGATGACGGCAAAGAGGAGGGCCGGGATGGCATCGAGCGTGAGAAGCTTGAGCGACCAGACGGCGGTGTAGGAGCCGACGCCGAAGAAGGCGGCGTGACCGAAGCTGAGATAGCCGGTGAGGCCGAAGAGGATGTTAAAGCCGACCGCGAAGATGCCGTAGATCATGAAACGCTGCAGCAGATCGGGGTAGCCGGCGCCGAAAGGCGCCAGCCAGATCGGCATTGCGAGAACCACAATGGCGAAGCCGAGCAGCAGGACGAGGTCGTTGCGGGACATGAGATTGGTGTTCATGTCAGGCCTCCATCACGCCGCGCCGACCGAGCAGGCCCCGCGGACGAACGAGTAGAATGACGACGGCGACGAGATAGATGATGATCTGGTCGATGCCGGGGAGAACGGCCTTCACCTGGTTCATGGAGGCGAAGGACTGAAGAATGCCGAGCAGGAAGCCTGCCGCCACGGCGCCGGGAAGCGAACCCATGCCGCCCACCACGACCACCACGAAGCTGAGGACGAGGAAGTCCATGCCGATATGGTAGTTCGGAGGGAGCAGGGGCGTGTACATGACCCCAGCCACGCCGGCGACCACCGCCGCCAGGCCGAACATGATGGTGAAGCGCCGGTCGATATTGATGCCGAGCAGGCCCACGGTTTCCCGATCCGCCATACCCGCCCGCACGACCATGCCGAAGGTGGTGAATTGCAGGAAGGCGAAGACGCCGCCGATGACGACCGCTGCAAAGAGGAAGTAGACAAGACGCCAGATCGGATAGGTGATGATATTGGCCTGCATGCCGAGGAAGGCGCCGATATCGGCTGCGCCACGGAAATCGGTCGGCATGGGCTGGGGAATGGGATTGGGTCCGAAGATGGACTTGATCACTTCCTGCGTTACGATGGCGAGGCCGAACGTGACCAGGATCTGTTCGGCATGGGGGCGCTTGTAAAAGTGCTTGATGATGCCGCGTTCGAGCCCGATGCCGATCAGCAGCATGATCGGGATGGTGATGAGGATGGAGAAGGGCACCGAGTAATTGACCAGCACGGCACCAAAATCGCCGAGCCAGGCCTGAACCAGCGGCTCGCGGATTTCCAGCGGCTGTCCCCATGGGGAGAGCCGTTCAGGATCGATGGTGACCGTTTCCATGGTGAGGACCATGCGCACGGTAACGGCGCAGAAGGCGCCCAGCATGAACAGCGCGCCATGGGCGAAGTTGACCACGCCCAATGTGCCGAACACCAGGGTGAGGCCCAAGGCGATCAGCGCATAAGCGGCGCCTTTGTCGAGCCCGTTGAGAAATTGCAGAAAGATGACTTCGAACATGGGTGGCTCCGTCGCGCCATGGGCACGCTTCTATCGTCTCGACCGTCACCGCCGGGCCTTTCCCGGCGGTCCAGTCTGCGCGGATGCAGGGGCTGGATTGCCCGGACGAGCCGGGCAATAACGAAGGTTGAGAAACCGGCCTCAGCCGATCAGCACATCGGCACGGGTTCTGCCGGGCCCAGTTCGCCGCCGAAGATGGACGCGTCGTAGGTCGCGGCTTCGCGGTCGACTTCCTGAACCACGTTGAGCACGTCGAATTCGCTGGTGGGGGCTTCGTTGCCCTGCACCACGAGCACCGACTTCATGCACTGGTGGTCTTCCGCGCGGTAGAGCGTGCGGCCATTGCCCATGCCGTCGAATTCGTGGCCTTCGAGAGCCTCGATGACAGCCGGCGGATAGAAGGTGCCGGCGCGTTCCACGGCATCCGCGTAGAGCAGCATCTGCACATAGGCGGTGTGGGCAGCCTGGGACGGCGGGGAGCCATAGGCGGCGCCGAAGGACTTGGTGAAGGCGATGGAGCCTGGGTCCTGCAGGTTCCAGTGCCAGTTCGAGGTGCCAAAGACACCCTGCATGGCTTCACCGGCGCCCTTGGCCATGAGTTCCGACACCAGCGGGGTGACGATCTGAAACTGCTTGCCGTTGGCCTGGCGGTCGCGCAGGCCGAACTGCACGGCCTGCGGCAGCGAGTTGACCATATCGAGGCCGTAATGGTTGAGGATCAGCACGTCGGCGCCGGAATTGAGGATCGGCGTCAGGTATTGCGAATAGTCGGTGGAGCCGAGCGGGGTGCGCACCGCCGCGACGGTTTCCCAGCCGAGAGCCTCGGTTGCCGCCTTGATCGATTCTTCCTGGGTCCAGCCCCAGGTATAGTCGGCGGTGAGATGATAGGCGCGGCGGTCGGCGCCGTATTCCTGGCCGAGCACCGGGCCCAGCGCGATGCCGGACTGGTAGGCATTGAAGAAATGGCGGAAGCCGTAGCGACGCTTGTCCTTGCCGGTCGTGTCGTTCGAATGGGTCAGGCCGGCCATGAAGATGATGCCCTTTTCCTGGCACAGGCCCTGAACGGCAATGGCCTCGCCAGAGGACGAGCCCCCGGTGATCATGATGGCGCCGTCGCGCTCGATCATGCGGGTGGCACCGGCGCGGGCCACGTCGGACTTGGTCTGGCTGTCCGAGGACACATAGCCGACCTTCTTGCCCAGGATGCCGTTGCCCTTAAGGGCCGTCGGCGTCAGCACGTTGATGAGACCGCCGTCGCCTTCACCATTGAGGTGGGCAATGGCCAGCTCATAGGCCTTCTGCTCGTCTGCGCCTTCTTCGGCATAGGCGCCGGTCAGGGGCAGGTTGAGGCCGATGGTGACGGTGTCGCCGGTGGGGTTGTTGCAGAAGTCCTCCTGCGCCCAGGCGCCCTTGGTGAACATCATGGGGGCAACGCCCGTTCCGATGATGCCGGCCATGCCGGTCTGCAGCACTCGACGGCGGGAGAACCCGCGCTTCAAAAGTGTCATTGATCTCCTCCTTTGGCGCGGGACCCCCGATACATTGTCGGGTGTTCACCGCGTGCCCAGTATTCGACACATTTGAAAACAGCTTCAATAGAGCATTGTAAGTGCTCTAGATTTTTGTAAATACTTGTCCTTGAGGTGCTGATATTTAGTCACAACGTTGACAGTTCGACACTGTGGGAGGGATAGACCGATGCGCGCGCCAATCGGCTTCAGGATCAGCAACAGGCGGAAATCGCTGAAGATTTCGCAGGCGGCTCTGGCGCGCTTGGTGGGCATTTCGCCGAGCTACCTGAACCTGATCGAAAACAATAAACGCGATGTCGGCGGGGCGCTGCTGCAGCGCGTGGCGCAGCATCTGCAGATCGAGATCGGCGACCTGACGGGCCAGGCCGAGCAGAAATTGCTGCAGGACCTCGAAGAGGCCTATGCCGACCCGATGATCGAATCACTGCCGTTCCAGCCGGACGAGCGGCGCCAATTGGTGGCGCAATATCCGGCCAGCGCGATGGCTCTGGCGCAATTGCACCGCGCCTATGCCGATGCCCGGGACAGCGCCGACGCCTATGCCGACCGGCTGCGGTCCGACCCGTTGCTGAGCCAGCTGTTGCACCAGATCCTTTCCGGGATCACGGCCGTGCGCTCGAGTGCCGAAATCCTCGAGGACATTGCAGACCTCGACGAGGTCGAGCGTCGCAGGTTTCTCATGGCGATCAGTCGCGAGGCGCGGGTGCTGGGCGATGTGGCGCGCAGCCTGATCGGGCAGTTCGAGGTGACCAGCCAGGCCGCGCGCACCGTGTCGACCCTGCGGGAAATCGACGACCTGATCATCGAGCGCGAAAATCACTTTCCCGAACTCGAAGCCATCGCCGATGTGTTGCGCGCAGAGGTGAAAGCCCGCGAGACCGGCTTTGGCCCGGCCGAGTTGAGCGCCCATCTGGAGCGTGGATACGGGGTCGCGACACGGATTGGCGGGCGGCCGGACCTGCCTGATTTTCCAGGTCAATATCGCTACGATCCACACACGCGCGTCATGTGGTTCCAGGGGACGACGACGTTGGCCACGCGGCAATTCCAGCTGGCGCGGCTCCTGGGGGAACTGGCGGCGGGCGACGTGCTGCGGCGCATGCTCGACACTGCCGTGCTGACCAACGAAACGTCGCGGCGACTGGCTGCGCGGGCCCTCGGCTCATATCTGGCAGGAGCCCTGGTCTTTCCCTATTCGCGGTTTTTGGGCGAGGCGGAGGCGGCGGCCTATGATATCGACCATTTGCGCGAAAGCTTTTCGGGCAGCTTTGAGCAGATCGCGCATCGCCTCGTGTCGCTGCGGCGGCCGGGCGAAGAGGGCATCCCCTTCGGCTTCCTGCGTTCGGACCCGGCCGGGCGGCTGACCAAGCATTTTCCCTTGCCCGGGCTGCTGCTGCCCAATTCGGGGCATGCCTGCCCGCTCTGGGCGATCTATGGGGCGGTGCGGCAGCCCGATACGATCACGCGGCAGGTGGTGCGGTTCTCCGACGGGTCGCGCTATCTTTTCCTTGCCCGCAGCCTGCAGCACCGGCCGAGCTCGTTTCGAGACCAGCCTTTACCCATTTCGATCATGCTGGCCTGCGACGTGCTGCATGCCGACCGGACAATCTATGCGGCCGGGCTGGACCTGGCTGACCAGAGTGCCGACGTGCCGGTGGGGCCGAGCTGCCGGCTGTGCCCGCGCCGGGATTGTTCGGCCCGCCAGGAGGAGATGCTGGCGCCCGGCGGGCCGCGCTCGGTGACGCGGCTGCCGCTGAACCCGAACCAGTTTGGCCTTGGCGAAAGCGGCTGATTGCGCTTAACTGTCGCAGTTCGCGGTGGGGAGACTGCGGACGGAGGGGGAAATTTGGGCATCGATGTCCTGATCGCCGAAGACGAGCCGAGCATCCTTGAATCACTCGATTTTATCCTGCGCCGCGCGGGCTGGACCATCGAGTCGGTCACGGATGGCGACGCCGTGCTGGATTGCGTGCGAAAATCGCTGCCGCGGGTTCTGGTGCTCGACGTGATGCTGCCCAAGCGCAGCGGCTTCGATGTGCTCAAGCAATTGCGGGCAAGCGCGGAAACGCGCGACCTGCCGGTGCTGATCCTGACGGCCAAGGGGCAGCAGCAGGATCGCCGCATCGCCGAGGAATTGGGGGCGGACCGGTTCGTCACCAAGCCCTATTCCAATGCAGAGGTTGTCGGGGCAGTGCGGCAATTGCTGGGTGAGCATGATCGAGACGCGTAGGGTCGTCGGCGGCATGCTGTTGCTGACGGTGATCGGACTGGTGGGATTCGTGCCGCCCGTGGTGACGCTGTTCAACCAGGACGCGAGCTTCCTCGGCGTGCCGCAGATCGTGGTCTACCTGTTCGGGGCCTGGCTGCTGCTGATCGTGGGGACCGTGCTGCTGACACGGCACCTGCCGCCCGAGGGCAATGGTGGGCAGGACGAGGGCGAGGGCTAGATGCTGTCGGCCGATTTCGTCATCGCCACGGCCGTCGGCTATGTCGGCCTGCTGTTCGTGCTGGCCTATCTCGGCGATCGGCGGGCACGGGCCAACAAGCGGTCCTGGCTCAATTCGCCGGCCGTCTATACGCTCTCGATCTCGGTCTATTGCACCAGCTGGACGTTTTACGGCGCCGTGGGCAATGCGGCGCGCAGCGGGCTGGAATTCCTGACCATCTATCTTGGGCCTACACTGGTGTTCGTCGGCTGGTATTTCCTGCTGCGCCGGCTGGTGCGCATCAGCCACCTGCATCGCATCACCTCGCTGGCGGATCTGTTGTCATCGCGGTTCGGCAAATCGAGCCGTCTGGGCGTCTTGGTCACCTGTATCGCCGTCATTGGCATCGCGCCCTACATCGCCCTGCAATTGAAGGCGGTGACGTCTTCCATCCAGGCCGTTGCCGGCGCATCCGAATTCGGGCGCGGCAGCCTGACCGGCATTGACGACGTGGGGCTGGCACTGGGGGTCGCGGCGGCCATGGCGCTGTTCACGATCCTCTTCGGCACACGGCATGTAGACGCCAAGGAGCAACATCATGGTGTCGTCGCCGCCATTGCCTTCGAGGCGGTGGTGAAGCTGGCGGCGCTGGTGGCGGTGGGCGTGTTCGTCATTTATATCGGCGGGGGCGTCGAGGGGATTTTCAGCCAGGCGGCGGAAAAGGGCATCGCGTTCAACACGGCGGCCAGTTTCGACAGCCGTTGGATCACCACACTGGTGCTGTCCATTGCCGCGATCATCTGCCTGCCACGCCAGTTTCAGGTGACGGTGGTGGAAAATTCCGACGAGGACCACCTGCGCGTCGCCGGTTGGGCGTTCCCGGCCTACATGATGCTGATGAGCATCTTCATCATTCCCATCGCCCTCTACGGGCTGACGGTGATGCCTGCGGGCTCAAATCCCGACATGTTCGCGCTGACGCTGCCCTTGTCCGCAGGGCAGAATGGGATTGCCCTGTTTGCCTTTATCGGCGGCTTTTCATCCGCCACGTCAATGATCATCCTGGAATCGATCGCGCTGTCGATCATGGTATCGAACCATATCATCATGCCGCTGGTGCTCAAGTTCGGGCCCGTGGCGCAAAGCGGCGATGGCCAAGGCGTTAGCCGCGTGCTGCTGATTGCGCGACGGTTTGCCATCGTGCTGATCCTGTCGCTGGGCTTCTTCTATTTCATGTTCACCCGCGACTCCGACGCCCTGGCGCCGATCGGGCTCATCTCCTTTACCGCTATTGCGCAATTCTTCCCGGCGCTGCTGGCGGCGATCTTCTGGCGTGACGCCTCGCTCAAGGCGGTCACCATGGCCATTCTCTGCGGCTTCGTGATCTGGGCATGGACGTGTTTCCTGCCCTCGCTGGCCTCGGTGTCCCCGATGGTCTCCGTGCTGCTCCACCGCGGACCCTGGGGGCTGTCCTGGCTGCGGCCCGAGGCGCTGTTCGGTCTCGATGGGTGGGACCCCCTGGCACATGCCGCGTTCTGGAGCCTGTCCATCAATTGCCTGATCCTGACGCTTGGATCGCTGTTGACGCGGCCCTCGTCACTGGAACGCATCCAGGCCAATGCCTTTGTCGACGTATTTCGTCGCCATGGGCTGCCGCAGCGCAATTTCGTGCCGGGCTCGGCCACGGCCAACGACCTCTTCTTCGTCGCCGAGCGCGTGCTGGGCGAAAAGCGGGCCGCAGCCCTGTTCGAGCAGGCGGCGCGGGAGCGCGGGGTGGAACCTGCCTTGCTGGAGCCGACAGCGGACTTTATCGGCCGGCTCGAACGGGAGCTGGCGGGGTCGATCGGGGCGTCCTCGGCCCATGTGATGCTGTCCAAGGTGGTGGCCGGTGGCGACGTGTCGCTGGAAGAAATGATGCAGATGGCCGACGAGACCCAGCAGGTCATCGAATATTCCCAGCAGCTGGAAAAGACCTCGGCGGAGTTGCGGCTCACGGCACGCAAGCTCGAGGAGGCCAATGCGCAATTGCGCGAGCTGGACAGCCAGAAGGACGAGTTCCTGAGCCAGGTCAGCCACGAAGTGCGCACACCGATGACCTCGATCCGCTCGTTTTCGGAAATCCTGCTGGAACCGGGGGGACTGAACGAGGCGCAGCGGCAGCGCTTTTTGTCTACCATTCACCAGGAGAGCATGCGGCTCACCAAGCTGCTGGATGAAATTCTCGACCTCAGCGCCCTGGAGCGGGGCGAGCGGACCTGGCAGAACGCGCCCGTCGATGCCGAAGACGCGCTGAACCGGGCGCTTGGCGTGTGCGATGCATTGCTGCGGCAGCGAAACATGCAAGTGGAACTGGGCGAGCGCGCGCACACGACGATGGTGGAAGGTGACGGGGACCGGCTCTGCCAGGTGTTCATCAACCTGATCTCCAATGCCGTGAAATACAACCACACCGAGCTGCCGGTGGTGCGGGTGAGCTCAGCGGTGCGCGGCGGCCATTATGTCGTCGAGGTGGCGGATAACGGACCGGGCATCGGCAAGGCAGAGCGCAAGTTCATCTTCGAGAAATTTTGGCGTGGCGTGTCTGGCGCCGGAGACCAGGGCGGGGCCGGGCTGGGCCTTGCCATCAGCCGGCAGATCATTGCGCGCATGAACGGTACGCTCGAACTGGTGCCGGGGCCGTTGCCGGGTGCCTGTTTCCGGGTACGGCTGCCCGTCGCCGGCCGCGACTGAGCGCAATTGGACCCGGGTCAGTGGTGGCCCTCGTCCGGGATATTGAGGAGATGTCCGCAGGCCTTGCAGTGCACCGCGTCGGGCTCGTGACGGGTGAGGCCGCATTGCGGGCAGGGGAAGGTGACCTTGTTGGGGCGGAAGATCAGCTGCGCCAGCCGCACGAACAGCGATATGCCGATGATCATGATGACGATGGAGACAAGCTTGCCGAAGGTGCCGGGCAGGGTGATGTCGCCGAAGCCGGTCGTCGTCATGGTGGTGACGGTGAAATAGAGCGCGTCGACATAGCCGGCAATGCCCGCATCGCGCTGGGCGAAGGCGGTGTAGACGAAGCCGGTGACGACAAAGATGAAGACCAGAAGGTTGATGACGGCTTGGATCTTGTCGCGATAACCGCCAAGGCCGCGCTTTTCGAGCGGTCGCCAGACGGTGCTCGAATGAGAAAGAGTCCAGAGCCGTAGAATGCGCAGGAAGCCGAGGTTGAAGAACCAGGTGGGCGCCAGCAGCGTGATCAGGATGAAAACATCGACCACAACCGGCAATTGCCGGATCCAGCGCTCGGGATGGGACGAGGCCAGGCCCCGGGCCGTCAGATCGGCGGCCAGCAGGGCGGCGATGGAATAATCGATCCACAGAAAGCTTTCGGTGTCGCGCAGCAGGGGCGAAGCGACAAAGAAGGCGATGATGGCCAGATCGACTATGAGCACGACGGCCTGAAAACGCAGGGCCTTGGGCGATTGACCGTGATAGAGAATGCGCAGGGTGGAGCGCAGGCGCGTGAAGCGGCTCTTGCGGTCAGCGTCGACGACATTCTGGTTTGGAGGCGTGTCGGCCATGATTTCCTGGACGAAATGAATCGGTGCGGTGCAGGAGGGACCAAGTTGCGGCGCTGTTCAAGGCGGAAAGCGTTGCTGGGGCCCCAATGTGGACGCAAGGTTGCCGCGACGGCGACGGCAGGCTATGTGCAGGAAAATCGACCACGCTGGCCCCAGCCGGCATGAGGACCGCAATGAAGCTCGCCTTTGTCATTCCCGCCTATAACGAAGAAGCCCTGATCGGGAAGTGTCTCGAATCGGTCCTGGCGGAAATCAAGCGCTCGGGCGTCCCCGCAGATGTGATCGTTGTGAACAATGCCTCGACCGATCGCACCGGAGAGATCGCCCGCAGCTTCGACGGCGTGCGCGTGGTCGACGAGCCCAAGAAGGGTCTCGTCAATGCGCGGGACGCCGGCTTTGCGGCCAGCGAGGGCTATGAGCTGGTGGCCAATATCGACAGCGACACGATCGTACCCGAAGGCTGGCTTGATGTCGTCTACCGGGAATTTGCCAAGGATCCCAAGCTCGTCTGCCTCAGCGGCCCTTACATCTACTATGACATGGCGCTGCATAACCGCGTCCTGATCAGCATTTTCTATGGGCTGACCTATCTTATCTACCTGCTCAACCGCTTCGTGCTGCGGGTGGGCTCGGTGGTGCAGGGGGGCAATTTTGTCTTCAAGCGCGACGCCTGGGCCTCTGTCGGCGGCTATGACCGCACGATCGATTTCTTCGGCGAGGACACGGACGTGGCGGTGCGCCTGTCCAAGGTGGGCGGGGTGAAGTGGACCTATGCTCTGCCGATGAAGACGTCGGGTCGCCGGCTCGAGGGCGAGGGTGTGTTCCGCACGGCGGGCACCTATACGCTCAATTTTTTCTGGGTGACGTTCCGGGGCAAGCCAATCACCAAGAAGTCCAACGATTTCCGCGCCTGACGCGCGGCGCATGATGCGCTAGACTTTTCCGTGTCGCAGTTTGCGGCCGGAGGCGATCTGGCAGATGAGCATAGCGTCGCAATTGCCGTCCATCCCGCTGGCGCAGGCCAGTGTGACTTTGCGCGCCCTGGCTCAGTCGGCGGCCGGATCGACGTTGCAGGCCCAGGTCATCGGGCAGCTCGAGAACGGCTCTACCCAGGTGCAGATCGGGCGGCAGACACTCGCTCTCCACTTGCCCATGCCGCAAGCGCCGGGGACCATGCTGACCCTGGCGCTGAACCAGGCGGATGGACAGGTGAAGATGACGCTGATTTCGGCGCAGCCGCCGATGACCGGCACTCCGCAGAATCCAGTGCCGCCGCCCACAAGCCCGGCTGCGACTTCGGTGCAGCTTTCGCCGGCAGCGCTGGCCCAGCCGAGTGCGCCCCTAGGCATACCGACAAGCCCAACGGTCGCAACGGGGGCAGGCGGGGCACAATCAGGTGCCTCAATACCCGTTTCGCCCCGCCCGGCCGCGTCGACTGCTGGCTTGCAGACGCCAGCATCTTCTCCCGGACTGGCGGCGTCGGGCGCAGAGGGCCTGGTTCGGGCAGCACCAATCAGCGTAGCCTCGATCAATGCAGCGGAGCGCTCGATGCCGGTCGGGCCGGCGGGGACAGCGCCAGCTGCACCGATGGCGGGTGCTGCGGTCTCCGGGCGGCCGACAATTCCCTATGCGGTCGCTGCGCCGGCAGCCGCCATCCTGCCCGTTCAGCTGGCGACCACCACCACCCCTCCGGCGCTTCCGCCTGTGGCCCAGGCGTCCGGCGTGATCGCCTCGGGCGCGCAAAGCGGGCAGGTTCCTTCCGGAGCACAGGGGCAGAGTGCCGGCGCTGCAGCGCCGATGGCGCCGCCGGCTGTCCAGCCGTCGAGCCCGCAGGTTGCGCTGACCCAGATGGTGCAGCAGGCCCTCGTGCGGCAGGATAGCGTGCTGGGGCTGACCGTGGCTCTGAGCCAGGTGGTGGGCCGCGTCGCCATGCCGGAGCCGGTTGTCAAGGCGGCCCAGCAGGTGCTGGGACAAAGGCTGGCACTGGACGAGGGGGGCGTGACGCCCTCGGCGCTGGCCCGGGCAATCCGCAATTCGGGCATCTTTCAGGAGGCCATGTTGGGCGCGGGGCTGGCCAAGAGTGCCGGCGGAGACATGAAGACGGCGCTTCTGGGTCTTCAGCGTCAGCTCGGCGCCTGGCTGGGAGACCAGATGCCTATGGAGCAGGTGCGCACCATTCCACCGCCCCTGCGGGGCATGACGCCGCGCGCGCGCAGCCTGGACCTGCCGATGGGCGAGATACCTTACGAGCCGCACCAGGCCGGCAAGGCCTTGCTTGAGCGGACCGAGGCGGCGCTGTCGCGATTGCGGCTGCATCAGGCAGCCTCGCTGCCCGAGGCCGCATCGCGGCAGGAGGCGCAGTGGAGCCTCGATCTGCCCGTGATGGTGGCCGGACAACAAAGCCTCCTGCACCTGCACATCCACCGGGATCGCGACGCCATGGGCGACGCGCCCGAGGACCGGGGCTGGCAGGTCAAGTTCGCGATCAATTTCAGCGATATGGGTGAGGTGGGCGCCCAGGTTTCGCTACGGGCCGGAATTGCCGGGGTGCTGCTCTGGGCGGAGCGTCCGGAGACGGCGCAGCAGCTCGACGCCGAAATTGCCGCGCTGCGCCATGAACTGGAGGCGCTGGGGCTCAAGGCTGGGGCCATCGTGGTCCGCGCCGGAGTGCCCGCGCCCGATGCGCCGGTGCCATCGGGCAATATCGTGGACGAACGCCGATGACGGAAACGCCCAAGGATCCGCGCGCCCTGGCGGTGGCGCTGCACTACCAGCAGGGCTCGCAGGAGGCGCCGCGCGTCGTCGCCAAGGGCCGCGGGCTGCTTGCCGAAAAGATCGTGGCTCTGGCCGAGGAAAATGGCGTGGTGATCGAAACCAATCCCGTCCTGGCCGAAGCGCTGAGCGGAGTGGAGCTGGACGAGACCATTCCGGTGGAGCTTTACGAGGCCATGGCGGTGGTGATCGGCTATGTGCTGCGCCAGGCGCGGAAGCGTTCCTGAGTGCGCCCAGGTCTTGTGCTGCCGCCAAGCGGTTCCCATCTCTTGAGGACAAGCAGAGGAGCCAGCCATGTTAAGACCCGAAGACCAGCGCGCCATCGAGGATCTGTTCGAGCGGCTCGGCAATGTGGCGCGCAATTCGGCGCCGCGGGATGCGGACGCGGAAGAGTTGATCCGGCAGCGTCTCAGCGCGCATCCGGAAGCGGCCTATTACATGGCCCAAACCATTGTCGTCCAGGAAGCTGCCCTGCGGGAGCAGCAAGAGCGCATTGCGGCGCTGGAGGAGCGGGCCGAAAACGCCGGTGGCGGATTTTTGGGCTCGATCTTTGGCGGCGGCGACAGGCCACAGCGACAGGAACGGCAGGAACCGGCTCGACGCGCCGGGCCCTGGGATCGTCCGGCGCAGGGCGGGTTCCTCGCGGGCGCTGCGCAGACCGCATTGGGTGTGACCGGCGGCGTGTTGCTGGGATCGGCCATTGCCGGCATGTTCAGTACGCCTGTGGAAGCCGCCGAGATGGAGCCGGCCGCGCCTGAAGATGCGGGGCC